>NZ_ATUP01000001.1:1310687-1638359 GCF_000420265.1 Oceanicaulis alexandrii DSM 11625
AGCGGCCCCGCCCGAGGGCGGCGTCTATACGCTGTCAACAGCGTCGCAAAGCTGCGAGATCTTGCTGGACGCGACCGCCGCGCCCCTGCCGGAAACCAATCTTGATCAACGTGACGCTTCAGGCTTTGCGACCGCCATGCCCAATTGCCCGTCTGGCGTGTCCGCCACGGCGTTCTGGAGCTATTCTGACACGGCGCACACGCTGAGCCTGTTCGACCCGAGCGGCGCGACAGTGTTCTCCGGCGTTTTCGCCGAAGAGGGCTGGAGTGGAGAGACCGCCCAGGGACAACCCGCCAGCCTGTCGACCCGCTAGCGCTCACATCCTCTGCTGGACGCTCGACAAGCCGCCCTGCCGGGCGTTAAACCCAGCCCAGATCATAACCACACGCGCCGGCGTCCACCCAAGACCGGCCGATGGAGGAAGCCTCATGTCCGCACACCGCGATATTCACCATTTCATCAATGGCAAGGCCGCGCCCGGCGGCTCAAACCGCTTTGGCGATGTCTATGATCCCAATACAGGCGAGATCCAGGCCAAGGTCGCGCTCGCCAGCGTCAAGGAAATGGACGAGGCGGTCGCCATCGCCAAGGCGGCGCAACCGGCCTGGGCTGCGGTGAACCCCCAGCGCCGCGCCCGCGTCATGTTCAAGTTCAAGCAACTGCTTGAAGAGAACATGGAGGAGCTCGCGGTCCTGCTGTCCACCGAACACGGCAAGGTCGTCGCCGACGCCAAGGGCGACATTCAGCGCGGCCTGGAAGTGATCGAATTCGCCTGCGGCGTGCCGCATCTGATGAAGGGCGAGTACACCGAAGGCGCCGGCCCCGGCATCGACGTCTATTCCATGCGTCAGGCTTTGGGCGTGGTGGCGGGGATCACCCCGTTCAACTTCCCCGCCATGATCCCGATGTGGATGTTCGGCGTAGCCATCGCCTGCGGCAACGCCTTCATCCTCAAGCCGTCCGAGAAAGACCCCTCCGTTCCGGTGCGCCTGGCTGAACTGATGACCGAAGCGGGCCTGCCCGACGGCATCCTGAATGTGGTCCATGGCGACAAGGAAGCGGTGGACGCCATCCTCGATCACCCCGACATCAAGGCGGTCAGCTTTGTGGGCTCTTCCGATATCGCCCAGTATGTCTATTCGCGCGGCACCGCTAACGCCAAGCGCGTGCAGGCCATGGGCGGCGCCAAGAACCACGGCATCATCCTGCCCGACGCTGATCTGGATCAGGTCGTGCAAGACCTTGTGGGCTCAGCCTATGGCTCGGCCGGCGAGCGTTGCATGGCGCTGCCCGTCGCGGTTCCCGTGGGCGATGACACCGCCGATCGCTTGCTGGAAAAGCTGATCCCCGAGATCGAGAAGCTGACCCCCGGCGCTTCCACGGATCCCGACGCCCAGTACGGCCCGGTCGTGTCGCAGGCGCACAAGGACAAGGTCGAAGGCTATATCCAGATGGGCGTCGACGAAGGCGCGAAGCTCCTCATCGACGGCCGGAACTTCAAACTGCAAGGCCATGAGAAGGGCTATTTCATCGGCCCGTCCCTGTTTGACCATGTCACCGCCGACATGAAGACCTATCGCGAAGAAATCTTCGGCCCGGTGCTGCAGATCGTGCGCGCCAAGGACCTCGAGGAAGCCGCCAAGCTGCCCAGCGAACACCAGTACGGCAATGGCGTGGCGATCTTCACCCGCAACGGCCTGGCGGCGCGGGAATTCGCCTCCAAGGTCAATGTGGGCATGGTGGGCGTGAACGTGCCGATCCCGGTGCCGGTGGCCTATCACACCTTCGGCGGCTGGAAGCGGTCCTCCTTCGGCGACGCCAACCAGCACGGCATGGAAGGCGTGCGCTTCTTCACCAAGATCAAGACGGTGACCCAGCGCTGGCCCACCGGCGAAGTGTCTGACCAGGCCTTCATCATCCCGACGATGGAGTAGGGCCTGCCAGCCGTGACCACAAGAAAGCCCCGGTGAAAACGCCGGGGCTTTCTTGTGGTCACGGCTCAACCCGCATCTCTTCCCCGGCGAAAGCCGGGGCCCAGAGCCGGATGCGTAGCGCTTGATGATCTCTGGATCCCGGCCTGCGCCGGGAAAGAGAAAGACGTCTAAACCTCTCATGCCTGTCATCCCCCGGATGAACCGGTGAATGACATGACTGCAAAAGCTGAAACCCCGGCCAAGCGAAGCGCAGAGCCGGGGCCTCCATCACGATGTGGCGCCTATAGCGGAGGGAGGTCCCGGGTCTCGTCATGCTCGCCCGGGAATTCAGAAAACTACCTACCGCTTATGCGCCTCACGAATGGCTTCCATGTGCGCCACCGCGCGGGGTTTGCCCTTGCCGCCGCAGAATTTGTATTCCTGCGTGCCTTCGGTGACGATCACATCGGTGTCGAGGGCGGCAGTGGTCGCGTAGGTGAAGCCCGCGGGCAGCTTCTTGTAGATTGGCGTGAAGTCGCGCCCGGCGGTGCTTTCATACAGCGCCTTGATGGAATCCACGACGAAGTAGGTTTCCTGAAAATCGCTGATCACATAGTCCGTCCGCATGACGCGCTCAGGCACCATCTTGATCCGGTGCGGGCTGTCTGAGTACAGCGAGAACAGGGTCTCGTCCGGGCTCGACAAGATGCCGGCGCCGTAAACGCGCAATTCGCCCTCTTCCATGATCAGGCCGAACTCGACGGTGTACCAGTAGACCGAGCCGAAATTCTTCAGCCGGTTATACTCGATCGCCCGACGGCCGCCCGCGCCATAGGCCTGGATGTAATCGGCGAAAAACGGGTTCATCAGCATCGGCACATGGCCGAAGATGTCGTGGAAGGTGTCCGGCTCCTGCAGGTAGAAGAGGTCGTCCTCCACCGCGGTGTATTCGACAAATTCCGGCGCACGGCCCTGATTGGCGTCCTTGACCTTCTTGGTCTTGGGATTACCGCCGCGAATGAAGACGCCCGCCGGGAAGCGGCGGTTTTCCAGATGCCAGAAGAAGATATTGTCCGGGATCAGCTCGGGCACCGGCACCACCGTCCAGCCCGTGGCCGGTTTCAGGATGGCGTTGATGTCGTCAAAGCTCGGGATGCCGTCCTTGAACAGATGCTCTAGTTGCTCGAACCCCTCCATGAAGTCCTTGCAGGCCCGACCGGGCAGCATCTTGCGCTGGTTCTCAAACAGGAGCCGCCAGCGGGCGTGTTCGGCCGGAGTGTAGTCAGGCTGGCGCTTGAGCTGCCAGCTCTCGGAGATGAAATCCTCATCGCCCAGACGATAGCCTTCAGGACGGATCGCGTAGCGGTGCAGCGCCCCGCCCGGCCCGGTCAGGCCATTGCCTGAATCCTGCACGAGGGGGTCATAATAGGCGCGCCCCATATCCGGTATCGATGTGGAAACTTCGTCGAGCATCGTCGCCTCCTCTGGCTGGCCGGTCAGGCTGGTCTGCGCGCAAAGAACAGGCATACTGTGCCTGTTTCAAGGGTCTGCTGAAAGAGACCCTGTTCATATCACACGCGACGCATCCGCGCAGTCCGAGCCCGCATACGGGAGGAGCCGACCGCCATGACCACCGCTTTCACCTTCACCACGGTCCCCAAAACCCTGTTTGAAGCAGGTTCAAGCGCGCGCCTGGCCGAAACCGCCGCCCCGGCGCTGAAAGGCGCGAAACGCATCCTGTTCGTCACCGATCAGGGCGTTTTGAAGGCCGGGCTGGCGGATGCGGCGCTGGCGGGGCTCAAAGACGCCGGGCTCAAGGTGCATGTCTATGACAAGGTGGTCGCCGACCCGCCTGAAAGCACGGTGTTTGAAGCGGTGCAGGAAGGCCAGGAATTCGGCGCCGAGGCCGTGATCGGCTTTGGCGGCGGCAGCCCGATGGACACGGCGAAAGTCGTCGCAGTCCTGCTGTCAGGCGAACAATCGCTGTCGGGCATGTATGGCGTGCAACAGGTGCGCGCGTCTCGCCCGCCGCTGATCCTGCTGCCCACCACCGCCGGGACCGGTTCGGAAGTGACCAATGTGGCGGTTCTGACCACGGGCGCGACCTCCAAACGTGGGATCGCAGCCGATCCTCTGTATGCGGACATGGCGATCCTGGACCCCGATCTGACGCTGGGCCTGCCCAAGCACCCCACCGCCTATACCGGCATCGACGCTATGGTCCATGCGATCGAGGCTTTCACCAATCGCCGCTCTAAAAACCCGATGTCGGACGCGCTGGCGCTGACCGCGCTCAAGCTCTTGCACGGCTCGATCCTGCGCGCGTGTGAAGATGGCTCGGATCGCGAAGCGCGCGGCGACATGCTACTGGGCGCCATGCTGGCGGGTCAGGCCTTCTCCAACTCGCCCTGCGCCGGGGTGCACGCCATGGCCTATCCGCTGGGCGGCATGTTCCATGTGCCGCACGGGCTTTCAAACGCCGTCGTGCTGCCGCCGGTGCTACGCTATAACGCACCCTCCGCCGAGGATCAGTATGCGGAGATTTCCGCGCATCTGGGCCTGAAGCCGGGCTCGACCGGCCTGATCGACGAGATGGACCGCATCGCCGAGGCCGTGGGCATTGAGCGTCGCCTCTCGCAACTCGGCATCAGCCATAATGACGTGCCGACCATGGCCGAGGACGTGGCCGCCAATGATCGCCTGCTGCCCAACAATCCGCGCGAGATGACCTACGCCTCCATCGTGGCGATGTATGAGGAAATCCTGTGAGCGCAGAGCGTCAGGCCCCGGCGACGCGGGCGGAGTTCAACCAGTTCGAACCCATCGAGACCCGGTGGGCGGACAACGACGTCTACGGTCACGTCAACAATGTCGTCTATTATGGCTTCTTTGATACGGCGGTGAACCGTCGGCTTGCGAGGGCGGGCCTGTTGGACATCGAGCACGGCGAGACCATTGGCCTGGTGGTGGAGACCGGCTGCCGCTATCACGCCGCCACCGCCTTCCCCGATCAGCTGGAAGCGGGCGTGCGCGTGGCGCGCATCGGCTCCAGCTCGGTGCGCTATGAAATCGCCATCTTCAAGCACGGCGAGGACAGCGCCGCCGCCGAAGGCTTCTTTGTCCATGTCTATGTGGACCGGCAGACGCGCAGGCCGAAGCCGCTGCCCGATGCGTGGCGGGCGGAGCTTGAAGGCTGGAGGGGTCAGCAAACCGGCTGACAACACGCCGTCATCGCCTCGCAATCCTTCTGCAACCTCATAATGCTATGACCGCGACCATCTTGGCGGGACGGGCGCATCGGGGTATCGAAGCGCCCATGCGCACCCTCAAACGTCCCGCTTGTGTCTGGCTCGCCGCCGCAATCAGCTTTGCGCTGATCGCCGCGGCGGCTTTGGTCTGGAGCCTTTAACCCATGGGTCCTGTGGACAGCCTGAAACAGGCGGTGGCTGAAGGCCGACTGCAACCCGACCCTGGCCAGGCCGAAATCGCTGAGCACCTGCAAGCGCTCTGCGAGGCGCTGGCCGAGTGGAATGAAGGCAAGTCGAGCTTTTTCAGCAAATCCAAACCCGCGCCCAAGGGGATGTACCTGTATGGCGGCGTGGGAACCGGCAAATCCCTGATGATGGATCTGTTTTTTGACGCCGCCCCGGTGTCGAAAAAGCGCCGCGTGCACTTTCACCAGTTCCTGCAAGAGATCCAGGCGCGCATCACCCATGAGCGCGAGAAAAAGGATTCCGATCCTTTGCCGCGTGTCGCCAAGGCGCTCGCCAAGCAGACGCGGCTGTTATGCTTTGACGAACTGCAGGTCACTGATGTGGGCGACGCGATGATCTTGGGCCGTCTGTTCGAAGGCCTGTTCGCGGAAGGGGTGGTGATGGTCGCCACCTCAAACCGTCACCCTGACGATCTGTATAAAAACGGTCTGAACCGTCAGCTGTTTGAGCCTTTCATAGACCTGATCAAGGACACGCTCGACGTTCAGGAGCTGGATTCCGGCCGCGATTATCGCCTGGAGCAGCTGGAAGCTGCGCCGGTTTATTATCACCCGCTGGGATCGGAAGCGGATTCAGCGATGGACACCGCCTTCAAGCGCCTGACCCGCGGCGCCAAGGTGCAGACCTGCATTCTTGATGTTCAGGGTCGCGAATTGGTGGTCCCGCGCCAGGCCGCCGGCGTGGCGCGCTTCAGCTTTGAAGAATTATGCGCCAAACCGCTGGGCCCGGCGGATTACCTGATGGTGGCGGAAACCTTCCACACGGTGATGATCGACCGGGCGCCGCTTCTGACCCCGGACAAACGCGATCAGGCCAAGCGTTTCGTCACCTTGATCGACGCGCTCTACGAGGTCAAAACCAAGCTGGTCATGAGCGCGGCGGTGGAAGCGGCGAACCTCTATCCTGAAGGGGATTTCGCGTTTGAGTTCCAGCGCACCGTCTCGCGTCTGTTCGAGATGAGCGGGCACGCCTATCTGGCCGCTGAACGCCGGACGGGAGACACGGATACGCAATCTGAATGACGCATCACAGTTAACAGGGCACACTGGTCATTATTGTCTGGGGAGACGTATGATGATCCGTGAATTGCTTGCCCTGAGCGCCAGCGCGCTAATGGTGACGGGATGCTCTGAAGCCCGCATGCCCGCTGCGTCAAACACCGACACAGACGCCGAAACAGCCCAAACGGCCTCGTTTGACGTCAGTGTCAGTTTTGAGCCTGGCGGTTACTTTCTGCCCAATGGCGGGCTGACGGCCGGCGGATGGGATGTGGACCATCTGTTTGTCGGACACCGGATGGATTTTGACGCCTGGCGGGAGTCCGGCGCCGCGGCGGACAACATTCCGGTCTGGCTGAGCCTGAACCCGGTTGATGGCGAAACGGCCGTGAACGAGCTGGGCCAGACCTACTGGCTTGATAATCGCCGCATCCGCCCGAGCAGCCTGACCCTGACAGACGGAGCGTTTGAGTTCCGCGCCCAGGATGAAATCCTCGGCCTGATCCTGATTTCAGGTCAGATCCAGCCAGACTATCTGCACACGAGCGTCTCGCCGCAACCGGACGCGCCCGCCCTTATCGGCGGCGCAGAGATCGGCGGAGACCGCATTCGCAATGTCAGTTTCATGCACTGGCTGGGCGATTGACGGTCGTGTGAGCGGTCTTCTCCCGTCTGTGCATTGCACTTCGCCGCTGAGCGGAGTAGATCAGGCACACCCGTCTTCGCGCCTGCATCAAAAGGCGCGCCCCCTCGCAAGGCTTGAGGAGTATTTCCATGGCTCGCAAAAAGATCGCCCTTATCGGCGCCGGCATGATCGGCGGCACCCTGGCCCATATCGCTGCTCGTGAAGAGCTGGGCGACGTGGTCCTGATGGACCTCAACGAAGGCACCGCCAAAGGCAAGGCGCTGGATCTGTGTGAGGCGAGCCCCGTCTTCGGCAAGGACAGCCATCTGACCGGCGGTTCGGTTGAGGACTACACCCCGATCGCAGGCGCGGATGTGTGCATCGTCACCGCCGGCGTGCCGCGCAAGCCGGGCATGTCCCGCGACGACCTGCTGGAAATCAACCTCAAGGTCATGAAATCGGTCGGCGAAGGCATCAAGAAGCATGCCCCGAACGCCTTCGTGATCTGCATCACCAACCCGCTGGACGCCATGGTCTGGGCGCTGCGCGAGTTCTCCGGCCTGCCGCACAACAAAGTGGTCGGCATGGCGGGCGTTCTGGACGCCGCGCGCTTCCGCTGGTTCCTGGCCGAAGAGTTTGACGTGTCCGTGGAAGACGTCACCGCCTTCGTGATGGGCGGACATGGCGACACCATGGTGCCGCTGACCCGCTATTCCACCATCGCCGGCGTTCCGGTTCCCGACATGGTCAAGATGGGCTGGTCCACCGACGAGAAGATCGACGCCATCGTCGACCGCACCCGCAAGGGCGGCGGCGAGATCGTCGGCCTTCTGGGCAATGGCTCGGCCTTCTACGCCCCGGCGGAAAGCGCCATCGCCATGGCGAAATCCTATCTCAACGACAAAAAGCGCATCCTGCCCTGCGCCGCGCACCTGACCGGCCAGTTCGGCGTGGACGGCCTGTATGTGGGCGTGCCGATCCAGATCGGCGCCAATGGCGTTGAGAAGATCGTCGAAATCACCCTGAACAAGGACGAGCAGGAGATGTTCGACCATTCGGTGGATTCGGTGAAGGGCCTTGTGGAAGCCTGCAAGAAGATTGACCCCAGCCTGGGCTAAACGTCTGGTCTATCCGGTGTGAAAACCCCCGGGGCCAGACTGGCCCCGGGGGTTTTTCTTTAAGGCTCTTCATCAGACCGGTCATACCGGTCCATCACCATGCAGAACCTGATGGCGACGGACACCAGCACACCCAGCATGATCGCCGTAAAACCGGTCTGAACAAGAGCAAGAATAGCTGCAAAACCACCCATCAGGGGAATGTAGCCAAACATAAATCAACCGTCAGCTGAAATCGAGGAAGCATTATGGGTCTCAACGTCGCCGTTCTGGGCGCTACGGGCGCTGTCGGTCAGGAAATGCTGACCATTCTGGAAGAACGCCTCTTCCCCGCCGAAACCGTCTATGCCCTGGCCAGCCGTAAATCGGTCGGCCGCGAAGTCTCTTATGGCGACAAGACCCTCGTCATCAAGGACGCCGACACGTTTGATTTTTCCACCGTGGATATCGTGTTGATGAGCGCGGGCGGAGATGTCTCACGCGAGATGTCGCCCAAGATCGCCAAGGCCGGCGCGCTGGTGATTGATAATTCCAGCGCCTGGCGCATGGACCCGGATGTGCCGCTGGTGGTGCCGGAAGTGAACCCGGACACGCTCAATGAGCGCCCGAAGAAGAACATCATCGCCAATCCCAACTGCTCCACCATCCAGACCGTGGTGGCGCTGAAACCCATCCATGATGCGGCGGGGATCATCCGGGCCAATTGCTCGACCTATCAGTCCACGTCGGGCGGCGGCCGCGAGGCGATGGACGAGCTGTGGAACCAGACCAAGGCGATCTACGTCAACGACCCCATCGAGCCTGAGATCTTCCCCAAGCAGATCGCCTTCAACGTCATTCCGAAGATCGACGTCTTCATGGAGGACGGCGCCACCAAGGAAGAGTGGAAGATGACGGTGGAGACCAAGAAGATCCTTGATCCCAAGATCAAGCTCTTCGCCACCTGCGCCCGCGTGCCGGTCTTTGTCGGCCATTGCGTCGCCGCCCACCTGGAGCTGGAACGCGAGCTCAGCGCAGAAGACGCCCGCAACCTGCTGCGTGAAGCGCCGGGCCTGATGGTGATCGACCGCGCCGACGAGGACGAGCCGCAATTCGTCACCCCGGTGGAAAGCGTCGGCGAGTTCGCCACTTTCGTCAGCCGCATCCGCAACGACCCCACCGTCGAGAACGGCCTGGCCATGTGGATCGTGTCCGACAATCTGCGCAAGGGCGCAGCGCTCAACGCCGTCCAGATCGCCGAAGTGGTGGTCAACAAGGGCTGGCTGAAGAGGTAGGCGAGCAATCTTATCCCTCTCCCCCTTTCCAGGGGGAGAGGTCGGGTTTCAGCTTTCATCCTCTCTGATTGTCATTCACCGGTTTATCCGGGAAATGACATGTGAGGTAAAACGTTGGTCGCTCTTTCCCCGCGCAGGCGGGGACCCAGTGATCATGGAGCACTGCGTTGGCGACTCTGGATCCCGGCTTGAGGCCGGGAAAGAGGGGAAGACATCAGGCGCTTCCTACCGCACCTTGGACAGCGCCAGATCACGCGCCGCTCGCAATTCCGGATCCGCGGTGTTTTCCAGCACGAAATGATCGACGCTGAGATCCAGCCCCAGCGCGCGGATGGCGGCGGATTGCGCTTCCCACTGGCCGCCCACGGGCCAGCCGCAGCCTTCGGACGGGAAAGCCGAGACTCGCAAGGGCAGAGAGCCCGTCAGGCAGGCATAGGCTTCAAACGCATTCTCGACCGCTTCGGGCACATGGATCGGGCTGATCGGCACGCCGTCATAGATCTCGCCGCGGTCTTCGGTGCCGTTCATGATGGCGTAGTCGCGCGTCGTCAGAAGCGTCGCCCAGACCCGAACCGAGCCGCCGGGGCGCTCCACCAAAGTCGCCGGGATCGAGCCATAGACCGCGATGCGGTTGGCGTAGGCGACCACATGGTCCGGCACGTTGATCTGAATGACGGGAATGGCGACGTCATCGAGATGATCGCGGAACTTGCGGCGCAGCTGGGCCGGCGCGGCGTTTGAACCGACCGCCGCAACGGCGTGATAGGCGCCGCGGTCGAACTCGGCGAGCCGTTGTTCGCCCAGCGCATCGGCCATGCGCACAGGTCCCTTGGCGTGATCAATGATCCAGTCGCCAAACCCGCCGCTCGTCTGCATCAAGGGCCAGGTTGCGCCGTCGAGAAAGATGAAGGGCGTTTGCGGACGCGGGAACGGATAGCTGAGCGCCCATTGCAGGTGCAGGGTGTCGGTGTCGATCATCGCGGCGCGCCTCCTTGACGTGGTGTCTTACTATCATGAATCCGGTGTCAAAACCCCATCGCTCATTATAGCGGGATTGATCCGAGCTCGGACTATAAGTGCATAAAATAATTACATAAATTTTTCAATCTGTCGCCGAAGCATCGCTGTTCCGTCACACGCCGCCCCTAACCATTCACGGTCGACGCCGCCACCACATTTGAGCGGACGCGTTGCGGTGCATGGGGTCCCGCAGCGTCATCGACGCGTTTTTGGAGGGACAATTCATGCGCATCCTGCTTCTTGCCGGCGCTGCCGCCGCAGCTCTGGCTCATCCAGCCTTCGCCCAGACACAATCCGAAGCGGACACCAGCGCCGCCGCACGCGATGACATCATCGTCGTGACCGGCACGCGCCGTGAAGGCCGGACAGCTCTGGATTCTCTGGCGCCCGTAGACGTGATCTCCGGCGTGGCCCTCGACAGCGTGGTGTCTGATGAACTGATGGATTCCCTAGCCGTTCTGAACCCGGCCTTCTCCATCCAGCGCCTGCCGATGGCGGACGGCGCCATTTTCATTCGCCCGGCGCGTCTGCGCACCCTGTCACCTGACCAGACCCTGGTTCTGGTCAATGGCAAGCGTCGCCACCGGGCGGCTTTGCTCGGCTCGCGCGGCGCCCAGTCCACAGACATGGCCGCGTTGCCTGCGTTCGCGGTGAGCCGGGTTGAAGTTCTGCGCGACGGCGCCTCGGCGCAATATGGCTCTGACGCGATCGCCGGCGTGATCAATGTGATCCTGGACGAGACGGTTGGACTGCGCGCCTTCGCCCAGGCCTCCCAGTATTACGAAGGGGACGGCGAAGAATATCAGATCGGCGCCCAGCTGGGCTTTGAACTGGGAGACGGCGGCTTCGCCACGGCGACGCTTGAGCATGTGACCGCCGAGCGCACCTCGCGGTCGCGCCAGCGCCCGGACGCCATCGCGTTCGAACAAGCGACCGGCATTCAGGTCGCCGACCCGGTGCAGAACTGGGGTCAGCCTGAACGTGAGGTCGTGCGCTTCGCCCTGAACGCCGCCGCTCCGATCACCGACTTTGTTGAAGGCTACAGCCACGCCACCTTCACTCAAGGCCAGGGCGTCAGCGACTTCAACTGGCGCAACCCGGCTTTCACCAGCGCCTACCGCACCAGCCCGCTGGACCCCGCTTATGATCTGAGCGCCATTTTCCCGGCCGGTTTCTCCCCGCAGTTCGGGTCCGAGGATCAAGACTATGAGGTTGTGGCCGGTCTGCGCGGCGACCTGGATTTCGGGCTGAGCTGGGATTTCAGCGCGTCTCGCGGCCGCAATGAAGTCGATTACTTCATCTACAACACCATCAACGCTTCGCTGGGTTCGCAAAGCCCGACCAGCTTCAACGCCGGCGTGCTGGCCCAGCAGGAAACCAATTTCAATCTCGACTTCGTCTATGGCTGGGCGGTCGACGCCTTCGCAGCACCCGTCAACGTCGCTTTCGGCGTGGAAGCGCGTGAAGAGACGTATGAAATCGAAGCCGGCGACGAAGCGTCCTACGCCGTCGGTCCGCTCGCTGTTGACGGCCTGCCGTCAGGCTCCAACGGGTTTCCGGGTTATTCTGATCGGCAGGCGGGAAGCTTCTCTCAGGACAGCTATGCCGGTTATGTCGATCTGGAAGCGCCTGTCACGGATCGTCTGACGCTGGCTGCGGCGCTGCGTTTTGAAGACTTCTCGGAGTTCGGCTCCACCACTGACTACAAGCTGTCAGGCCGGTATGAGCTGACCGAGGCTCTGGCGATCCGCGCCACCACCTCCACCGGCTTCCGCGCCCCGACCCCCGGTCAGCTGCGCTCTGAACGCACCTCGCAAGGGCTGGACAGCACGACGCTGAACCTTGTCACCTCAGGGCGTTTCAGCCCAGTCGGTCCGGTGGCGGACATCATCAACGCCCGCGCAACCGGTCCTGAGATCACGGCGCTGGACGCTGAAACCTCCCAGAACTATTCGCTGGGTCTGACCTACCAGCATGCCAGCGGTTTCACCCTGACAGCCGATCTGTATCAGATCGACGTGGAAGACCGCTTTTCGACGCTTGGCAGCTTCACCCTGACCGATGCCGAACGGGCCCAGCTGGCGGCGCTCGGGGTTCCGGGCGGAGAGAGCATCACCCGCGTCTCCTTCTTCCAGAACCAGTTTGACACCCGCACCCGCGGTCTCGATCTGGTGGCGAGCTATGGCTTTGATCTGGGCGAAGGCGCCGTCACGCTGACGGGCGCGTATAACTACAACGAGACCGAGGTCACCGGTGAAGCCGCCAGCGGCGTGTTCAACGATGTGTCGCGCACCGTGTTCGAGCAGGGTCTGCCTCAGCACAACGCCGTTCTCAGCGCCGATTACGCTCTGGGCCGGTACAGCGTGAACGCTCGCGCCCGATATTATGGCGAATGGACGGACACCGATGACAGCGCCAACGTCATCTATCAGGACTTCGGGGCGGAAATCTTCGTGGATCTCGGTCTTCGCGTCGAGCTGAACGAAAACTTCGCCATGCGCGTCGGGGCCGAAAACATCTTCGACGCCTATCCCGATGAATCGCGCCGCCAGGCCAATCGCGGCCTGATCTACTCACGCAACGCCCCGTACGACACCGACGGCGGCAAGTACTATCTGCGCCTGGAAGCCAATTTCTAGGACTGCAAATCTGCACAGGCACAGGGGCGCCGTTGATGCGGCGCCCCTGTTGCGTTTCCCAGCTGAGACGAGTTCCCGATGCCGCTTATGACCCGCCGATCAATCTTCTCCGCCGCCGCCGGCTTGTCTCTGACCGGAGCAGCTCGCGCTTTGCCCGCTGTCAGCGCCAACCCGCTTGACGCCGCGCAAGATGAAACATTCTGGGCTGAAGTATCCGGGCTCTACGATGTCACTGATGAGATCATTCACCTGGAACACGGCAATTGGGGGATGATGGCGCGGCCGGTGCAAAGCGCCTATCTCGCGCATGTGGAGACCGTGAACCGCCGCAATTCCTATTATGCGCGGCGCGAATTCTGGGCCGAGGCGCGCGCCATCAAGGACCAGATCGCCTGGACTCTGGGCTGTGACGCGGACGAAATCGTCCTGACTCGCAACGCCACCGAAGCGCTGCAAGCGTTGATCGGCGGCTATAACAAACTCTCATCGGGCGATGGCGTGCTGTACGCGGATCTCGATTACGGCTCCATGCAGACCGCCATGGGCTGGCTGCGCGAGCGGCGCGGCGCGGATCTTGTGACTATCAACCTGCCCGAACCCGCCACGCGCCAGGGCCTGATCGACGCCTATGAACAGGCGCTGATCGCCAATCCGCACGTTCGCCTGATGCTGCTCACCCATCTCAGCCATCGCACCGGGCTGGTCCTGCCGGTGTCTGAGATTTGCGCCATGGCGCGCGCCCGGCAGGTGGATGTGATTGTGGATGCGGCCCATTCCTGGGGGCAGATCGACTTTCAGGCCGCTGATCTTGGCGCTGATTTCATCGGCTTCAACCTGCACAAATGGATCGGCGCGCCGCTGGGCGTCGGCCTGATGTATGTGCGCAAAGACCGGATCGAGGATATTGATCCGTTCATGGGCGAAGCCGTGCGCGGCCCCGGCGACCTGTCGGCGCGCGTCCACACCGGAACGACCAATTTCGCCGCCATTCTCGCCATTCCTGCAGCCCTCGATCTGCACGCCGCCATTGGCCCGGCGCGCAAGGCGGCGCGTCTGAGATATCTGCGCAGCCTCTGGGTGGACGCCGCGCGGGAGGCGGGGTTTGAGGTGCTCACCCCTGATGAGCCGGGGCTGCACGCCGCCATCACCTCGTTCAGAGCGCCCGGCCAAACAAGCCCTGAAGACAATATCACCCTGGCGCGCCGCCTGCTGGAGGAGCACCGGATCTTCACCGTCCATCGCACAGGCGTCGCCCAAGGGGCGTGCGTGCGCGTGACGCCGGGCGTCTTCACATCACCAGACGATGTGCGCGCGCTGGCGGACGCCCTGCCGCGACTGATCTGAGTGAAGCGGGCGTCATGCCCGCTTGGCTTCCACCCAGTCGATCAAAAGCGCTGACACGTCGACGCCGGAAAAGCGGCGCAATTCCTGGATGCCGGTCGGCGAGGTGACGTTGATCTCGGTCAGATAATCGCCGATCACGTCAATGCCGACAAAGACCAGGCCGCGGCGTTTCAGCTCCGGGCCGATGATGCGGCAAATCTCAAGATCGCGCTCGGTGAGGTCGGACTTCACCGCCTTGCCGCCCACATGCATGTTGGCGCGCACCTCGCCCTCGGCCGGCACGCGGTTGATCGCGCCCACCGGTTCGCCATCCACCAGGATGACGCGCTTGTCGCCATTGCGGACATCGGGAACAAAGGCCTGGACCATCAAGGGGTCGCGGCTGAGTTGCTGGAACAATTCCACCAGCGAGGCGAGGTTCTCCGCCGTCTCGCGAATGCGGAACACTCCCGCCCCGCCATTGCCGAACAGCGGCTTGACCACGATGTCGCGATTATGGCGCTCGAAGAAGTCGCGGATATCCTTTTCCGAGGACGTGATCAGGGTGGGCGGCATGACACCTTCAAAATGGGTGACGAAGAGTTTTTCCGGCGCATCGCGCACATGACGCGGATCATTGACCACCAGCACCTGGTCCATGACATGCTCAAGCATGTGGGTGGTGGTGATATAGCTCATGTCAAAAGGCGGGTCCTGACGCAGGAAGATCGCGTCCACCCCATGCAGATCCAGCCCTTCAGGCTCTGACAGAGTCACATGCGCGCCTTGCACCCGCTCCAGCGTTTTCACCCGCTGCGCCATGGCGCGGACCTTGCCGTTCTCAAGGCTGAGATCCTTCGGCTCATACACCCAGATTTCATGGCCGCGCCCGAACGCCTCCAGCGCAATGTCGAAGGTGGAGTCCGCGTTCACATCGACACCGGTGATCGGGTCCATCTGGAAAGCAATCGTCAGCATGAAAGGCCTTTCGGGCAATGGCGGGGTCACTGCGCAGACAGGTAGGGGATCACGGGGCGGAATGGAAGATGGGCGCCAAGACTTCACAGACCACACACGATCTGGTTGTGTTCATAGACCATGGCGAAAGCCGCAATCTGAGATGGTTGTCTTGATGACTGTAAACCGGTCCATATCTCAAGCGCGAGCCTTCGAAAAACGCGGCGATGTGCAAACCGCTGCGCGCATATATGAATCCATTCTGGACTCTCATCCTGGCAATGCGCGCGCACGGCGGGCCCTTCAAAAACTGAAGGAGGCTCCAGCCCCTGACCAATCTCAAGCACCTGACGCGGGACTGTCAGACCTTTTTTCGGGGGTGGCGTCCGGTCAGGCGGCGGACGTCGTCAAACGGGCCTTGGCGCAACAAGCGCGATACGCAAAAACGCCCCTCTACTGGGTCTTGCTTGCGGATGCGCAGAAACGTCTCCGGCAGTTGGACGCGGCGCTGGACAGCTTTCGCAAGGCCGTTCGCCTGAATCCCGATTTTGCGCCTGCACAGTATAATCTGGCGAACACCTTGTTTGACCTTGAACGTTTCGATGAGGCGGAGCCTGTTTACCAGCACGCCCTGACCCTGACGCCGCCACACGCCCCTGCGCTGAACAATCTGGGCGTCATTCAGGCCTCCCGGCGCGAATACGCCCTGTCCGTAGAGACCTTTCGCCAGGCGATCCGCATCAACCCCGGTTTGAGCGAAGCGCACTTCAATCTGGGCAGTAGTCTCTATGAACTCAGCCTGTGGCGCGAAGCAGCGGAGAGTCTCGAACAGGCTGTCAGACTGGCGCCCCGACACCACCGAGCATTCAAGCTGCTCGGCGACGCTCATCTCAAGCTGGGTGATTTCGAGGCTGCCGAGGCCGCCTTCCGGAAGGCCATTTCGGCGAAACCCGATTTCGTGGACGCCTACAGATCACTCGGCCTGATGCGCGCATACGCGGCGGATGACCCAATGCTGAGCCGACTTGAAACGCTGGAGGGGCGGCCAGACCTCTCCCTGGACAGTCGGTGTCAGCTGCACTTCACTCTGGCGAAAGCCTATGACGACCAGCGCAAGGACAATCTGGCGTTCGACCATTACGTGAAAGGCAATGCGACACGCAGCGACATCACGAACTATGACATCGCTGAAGATCAGGCGCTGTTTGAAGCGCTGACCGCTGCGGCCAAACACCTGGCGGCGCTCGCGCCGGCTACGCGCGACACGACGCTCAAGCCGACCCCCATATTCATTCTGGGAATGCCACGCTCGGGCACGACCCTGGTTGAGCAGATTCTGGCGTCGCATTCAGCTGTCAGCGACGGCGGCGAACTTCCCTATGCTCTTGAGTTCGGGTTGCAGCTGGCCAGAGGACAGGTCCCGGCAAGCCCGGACGCGTTGCTGGACTTCCAAACCCAGTATCTCGAAGCTGTTGGCGAACACGATCAGGGTCTGGCCTGCGTCACAGACAAAACGCCCCACAACTTCCTTCTCACCGCGCTGATTTGCAGCGCGCTGCCGCACGCCAGGATTGTTCACACCCGGCGCAAGGCCGAAGCCGTTTGCTGGTCGAACTTCACCCGATACTTCACGTCAAAACATACAGGCTACAGTAATGATCTGGAGGATACGGTCGCCTATTACCGGCTGTACCGGACATTCATGGATCAGATGGGCGCCTTGTTCCCCGGCAGAATTCATGAGCTGGATTATGACCAGCTGACCGAAAATCCTGAGAAGCTGATCCGCGGTCTGCTGGACAGTCTCGACCTGCCGTGGGAGCCGGCGTGCCTGACGCCAGAAGAGAACAGGCGCAGCGTCGCAACCGCCTCATTCCGTCAGGTCAGGGCTCCCATCTACACAGGGAGCTCGCAGGCCTGGCGACGGTTTGAGCCCTTCATCGGCGATGCATTCGCCGCTTTCCAGCAATAGAGCTTTCTCCTTGCCGGGATTTTGCGCGCCCCATAAACTCGCCCAATGCGCGAGTTTTTCTCACCTCTGCTTGGTCTGCTGGCTCTGGTCGCCTGCGCCCCGCTGGAGCCGCATCAACAGCGCATACTGGACGCCTGCGGCACGCTGGAGCGCGATTACACGCGGTCTGTCCAGGCGGCAGAACGCGGAGACCTCGCCGCGATAGACTGCGAGATTGCGGTCGCCGATGGCGTGTTCATGGGGCCGGACGACCCGCCCAACGCCATCACCAGCGTCAGCTATCGCTATCTTCGCTGGATCGTCACAGGTGAACAGCCCGCAGACATCGCCGAACTGGCCGGGCTTCTCGACCAGCAAGCCCTCGAAGCCAACCTGTCGCTGATTTTCACCCATCATCTGGAAGCGACCGGCCAGCTTTATGCCGGACGCTATGACGCGGCGGGGTGCTTCCTGCGCCCGCCGCGCATGGATCAGCTCTACCAACGCGCCCAGCCGCACCCTGACATGGCGGCGTGCGAGACCGCCGTGCGGGACCATCCGTTTGGCTAGAGGGCAGGAAAGGCTGGAAAGATGCGTATGATCCTCGTCTGCATGGCTCTGGCTCTCGTTCTGACGGGCTGCAGCCGTCTTGAACCCCATGAGCAGCGCATACTGGAGGCGTGCGGGACGCTAGATCCAGATTTTGACGCCACGCGTCAGGCCGCCTATCGCGGCAAGCTCGCCGCCATTGATTGTGAGATCGCCATCGCCGACGGCGTTTTCATGGGGCCGTATGATGACCCGCCCGATGCCCTGTTCAGCGTGACCTTCCGCTATCTGCGCTGGATCGTGACAGGCGAGCAGCCCGACGACATTCTCGAACTCGCCGCCCTCTGCGACCAGTTCTATCTGATCAATCGTCTGACCATTCACTATGATCAGTATCTGATCAAGACGGGGCAGTCCTATTCAGGGCTTTTTGACAAAAACGGCTGTTTCCTGCGCCCGCCCCGCATGGACCAGCTCTATCGCGCCGCCCAGCCCCATCCGGACTTGGCGGCGTGCGAGAGCGCGGTGCGGGACCATCCCTTCGGTTAGGTCAGGCGGCGGCGCGTGCGCGTTTAGGGCAGGAAGAATAAAAAGAGGCCTTCCACTCATCGAGTGCCAGTTCCTCTCTCTTGCTTTGAAATCCCCTATAAAGAATATTCCTCCACACGCTTTCCCCAATGAGAGATCGCATGGAACTAGAAACTCTTGCTCGGCTCTGCCAAGATTGCGTACAGAAAAATCCAGTGATCGTACTCGGCAGTGGGGCTTCTATCCCCCATGGCATTCGCGGTATGGGCGACCTCGCTACATGGCTTCGCGATTCTGTAATCACGGAGGGGGACGAGGAGAGAGACGCGTGGCTGCTTGTCAGAACGGCACTCGCCAACGGAGACCATTTGGAAGCCGCACTTGATGGCAAACAACTTCCCCCATCTTTGGTGGTAAAGATCGTCCGTTCGACGTGGGACTTCATTGCACAAGACGACTATGAGCTATTGAAATCCGCCATCAAGTCAGAAACTATCTTCCCCCTTCGATCATTGTTTCGTGGCCTCTTTCGAAGTACTAATCGCAATATTCACGTAGTAACCACCAATTATGACCGAGTGGCAGAATACGCTTCTGATTCTGGTGGGTACATCCACAGTACAGGCTTCCTCCCAGGATACCTTCGACGGGCGGATGGTGCTGAAAACCTACTATTCAAACAGGGCAACCAGCCAGCTCGAACGGTGTCAATTTGGAAGGTTCATGGTTCGTTAGATTGGTTTATTGACCCAAGTGGTGGCGTTCTGTCGCTCCCGATGACGAGTGAACTCCCAGAAGGCCTCACCCCACTCATCGTGACTCCTGGCGTAAGCAAGTACCAACGGACTCACGACGAGCCTTTCCGTAGCGCCATCCAGGGTGCGGATCGCGTTCTTCAATCTGCCTCGGCATTTGTTTGTTTGGGGTATGGATTCCGGGATAGTCACATACACCCGAAGCTGGAGAATCGATGCCGCGTACATGATGCGCCGATACTGGTGGCCGCGCGGACTCTGACGCCAGAAGCTAAGAATTTCCTCCGAAACAACGCTGGACGGCATTATCTCGCGCTTGAACACGATGTTGATGGAACAAAAGTCTATAATCGAGACCATCCAGATGGGGTCATAGTGTCCGGCGGAAATTATTGGGATTTATACGAACTCAATCAATTAGTCGGTTTCTAGGGGGTACTTATGAGCATTCTGGATTTCAATGATGACGAGAGCCTCGGCAAGATCATAGCCGTCGACACAGCGACTGTAACGGTGCGCGTTGATGAGCTGGAAAGACTAAAAAGAATTCAGGTCAATCGACTCGCAGCACTCCGAAGCTCAAAAGCTGGCCAGCACCTCATCGGTATCGTTTCAAAAATTACACGCAAACCCGGCCTTGAACTCGAAGAGACTGAACAAGTTGATGATCCGGACACAGCGCCTCCAGAAAACAATTTAGTCCGTGTAGCTCTAATAGGGACGCTAGCGGACAAAGACGGCCTTAAAGAAAACGTCTTTAAGCGAACGCTCGAAACCGTTCCCGAAATTGACGCTGATTGCTTTGCTCTTGAAGGAGAACGCCTCACGAACTTCATGAAGGTCATCTCACAGGTCTCTGGGGATGGCCCGCAACTTGATCTTGGCCGATATGCTCTTGATGAGGGTGCGCAAGCGTATCTGAACGGAAATCGATTGTTTCAGCGACACGCCATTGTCGTTGGCAGCACGGGATCGGGAAAGTCTTACACAACTGCACGGCTCTTGGACCAAATTGCAGAGTTGCCGCAGGCTAATGTGATCGTGTTTGACATCCACGGCGAATATCAAACCCTAACCAGCGACGAATTTCGGCATTTTCGGATCGCTGGGCCAGGAGACATTGGCCAAGATCGGGGACTAGCTGATGGTGTGCTGCATTTGCCGTACTGGCTCCTTGGGTATGAAGCGCTTGTCTCATTATTCGTAGATAGATCCGACCAAAATGCGCCTAATCAATCGATGCTTATGACTCGCTGCATCACGGATGCGAAGAGGGCTAACCTAGACGCAACAGATCATGCGGATATTTTAGCGAACTTCACGATCGATAGCCCAGTTCCGTTTGACATCGATACAGTTCATCAAGCGCTGATTGATCTTAATACGAAGATGGTTCCAGGGGCCGGCACCAAAGAAAAGCAAGGACCATACTTCGACAAACTAAGTCGCCTTATTGCTAGGTTCGAAGCCAAACGAAGCGACCGGCGCTTAGGGTTCCTTTTTCAACCCCCAGCAGCTTGCATGGAATTGTCGTGGTTAACTGAAGTTACGCACCTCTTAGTCGGCGGCCGTGGCTCGCAAGCCGACAATAAGGGGGGAATAAAAATTATCGATTTTTCTGAGGTTCCGTCCGACATACTGCCATTAATGGTAAGCCTAGTTGCAAGGCTGATCTTCACAGTCAGTCAATGGACCCGTCCCGAAAAGCGCCACCCAATTGCATTGTTCTGTGACGAAGCACACCTCTACATCCCCGAACGAACCTCCTCTGACTCAGTGGACGAAATTTCTGTCGGTATTTTTGAGCGTATTGCCAAGGAAGGTCGCAAGTACGGTGTAGGCCTTGTGGTCATTAGTCAGCGGCCCTCTGAGGTTAACCGAACCGTCCTTAGCCAGTGCAACAATGTTATCGCTATGCGGCTAACCAATGGAGACGATCAGTCTGTCATCAGAAGACTGCTGCCAGATAGCCTTGGAGGTTTCGGTGACCTCTTGCCTGTCCTCGACATTGGCGAGGCTCTAGTGGTTGGGGATGCAAGCTTGTTACCTACGAGGGTTATGGTCTCAGAGCCTCGCTTTAAGCCCAGTAGCGCAACTATCGATTTTTGGGACCATTGGCGTGGGGAAGTCCCAGAGTCTGATACGGAGAGCGCAGTGAAATCTTGGAGACGACAAAGTAACCAGTAAGCCAGCGAATCCCGCTTTCCCTTGACTCTTCCCCGCCCCCCGCGTAAACGCCCACGCTTCAGTGCAAGCGCCACTCGCTTGCCTTACCCGCACACGGCGTCCTGCAATGATCAGGATAAAACGCCCGGAGGCGGGCGAGGTCTCCCGCTCGACGAAGGCTCGTCCAGTGGGATGGTTGCGGCGTGCGCGCTTGATCCACACCTTATCGGTGTGACCAGAAGCGAAACGAGGCAGGCGAACACATGTTCGACTCACTTTCAGAACGGCTTTCCGGCGTCTTTGACAGCCTGACCGGGCGCGGCGCGCTGTCGGAAAAGGATGTGGACGCCGCCCTGCGCGAGATCCGCGTCGCCCTTCTGGAAGCCGATGTCGCCCTGCCTGCGGTGAAGGACTTCACGTCCAAGGTCCGCGAAAAGGCGATCGGCGAAGACGTCATCCGCTCGGTCAGCCCCGGCCAGCAAGTCATCAAGATCGTCCATGACGGTCTGGTGGAGCTGCTTGGCGGCGAAGGCGAGCCCGAGGGCCTGAACCTCACCGGCGAGCCGCCCGTGGCGATTCTGATGGCGGGTCTTCAGGGCTCGGGTAAAACCACCACCACCGCCAAGCTCGCCAAACGCATTTCCGAGCGCGAGAAGAAAAAAGTCCTCGTCGCCTCGCTCGACACCCGCCGCCCGGCGGCGATGGAGCAGCTGGCGCAGATGGCGGAAAAGGCCGGCGTTGCCTGCCTGCCCATCGTCAAGGGTCAGTCCGCCGTCGAGATCGCCAAGCGCGCCATGAGCGCGGGTCGCCTGCAAGGCTATGACGTGGTGATCCTGGATACCGCGGGCCGCACCTCCATCGATGAAGAGATGATGGGCGAAGCCGCCAAGATCGCCGATGTGGCGCGGCCGCGTGAAACCCTTCTGGTGGCTGACAGCCTGACCGGTCAGGATGCGGTGGAGACCGCCAAGCGCTTTGACGAGCGTCTGAAGCTGACCGGCCTGGTGCTGACCCGGATGGATGGCGATGGCCGCGGCGGCGCTGCGCTGTCCATGCGCTGGGTCACCGGCCTGCCGATCAAGTTCCTGGGCGTCTCTGAAAAGGTCGACGGGCTGGACGCGTTCGACGCGAAACGCCTGGCGGGCCGTATTTTGGGGCGCGGCGACATCGTCTCGCTGGTGGAAAAAGCCGCCGCCGAGGTCGATCACGAGAAAGCCGAGCGCCTCGCCAAGAAAATGGCGAAGGGCAAGTTCGACCTTGAAGACATGGCCGACCAGCTGCGCCAGCTTCAGAAAATGGGCGGCATTTCCGGCATGATGGGTTTCCTGCCGGGCATGAACAAGGCGGCGAAGGCCCAGATGGCCAATGCCGGGTTCGACGACAAGGCGCTGAAGCGCCAGGAAGCGATCATCCTGTCGATGACCCGCGAGGAGCGCGCCAAGCCTGACCTCCTCAAAGCCAGCCGCAAGCGCCGCATCGCCATGGGCGCCGGCGTCGCTGTGCCGGAGGTGAACAAGCTTTTGAAAATGCACCGCCAGATGGCGGACATGATGAAGAAGATGGGCAAGAAGGGCAAAAAGGGCGGCATGCCCGGAATGCCTGGAATGCCCGGAATGGGCGGCGGCATGCCGGGCATGGGCGGCGGAATGCCCCCCGGTCTCGGCGATGCGGCCTCTGATCTTCTCAAAGGACACGCGCCCAAGGGCGCCGACCTGCCGGGGCTGGGCGGCCCAGGCGACCAGGGATTGCCGGGTATCGGCGGACCACTGGGGCCAGACGGCCTTCCGCTCGGCCTCTCGAAGAAAAAATGACCTTAAAGGACCACATCCATGTCTGTTAAAATTCGTCTCGCCCGTGGCGGCGCCAAGAAGCGTCCGTACTACCGCATCGTCGTCACCGACTCGCGCATGCCGCGCGATGGCCGCTTCATCGAGAAAATCGGTCACTACAACCCGATGCTCCCGAAAGACCACGACAACCGCGTGGCTGTGGACACCGAGAAAGCCGCCGAGTGGATCAAGAAAGGCGCCCAGCCGACCGATCGCGTGGCGCGCTTCCTGAAAGACGCCGGCGTCTATGAGTGGACCCACGGCAACAACCCGAAAAAAGCCGAGCCGGGCGAAAAAGCCAAAGAGCGCGCTGCCGAGCGTCTCGAAAAGGAAGAAGCCAAGAAGGCCGCCGCCGCTGAAGCTGAAGAAGCCAAAGCCGCTGCCGCCGCCGCTCCGGCTGAAGAAGAAAAGTCCGAATAGGACTTTCTTTTCCAGGCATTTGATCAACCCCGCCGTGGAAACGCGGCGGGGTTTTTCACATCTGGAGTCAGCGCATTCGACGCCGGTGTGACTCTTTCGGGTTTTTCCCTGAATGCATTTGTTCTATCTTTGTTCCAAAGCGGACAGCCGCCTGCGGAACAGACACATGCGCAAACCCGACACCATCGAGCAGCTCTATCTCGACTTTGACAGCTTCTTCGCCAGCGTCGAGCAATACGCCGATCCGCGCCTGCGGGGGCGCCCCGTCGGGGTGATCCCCATGAAGGGCGCGCGCAATACCTGCATCATCGCCGCCTCGAAAGAAGCCAAGGCGAAGGGCGCAAGCTCTGTCATGACCGTGCGCGAGGCGCGCGAGGCCGTGCCCGACATGATCCTGGTGGATCAAAAGCCCGACCTCTATCGCCGCATGCACGCCGTGATGCTCGCCGAGATCCGGGCCGTGCTGCCCATCGGGGCGGTGAAATCCATCGACGAGTTGACCTGCAAGCTCGACGCCCGCGCCATCGCCGACCCCGAAGGCGTGTCGGACGCGATCAAGGCGCGCATCGCGGCGGAAACCGACGGCGTGGTCACCGCCTCCATCGGCATGGCGCCCAACCGCTTCCTCGCCAAAATGGCCTGCAAGCTGGGCAAGCCCGACGGCTTGACCATCTGGCGCCCTGAAGACCTGCCGGGGCCCTTGCTCAAGCGCCCGATCGAGGAAGCGCCCGGCATCGGCTCGTCCATGCGCAAGCGCCTTCTGAAGGCGGGCGTGGCGGACATGAAAGCGCTGTGGGCGCTGCAGCCCAAACAGATGCGCGCCCTGTGGCGCAATGTGGCGGGCGAGCGCTTCTGGTACGCGCTGCACGGTTACGACATCCACGCCGAAGCCGCCCAGCGCCGCATGTATGGCCATGGCCGCGTCCTGCCGCCCAGCCATCGCAGCTGGCCCAGCGCCTATGACTGCGCGCGGCTTTTGACGGTTAAGGCCGCCCGCCGCATGCGCCGCGATGGCCGCACCGCCGGGCGCATGGGGCTGTGGCTGCGCCACATTGACGGCGGCTGGAGCGGCGAGCTTCCCCTGCACAGCGCCCGCACCGACCGCGACTGTCTGAAAGCGCTGGATGCGCTCTGGGCGGCGGCGCAACGCTCTGACCCCCGCGCGCGGCCCATGCGGGCGGGCATGTATCTGTGCGATCTCGATGATCCCGGCGTCACTCAGACCGACTGGTTGGTGGAGGATAACGCTGAAGACCGCGCCCGCCGCAACGCGCTGCAGGACGCCATCGACTCGCTTAACAGCCGCTACGCCAAGTCGCTTGTCACCCAAGGGGTCTGGACCCCGCCGCCGGGCGGCTATGCGGGCGGCAAGATCGCCTTCACACGTATTCCCTATGCCGAGGACTTCTGGTGATGACCTGGAAAACCGAACTTCGCCTTGACGATCTGCCGCCGCAGAGTCGGCTGGAGGCGTTTTGCAAGACCTGCAGCGCGGCGCGCTATTACACCGCGCAGGAATTGCTGGCCCGCCGCGCCCTCCAGCACGCCCATCTTGATCAGGTGGAGACCGCGCTTCGATGCGTTCAGCCCGGCTGTGGCGGGGCTGTCGCGCTCTATGAAGCCAGCTCGGGCGAGACCGAAGCCTTTCAGGGCGGCATGCCGTAGGGAGTTTGAATTCCCGGGCGAGCATCGCGAAGACCCGGGACCTCCCTCCGCGTAAAGCGCCTTATCCTGATGGAGACCCCGGCTCTGCGCTGCGCTTGGCCGGGGTTTCAGCTAAACCGAAAAGAGAGCGCGCGCAGCGCCCGTCTTGAGCTGGAGCGCTCTTCAGGGCAGACAGAGCGCCAGAAAAGGATCCCGCCATGCCCGCACCTGAAGAAGAGCTTGTCGTCATCGCCGCTGTCGCGGGCGCCCATGGGGTGCGCGGGGATGTGAAGATCAAGCCCTTCGGCGACGCTGCCCAAGTCTGCAGCTATGGCCCGTTCCTGGATAAATCCGGCGCGGTGATCCTGACCCCGACGCAAGCCAAACCCGGCCCCAACGGCACCGTGACGATCCGGCTGAAGGAAAACCTCACCCGCGAGCAGGTGCAGGCGATGAAGGGCACGCTCCTGCACGCCCCGCGCAGCGCCCTGCCGGAGCTTGAGGAAGACGAGTTCTATTATTCAGACCTGATCGGGCTGAATGTGGAAGACCTTGAGGGAGAAGCGCTTGGCAAGGTGAAGTCGGTGCAGGATTTCGGCGCCGGTGATCTTCTGGAAATCTCAGGCCCTGACGGCGTCTGGTTTCTGCCCTTCACCAAGGCGGCGGTCCCGCATATGGACCTCGCCGCCGGCAAACTCGTCGCCAACCCGCCGGAAACCATTGAAGGCGATGAAGACAAAGACCAATAAGCGCGAACTCGCTTGATGAGCGAGAAAGGCTGGGGCACCCTCTCTTTAAAAGAGGGGGATATCCATGATCTGGCTCGCCGCGCTGGCATTGGCTGCGCAGGACCCACAAAGCGTTGAGTGCGGCCTGCGCGGCGTCTCCGAACGCGATGATCCCAGACGCGCGCCAGAGCAGATCACGGCTCAATGCCCGGAAGGTCATGACGGATTGCAGGCTGAAGCCGACAGAGTATTGGCCCAGATTGACTTGCCGTCACGACGACTAGCCAGATTTTCCAGCTATAACCTCGCCGACAGGCTAGCCTTCCAGCGAGATGGCGCGGGCTGGCAGGCCCTTCCGGGCCAATGGCTCCTGAAAACGGACATCCTCTTTCCCATGCGCGCAGCCGAGCATGGCGCAACGCACATGGTCTGCACCTTTGCAGCGCGCCCGACCAGTAACGGGGCGCTCAATGACCCCGATGTAGCTTGCCTATCCGATGTTGATCGCGCAGAGCGCACCTTGAGTCATGCATTGCATCAGGAGCTGCAAAACTGGCGCCTGGCGCCGGCGCCCTACGAATACTGCATGAATGAGCAACTTTATGTGGGTGCACAGATCTTCTCACCTTCAGGGGCGCAACCCGCAACTCAGATGCCTGACCCGGCCCGCCTGCCTGTTTTGTGCCGCGAGGGCGAGGACTAAGCCCCCATGCCCCGCCTGATCGCCCTCCTCACACTTCTGTTCCTCACAGCCTGCGCCAGCGCGCCGGATCGGCGGGCGGATCGCGACTGTGCGGTGACGACAGCGGTGCTGAGTCCGATTCTGGGGGCGGCTGCTGAAAGCGGCGACAGCGCCGAGCTGGCGCAGCGCACCGGGCTTTGGCCCGAAGCGGGCTCTGACCGGTGGGCCTATGTGCGGCAGATGGGATTTTCGCCGACCTGGCGCTCTAGCGCGACAGATCAGGCCCTGCGCAGCGCCTATTGGCGAGCCTACAGCCCCCTGCAGCGCGATGTCGGCCTGAGCCAAGCCGAACGCGAAATGCGCGCCTGGGAGGCGGCCTATGAAGAAGTCGGCGATGACCGGCTCTACGCCGATGCGGCGTTGTGGTCAGCGTTTCTCGCCGACAATCAATCCCGACGCGCCACGCCCTGCGCCCAAGCGCTCGCCGAGCAGTATGGGGCGGAACGGGTGCGCGCCTCAGCCCCGCGCGCAGCCAAAGCCGTCCGCATCGAACCGAGCCGCCCTGTGTTCAGCGCCAATGGCGACCGCGCCCTGATCGCCGCGCGCACCGTCTATCCTGAACTGAACCCCGGCGACGGCGCGCGCGTCACCGGCACGGTCTGGCTGCTCAATCCCCGAACCGACGGCAGCTGGCGCGTGATCAGCGCCCGGCGCACGGATCTGCAGTAAGGCATGGTCTGAAACGCCGCATGGGCCTCCGGATCAAGTCCGAAGGCCGAGAGGGTTCTACTCTACATCTCGGTCCTCGGGCTTGACCCGGGGACCCATAAACCGCCAGCCCCGCGCGCAAACGCAAGGGTGAGCCAAATGACGGGTGGCGCGGGAGCGGGCCGTTTGAAGGTGAACGATAAGTCTTGGAAGCCAAACCCGGCTCCCGCGCTGGAGATGTTTTATCGGGATCACCGCGCGGAGACTTCTGCGCTGTCGCGCCGCCGGTGCAGTCACCGTCTCATCAGACGCCGCTGCCCTGGACCGCTCGGTGATGATCCGCCTTTTCGGCCAGAGCGTGCGTTAAACGCCTTGTCCTCGGGACATCCCGCCCCTCCCAGCCTGAACGCGCCGGCCGCCCGTCATGGGAGGAACGGATGAGAGTATGGCTCAGCTTTGGGAGGGGGCGGATAAGTTTGCGGCTATCCCTGCCCCTGACTCCCTTCTCTCCTTGCGTCACAGGGTTTGGCGCCCCATAAGCGCGCGCCATGACGTTTAACGCTTCGGTTCTCACCCTCTATCCGGACGCTTTTCCGGGTCCGCTTGGGGTCTCATTGCTCGAGACTGCAAGAAAGAACGGACTCTGGGCGCTTGAGACGGTGGACATCCGGTCGTTTTCCCGTCATAAGCACGCCTCCGTTGACGACACGCCGGCTGGCGGCGGCCCAGGAATGGTGCTGCGCCCTGACGTATCGGCGGCGGCGATCGACAGTCTGCCCAGAGAGGGACGGCCGTTGATCTATCTGACGCCTCGGGGCAAGCCGCTCACTCAAGC
The DNA here is from genome assembly GCF_000420265.1 of Oceanicaulis alexandrii DSM 11625. Taxonomy (NCBI): domain Bacteria; kingdom Pseudomonadati; phylum Pseudomonadota; class Alphaproteobacteria; order Maricaulales; family Maricaulaceae; genus Oceanicaulis; species Oceanicaulis alexandrii. Next base: position 1,338,844 of record NZ_ATUP01000001.1, read on the forward strand.
CATGGTGCGAGAGTGGTCGGCGGGTCCGGGCGTTATTGTCTTTTGCGGCCGCTTCGAAGGTCTCGACCAACGGGTCATCGAAGCGCGCGGCATGGACGAGGTGAGTGTCGGCGACGCCGTGCTCGCCGGGGGGGAAGCCCCCGCCATGGTCCTCATCGAGGCCTGTGTGCGGCTGATCCCCGGCGTGCTTGGCAAGATCGAGAGCACCGAAGACGAGAGTTTTGAGGGTGATCTGCTCGAATACCCCCATTATACGCGACCGCGTGAATGGGAAGAGCGTGAAATACCCGACGTTTTGCTGTCAGGCGATCATGGCCGGATCGCCCGGTGGCGTAAGGAACAGGCCGAAGATATAACGCGACTGCGCCGACCCGATCTCTGGAAGAGATATCAGCGGCGTCAAGGAGAAGAGCCATGAACCTGATCCAACAGCTCGAGCAGGAAGAAGCCGTCCGCGTGCTCGGCGACAAGAAAATCCCCGAGTTCTCTCCGGGTGACACGCTGACCGTGAACGTGTGGATCCGCGAAGGCGACCGCCAGCGGGTTCAGCGTTTCGAAGGCGTCTGCATCGCGCGCTCCGGCGGCGGTCTGAACGAGAACTTCACCGTGCGTAAAATCAGCTTCGGCGAAGGCGTGGAACGCGTCTGGCCGGTGCACTCTCCGCTGATCGAGTCCATCGAGATCAAGCGCAAGGGTAAAGTGCGTCGCGCCAAGCTGTATTATCTGCGTGATCGCCGCGGCAAGTCCGCGCGTATCGCCGAGCGCACCACCGGTCGCGGCATCGAGCCGCGCGGCAAGAAGAAACAAGGCTAAGGCCTTACCCCTCTTCTTGAGCGACAAGATAACGCCCGCCGGAGCAATCCGGCGGGCGCTTTTTGTTGTGAAGTTTTACGAGGCCCTGCGGGCTTTTGATCCTCGCTTCGCTGCGGGCGCGCTTTGCGCTTGCGGCCCTGACGGGCTGTTTGTTTCTCAAGCCCTGCGGGCTGTTATCCTCGCTGACGCTGCGAACGGCCTTTGGCCTTGCGGCCCTGACGGGCCGGGGCGCAGAGCCTGGACCTGCTTCAGATCAGCTATTCGTTCGCCATCTCTTCGCGCACCGCGACCGCCGTTGCGGGGAAGTCGGTGAAGACGCCGTCGACACCGACTGAATACAGCGCACGCAACTCGTCCTGCACGGTGTCGCCGGTCAGCGGCTCGCGATCATCGCGCACGGTCCACACATGGACCTCAAGCCCCAGATCATGCGCCTGCTCGACAAAGCCCGTGCTGTCGCCCGTCGGCGTGAGCAACAGGGTTTTGTAGGCGCCAATGCCGTCCGCGAACTGGGCGATCTCCTCCAGGCTCAGCCCGCCGGCGTTTGCGCCCTCCGCATCCGGACCCGCATACAGCATGGCGAGCGGAAGCTCTGACACAGCGTTGAGGCGCTGCAGGAACGGGGCGTCAAAGGACTGGATGACCACCGGCGCATCCGCCCGGTTCAGATCATGCGCCTCGAGCGCCGCCAGCAATGCCGGGAGCGGATCAAGACCCATCGCCGTGAATTCCGCCGGCAGTTTCACCTCGGGCTCAATGGCGATCTCGCAGGCGCAACGCTCTTGCTCGGCGGCCACAAAGTCCAGGAAATCCTCAAACGTCATAACCGGGTATTGTCCGTTATAGGACTGGTCGCGATCGTCCATGGTCTGGCTTGCCGTCAGGGTGCGGAGCTCCGCTGCGGTGAAGGTCGGAACCCACCAATCCTCGCGCCCCAGGATCACGCTGCGGCGATCCGCGAATTCAGGCCGATTGGCGATATCGGTGGAGTGCGACAGATACGGATCATGGCGCACGATCAGAACGCCGTCCGACGACATGACCAGATCCGGCTCGATCACATCCGCGCCCTGTTCAAGCGCCAGCTGATAGGCGGCCTGGCTGTGTTCAGGACGCAAACCCGACGCGCCGCGATGGGCGATCACCTGCGGGGGCTGACCGTCCAGCGTGGTCCAGGCTGAGGTTCCAGCTTCCGGCCCGGCGCCCGTCTGCGGCGCATCCGATTGGGAACAGGCGCTCGCCAGCAGCGGCGCGATCACAAGAGCGGCAATACGGTTCATGGTCATCCCCTCGCCATGTCCAACACAGGAGGCGGACTGTAATCCGCGCCGCACAAATTCAGAGTGATGTTTTCGTGACGGCGCTTAGCCGCGCACGCCGCGCCCTGTGGGGTCAATCGGGTCATCGGCCGGGCCCGGTCCGCCGGGCTCTGACGGCGCGCAATAGGGCCAGCTGCCTGAATTGGGGCCCTGGCCCGTACACACGGAATCGCCTTCCGGGATCATGGCGCAGCCCGAAACGGCCAGCAGAACGGCCAGCGACGCGCTCAGACTCACAAGACGGCGAATAGACATGATGAAACCCCTCCACGCCCGGCCTGATCCGGGCATGACAAGCTTCCCCCGCCTTCCAAGCAGACGCAACCCGGCCCTCGCGCTTTTATAGTTCACGCAGCCTTAACGCCGCATCGGGCATCAAGGCGGGGTCTCAAGTCTGGACGCTGTCATGGCTCGCACACACCGCCCCGCCCGATCCCGCAAAGGCCGCATGCCGGTCTGGTTGCGCGTGCTCGCCATACTGGTGATCGCCGGCGGATTGCTGACCACAGGCGTCGTCGTGCATCTGGCGCGCACCCTGCCCGATCTCAGCGCCATAGAACCCGCGCCGCACACGGGTGAAACCGTTCTGCTGGATCGCGATGGCCGCACCATTGCGCGCCGGGGTCAGTCCACCAGCGCCGTGATCACCGCCGACGCCTTGCCGCAAAACCTCGCTGACGCGGTGCTGGCGGTCGAGGACCGGCGCTTTTACAGCCATTTCGGCATAGACCTGATCGGCACGGCGCGCGCCCTTATGGCCAATATCCGCGCAGGCCGCGTGGTTCAGGGCGGCTCCACCATCACCCAGCAATTGGCCAAGAACCTGTTTCTCAGCTCCGAGCGCACCTATGAGCGCAAGGCGCAGGAAGTGCTGCTGGCGCTCTGGCTGGAGCATCGTTTCACCAAGGACGAAATCCTCGCCCTCTATCTCAACCGCGTCTATTTCGGCGCTGGCGCCTGGGGGGCGGAGGCTGCATCCCGGCGTTACTTCAGCAAGCCCGCCGACGATCTGAGCATTGGCGAAGCCGCCTTGCTGGCCGGGCTTCTGAAAGCGCCGTCCCGGTACGCGCCGACCAACGATTCCCGACGCGCATCGGTGCGCGCCACGGTGGTTCTGGATCTGATGTACGCCACTGGACGGATCAGCCAGAGCGAACGCATCGACGCCGCCTCCACCCCGATCCGGGTCTCGCGCGGCAGCTCCAGCCCCGGCGCGGGCTGGTTCGCCGACTGGGTGATGACCCAGGTGCGCGAGCTGGCGCCGGGGCATCAGGGCGATCTGATCGTCCGCACCACGCTGGATGTAGACGCCCAGCGCGCCGCTGAAACCGCGTTGACGCAAGGGCTTGAAAACCCCGATTGGGCCCGCGGCGCAAGTGAAGGCGCGCTGATCGCGCTTGATAGCCAGGGCGGGGTGCGCGCCATGGTGGGCGGGCATGATTATGCGCAAGCGCCGTTCAATCGCGCCGTGAACGCCCGGCGTCAGCCCGGCTCCGCCTTTAAACCCTTTGTCTACGCCGCCGCCTTTGAAGGCGGTCTGAGCCCCGAAGACGTCTTTGTCGATGCGCCCATCTCCTATGGCGACTGGGCGCCCCAGAACTATGGCGATCGCTATGAAGGCGAGATGAGCCTCGAGCGCGCCTTCGCCCGCTCGTCCAACGCCGTCGCCGTGCAGGTGGCTGAAGCCACGGGGCGGGGCTGGGTGATGCGCACCGCGCGCCGCATGGGCATTCACAGCCCGCTTGAAAACACCCACGCCCTGTCGCTGGGCGCGTATGAAGTCACGCCGCTGGAGCTGGGCCAGGCCTATCTGCCCTTCATGAATGGCGGCCGCAGCGCCGACGCCTATGCGATTTTATCGGTGCGCACGGCTGAGGGCGACATCCTGTTCGAGCATCAACCCCAGCAGGGCGAGAGGGTGCTGGCGGATCGTATTTTACGACAGATGGATCAGCTGTTTGACGCCGCAGTCAGCTATGGCACCGCCCGCAGCGCCCGTGTGGACGGACGGCTTGTGCGCGGCAAGACCGGCACCACCAACGACAATCGCGACGCCTGGTTCGCCGGCTGGATGGATGGACTGACCGCGGTCGTCTGGATGGGCAATGACGATTATTCCGCCACGACGGACGCCGTGGGCGGCGCCGGACCCGCCCGGGTTTTCGCCGCCTTCATGAGCGCCGCGCCCGTGCCGCCGCGGGGGCTGGACGCCGTGCTGGCGGATGCGCCGCGCCGTGATGACCCCATCGCCAACCTGCTCAGCCCGCCTGTGCAAACCCAGCCGACAGGAGACGCCGCACCTCAGCCAGACGAGGCGGAAGAAACGCCGTCTGAAGATGGTGACCCGATTGCGGACCTGTTGGGCCGTCTGGGCGGCGCACAATAATCCTCTGACGCTCCCACCTGACACGGCCATCAACGTCTCTGGGTTTGCGCCGGGTCTTGCGATAGGCTCGCCGGACCAAAGCTTCGCCAAAGGATGGATCATGGCCCTACAGACCCACCGCGCCCCGCTCGCTGTCGTGCTCGCTCTGGGATTGGGCCTCGCGGCCTGCGCTCCCGAGGCGGGTCAGGGCGACCGCGCTGAAACGCGTACGCGCCCCGTCAGCGAAGCCCAGGCCCAGTCCGCGCTGGCCGATTTCGGGCTCGAGGAGCAAGGTCGCGCCAGCTGGTCCGAACGCCGGTTTGAACGCGGCGCCTACATCTTCACAGATTTCGCCATGACGCTGGAAGATGGCCGCCTGACGGCGAGCGAACTGATTTTGACCGGTCCGCAAAGGCTGGAAGACCAGCCCTTTTTCACCGCCCTGGAACTGCAAAACGCCGTGATCGAAGCGCCTGACGGCGAACTGAGCACTCACGTTCTGAGCTTGGTCGAACCGTCTGAAACTCTGGCGCGCAAGATCGCAGACCTGCTCCGCGGTGAGGACAGCCTTGGGGATCTGGACGAAGACCGCTCGGGGTTCGGCTTCGCCCGGTTCGAAATGGCCGAACTGGCGATGCAATTTGAAGATACGCCGTCCAGCGCGTTGTCCCTGACGCTTGGAGCGGTGGTGCTTGAAGGCTTTGAAGAGGGTGAAACCCTGCAAACGGGTCAGCTGAGCGCGCTGACGCTGGATGGTCGTGACGAACAAGGCGGCCCCCTGTCCCTGCGCCTGGGCGAGATGCAGGTTTCGGGCGTGAAACTGGACGGTCTTGATGAGGGCTCGCCCTTCGGCGCCAGCCTGATGTCGCCCGATCAGGCTCCTTATGAGACGCTGACCCTGAATGATCTGCTGGTTTCAGTGGGCGGGATCGCCATCACCCTGCCCGAATTGACCGCCAGCGTGGAGTCGCTGGGAAGCGGCGTGTTGTCCTCGCAGTTGAACCTGCCTTCACTGACCCTGAGCCCGGCCCCCGGTCATCCGCAAAGCGCTGATATCGTCCGTAGCTTTGACATGCTGGGCTATGATCAGCTTGAGCTTAGCGCGTCAGGGGAAAGCCGTTACGACCCTGAGACGGACCGCGCCTGGACGGAAGACGAAAATATCATTCGCCTCGTGGACGGCCTCACCCTCAGCTTTGAGCAGGACGTGTCGGGCCTGAGCGCCTATGCGGAACAAGCCGAGGGTCTGACGGCTGACAAACCCGGCGCGACGCCGGATCCCGCTCAACTGATGGCGCCCTTGATGATCCATCGATTCAGGCTGCAGCTGACTGACGAATCCCTGATGGAGCGCATCACCAGCCAGATCGCCCAGAGCTCCGGCGTCAGCGAGCAACAGGCCCGCGTTCAGCTTGGCGCGATGTCACGGATGGGACTGGCGTTCGCAGGCGCGCAACTGCCCGCGGGTCTTGTGGATCAGGCTGGACCGGCGCTGGACCGCTTCATCAGCTCGGGCGGCGTGCTGACCCTTGAAATGAACCCCGAAGCCCCCGTGTCCGCGGCGGCGTTCGCGGCGTATCCGGCTCCGGATGCGCAGACCCTGGGTTTGCGCATCACCCATGAGGGCGGCGACGCGCCGGCTCCGAAATAACCTCAGGCGGACAAAGGGGCGTTACGCCCCTTTGTCATGCTCGGCCATGAAGGCTTTCATTTTCGGCGCGATCTCTTCGCGGAACCGGCGGCCATTGAAGACGCCGTAATGACCGACGCCGGGCTGGACATGGTCCAGACGCAGCGATTCAGGCAGGTTCGAGCACAGGGTGTGCGCCGCCTGGGTCTGGCCGATGCCGGAAATATCGTCGTTCTCGCCCTCGACCGTCAGAAGCGCGACATCGGTGATCGTTTCCGGTCGCACCAGACGCTCGCCCACATGCATCTCACCCCGCGCCAGCGTATGCGCCTGGAAGACCTCGTGGATGGTCTGAAGGTAGAATTCCTCGGTCAGGTCCATCACGGACAGGTATTCATCATAGAACTGACGATGACGGTCGGCGCTGTCGCCGTCGCCCTCCACCATGTGTTGGAAGAAGTCCCAATGGGCGTCCACATGGCGTTCGAAATTCATGTTGATGAAGCCGGTCAGCTGCAGGAAGCCCGGATACACCCGGCGCATCGCGCCCGGATACACGGCCGGCACCGTCTGGATCAGATTGTCCCGGAACCATTCATACGGACGCTCTTCAGCCAGTTTATTGGGCACGGTGGGGGATTTTCGCGCATCAATGGGCGAGCCCATGAAGGTCATCGAGGACGGACGTTTCGGGTCCTCATCCTCAGCCATCAGCGCAATCGCCGCCAGGGTCGGCGGGCCAGGCTGACAGACCGCCACCACATGGGGGTTGTCGCCCAGCGCCGTGATCATCTCGCGCACATAGAGCACGTAATCACCGAGATCGAAGCGTCCGTCATTGACCGCAACCCTGCGCGCATCCGTCCAGTCGGTGATGTAGACCTCGTGATCAGGCAAAAAGGCCTCGACCGTGCCGCGCAGCAAGGTCGCGTGATGGCCCGACATGGGCGCCACGATCAGGACGGAGCGATCCTTGAGTTCTGTCACCTTCACGCCGCGCGCCTTCGCGAGCGCCGCCCGGTCGCGCTTAAAATGAAGCAGCGAACAAAACGGTTTGCTCCAGACGGTGTCGGTCACGACGTCCACAGGCTGGTCATTGACCAGAACCGGGCTCAGCTCCCATTCGGGCTTGCCGTAATAGCGCGTCAGGCTTTCAAACAGGTCCGCAGCGGCGGCCGTGGTGCGGCCCGCCAGGGTGTCGAAGGCCGGATGGAGCGGAGAGCGCAGCGACTGCCGGGTCATATTGGCGGCGGCGCGCCAGGGCATCATCGCCGCCCGGCTCATTTCCAGAAAAGAGTAAAGCATAGCCATTATCCTCCACGCCGGGAGCTCGGCAGAGCCCGCAGCGTTGTCAGCTCATCGCAATTATGCCGGGTTATTCTCTAAAAACTGTTGAAGTCGTGACGCGATCTGATCCGGCGTCGCTTGATGTGGAAAGACTTCAACAAATTCTCCCTCGCGCCCCATCAAGTAGATGAGCGAGGAATGGTCCATGGTGTACTCCGCCAGCGTGCCGTCATCTTCCACACGGCGATAATAAACGCGGTAGGCGCGCGCCGCTTCACGGACCTGGTCTTCACTGCCGGTCAACCCCGTCAACCCTTCGGGAAAGGCGGGCGAATCCACGTAGGAGGCCAGCGCTTCAGGCGTATCGCGTTCGGGATCGACGGTAATCAGAAGCGGTTGAAACTGCGCCCGCTGCGCCTCTGGCAAACGGTCCAGCGCCGCCGCCATGACCTGCAGCGAGGTCGGACAGATGTCCGGGCAATAGGTGAAGCCAAAATAGATCAGCATCGGGCGACCGGCGAAATCGGCGTCGGTCACGGTCTGTCCGGTCTGGTCGACCAGGGTGAACGCGCCGCCGATATCCGCTTCCCCAGACATGCGCACGGGCGCTGCGCCCGGCGACCCGGATCGCGCCGGGTTCTGGCCTGAGAGCGTCAAAAGAAGAATCGCAGCCAGCCCGGCCAGAACAGCGGCGATCACCGGGAAAAGCCAGATCGGTCGATTTTTCAAGTCCATGAAGAATCCTGTGTGTGGCTGTGCGCTGGCGCAGCGCGAACCATCCCATTGATCTACGACATTCTTGTGTCAGATGCGAGCCCTGGCTATGGCGGTGCAGCATAAGTGATGACCGAATACAGCCTAAGCGGGCGAACACCCCGCCTTCCGCGAGATGGCGGAGCCGCAGCGCGTCAGAACGTCCCGTTGACGGGTTGGGCGGTCATGGATCAGCTGCTTGGCTGACGATCTGGGGAAGAACAACACCGTGCGCGACACCAATACTGAGCCTGACTGGTCAGAGCTTGACGCTGACCCGAACCTGACGCCGGTGTTCGGGCGTGTGCGCTTGCGGACCTTGATCCTGCTGCGCTGGCTGGCGGTGACAGGCCAGACCATGGCCGTCATCGTGGTGTATTACGGGCTGGGGTTTGACTTGCCGCTGGGCGCCTGTCTGGGCGTGATCGCGGCCAGCGCCTGGGTGAACGCCTGGTTGTCGCTGGCCATGCCGACCCAGCGCTTCGCCAAGGATTGGGAAGCTTTCCTGCAGCTGGCCTATGACGTGATCCAGCTGATGGTCCTGCTGGCCCTGACCGGCGGTCTGACCAATCCGTTCTCGGTCATGCTGGTCGGGCCGGTGGTCATCGCCGTCGCCGCCCTGCCCGGTCGCTGGTGGCTGACGCTGGCCGCCATCGCCATCGTCGGCTCGATCTCGCTGAGCATCTGGCATTTGCCTCTGCCCTGGTCGGACGCCGAGGCCGTGGTGCTGCCCTCCACATACCGGGCCGGGATCTGGGTGGCGCTGGCGATCGCCATCGCCTTCACCGCCGTCTACGCCTGGCGCGTCGGGTTTGAAGCCCAGCGCATGGGCGCCGCCCTCGCCGCCACCCAGAGCGTTCTGGCGCGTGAACAGCGTTTGTCGGCCCTGGGCGCGCTCGCCGCCGCCGCAGCGCACGAGCTGGGCACCCCGCTCGCCACCATCCAGCTGACCGCAAAAGAAATGCTGCGCGCCGCCCAGGATGATCTCTCGCGCGAGGATGCGGACCTGATCATCTCCCAGGCGCAACGGTGCCGGGACATCCTGCAACGCCTGTCGCAATCGTCTCACAACACCGCCGACAAAATGCACGAGCGCATCGGCTTGCGTGAATTGATGGAGGAAGCCGCCGCACCGCTCAAAGGGCTGGACGCCCATGTGGTGGTGAAGCTCGCGCCCACCCCCGAGCATCCCGACGCCCCCGTCCTGAAACGTCAGACCGAGCTGTTATACGGACTTGGCAACTTCATTGAAAACGCTGTGGATTTTGCCCAAACCGAAGTCCAGATCATCGGCGCCTGGAGCGACACCCAGCTCAATATCATCGTTCAGGATGACGGGCCGGGCTTTCCGCCCGACATCCTCGCCAAGCTGGGCGAGCCCTATGTGACCACGCGGCGCAGCCAGCCCGGCTATGGCGGGCTGGGGCTGGGGGTCTTCATCGCCGTCACCTTGATCGAACGCATTGGCGGCACGGTCGACCTGACCAATGCCATGGACGGCGGCGCACGCGTGTCTCTCACCCTGCCGCGCGCAGCGCTGGAGGCCGAACCGATGAGCGATGTGGGCGCATCCGATTTATCGCCCTAAATCTGATCCGTAAAAGCTGCTCTGATCTCATTGCGCCCTTTGCAGACAGGGGGCGAATGGGGCTAAATCATGGGCCTGATTTCTCGACCCGGTTAAAGGAGCCCCTCGGCCGTGACCGAACACACTGAACTGGACCTGCCCGAAGACAAGACCTTGCTGCTGGTCGACGATGACGAGCCGCTTCGCAATCGCCTGGCGCGCGCGATGTCGAGCCGCGGTTTTGACGTGATCGACGCCGTCGGCACCGTGGCGGAGGCGATGAGCATCGCCCGCAATAATCCGCCCGCCTTCGCGGTCGTGGATTTGCGTCTGGATGACGGGGACGGGCTGGACGTGGTGCGGGCGCTGCACGAAACCCGCGAGGATTGCCGCGTCATCATGCTGACCGGATATGGCAATATCGCCACCGCCGTCGCGGCGGTGAAATCAGGCGCCGTGGATTATCTAGCCAAACCCGCCGACGCCGATGACGTCATGAAAGCCCTGCTCGCCCGGCCCGACGCCAAGCCGGCCCCGCCGGAAAATCCCATGAGCGCGGATCGCGTCCGCTGGGAGCACATCCAGCGCGTCTTCGAGCTGTGCAATCACAATGTGTCGGAGACCGCGCGTCGGCTGAACATGCATCGCCGCACCCTGCAGCGCATTCTCGCCAAACGCGCGCCCCGCTAGCGCGACGGCGAGCGGCGATGGAGGTCGATCATGGGACTGACCGTCGGGTTCTTGCTTTTTGACGATCTGACCCAGCTCGACTTCACCGGGCCGTTGCAGGTCCTGAACCGATTGCCGGATGCCGAGATCGCCTTGATCGCCAAGTCCGAGGGGCCGGTGCGCACGGATTGCGGCCCCTTCATCCTGCCCAATCACACGCTCGAAACCGCCCCCGATCTCGATCTGTTGTGCGTTCCCGGCGGGTATGGCGTCGACGCGGTGATGCAGGACGCCGCCATGCTGGACTTTGTCCGTCGCCAGGCCGCGCAGGCGCAATACGTCACCTCGGTCTGCACCGGCGCCTTCATTCTGGGCGCCGCGGGTCTGTTGCGCGGTGTGCGCGCCACGACGCACTGGCGCTATCACGACCATCTCAAAGCCTTCGGCGCGATCCCTGTGAAAGACCGCGTCGTCCATGACGGCCGCATCATCACGGGCGGCGGCGTGACGGCGGGCATTGATTTCGCGCTGAGCCTGGTGCGCGAAATCGCAGGCGAAGACCACGCCAGCGCGGTACAGTTGAGCCTAGAATACGATCCCGCTCCGCCTCTGCAAGCGGGCCGCCCCGAACTGGCCTCCGCACAGGTTCGTGACGCGGTCGAATCGCGGATGGGGCCAAGGCTGGAAGCGTTCAAGACTGTTCTGGAGTCGCTGGATCTGCCGAACGGCTAGACCCGCCTGCCCAATAGAGCCGTTTGCGATCGATATCAGACAAGCCAGAGGCAAGCCCCTGCATCATCAGATCGGATTTCACGGTGCGCACCGGCCCGTTCGGAGCGCCGGATCCGTCCAGCGGCGTGATCTGGGTCAGCCCCGATCCCAATTGATGACGCCACAGCGCCAGCGACACCCAAGGCGCATTATCGCGCAAGCCGTCATGGATCGCTTCATACAGCGCCGCCAGAGCCGGGTCGGAATTGGTGACATACAGGCTGTCGAGATTGCCCATCAGCTTGCTGCGCTCCATCTGGCGCGTCGCATACTGGCTCTGATTGGTCTTGGTCTCGATCAGGCAGGCGCGCCAGAGCGATCCCTCTGGACGCACGAAAATCCCATCTATCCCCTGGGGTCCGGCGCCGGGCTTGCCGTTCAATACCGTCCAGCCTTGCGAGGCCATCATCAGGGTGGTCAGCGCTTCGCCGAACGCGCCCTGGTCGTTTGAAGAGACAAAATCATGGGCCCGAACGCCAGAAAAGGCCGGCAAACCCAGAGCGGGCGGCGGAGACACCGGGCGCGGAATGATCTTTGGCTTCATGCCCAGCAAGACGCGCCAAGCCCAGTGCGCCAGCATCCCGCCAGCGACCGCCAGTCCCGCGCTCAGCCCCGCCAGCCAGATCACACCCATAGCTTCGCCCCCGCATCCAATGGGCACGCTAGCGCGCCTTGGCGGTGCGATCAGCTCAAATCGCCCTGAGCGCGCGTTCAGCCGCGTTGCGGGCGAATTTCAGGGTCAACGCCTTGCGCCGGGCGGGGGCGAGCTTGGCGACCGGGCTTTCACGCACCACGGCGCCGCCAAATCCATCAGCGATGATCAGGCCCGTCTGTTCGGGCAGCATCTCGGCAGGGAAACGCTCAGACACCGCGAAGTAGAACCGGTCGCACCAGGCGAAATAATCAGGCCATTTTTCATCGGTGCGAAAGTCTTGCACGCCGGATTTCACCTCGACGATCACCATCTCGCCCTTGGGGCCAAGACCCGCCAGATCCGCGCGGCGCCCGCACGGCAGGGTGAACTCGGCGATGGCCGTGATCCCGAGATCCAGCAGCAAACGCGCCGTGCCGCGCATCAGAAGGCGCGCGTCATCGATTGCGGGATTGCTGGCGCGGGCGGTCGGGAGGGGATCTGAAACAGCCATCAGCGCATTTTGTTCAACTTATGTTCCAATGACAAGCCCTGCGGCCACTGGCGACCCGGTCTCGATCATCCTATTTGTCATCCATGTTCAAACCCGCCGACCTCTCACGCCTCACCGCGCCCGATGAAAGCCTCTTCCTCGAGATCGCCCAGAGCGCCTGGGACGGCTTGCCCGCACAGTTTCGGGCCCTGTGCGGCAATGTGGTGATCCAGACGCCAGACTTTGCGGACGCAGCGACGCTGAAGCATTTTTCGATGGAGAGCCCGTATGAGCTGACCGGGCTCTATCACGGGGTGGAGCTGACCCAGAAATCCCTGCTCGACCCTGTGGGCGGGCCTGACTATGTCTTCCTGTATCGCCTGCCGATCCTGTTTGAGTGGTGCGAGCGGGGCGATGTGACCCTGTCAGAGATCATCACCCATGTGCTGGTCCATGAGATCGGGCATCATTTCGGCCTGTCCGATGATGACATGCACGCCATAGAGGACGCCGCGGACTGATCTCGCTATGAGCGGAGGGTGATGGAGACGATCCCGCCCCTCGCCGCGCTCGCTGCGCTTGTCTCGGCCATGGCCCATGCCGGCATGGCGCTGTTCACCAAGCAAGCTGACGACACGCTCACCTTCCGGGCAGTCTCGATGGTGTTTTCCGCGCTCTGGCTCAGCCCGGTCCTGTTTCTGTTCCCGGTTCCCGGCTGGGAGGTCTGGCGGTTCCTGCTGATGGGCGCAGGCCTCATCTGGGCGTTCAACATGCTGATGATCGCCGCCTTCCAACGCGGATCGATGAATCTGGTCTATCCGGTCATGCGCGGCGCCGCGCCCGCCATCGCCGGCCTGTTCGCGTTTTTCATCCTGGGCGAGCCCTTGAGCCCGCTGGCGATTTTGGGCCTGTCGGTCGCCTCCGCCGCCATCATCGCCTTCGCCTGGCCTGAAAAGGGCGGCGCGCCCAAGGCGGCTGCGCTGGGCTTTGCGCTCTCGGCTGCCGTGATGACGGCGAGCTATACGGTCAATGACGCCTCGGGCGTGCGCGCGGCGGGGTCCGCGCTGATCTACGCGGCCTGGTTCTTCGTGCTCAGCGCCCTGTCGCTGGGCCTGACCGCCTGGGTGCGGCGCGGCGATCAGGTGTTAGGCGTCGCGCGCGCCGAGCTGCGGCGCGGATTTTTCGCGTCCTTTTTCAACATCACCACATACGGCCTCGCGCTTTACGCCTACGCCAACGCCCCGGTCGCGCCGATGGCGGCGCTGCGGGAGACATCCGTAGTGTTCGGCGCCATCGTGGCGGCGGTGATCCTGAAAGAGCCGCTGGGACGGCGACGCATCGTGCTGGCGGGCGTTCTGGCGCTCGGGCTCGCCGCCATTCAGCTGGGTTAAGTCGATCCGACTTTCACTGACCGTCGTATTAGGGCAGTAAGAGAGTTCCACCCTCGCCATTGCGGACACAGATTTTCATGTCAGACGCCACGCCCGACACCTCCTCCAGCAAGACCATCGGCCAGGGCTCCAAGCTTCTGGTGGATGTGGGGCCCGCCGCGATCTTCATGATCAGCTACAATGTGGCCAAGCGCCTCGCAGAAGATCAGGCGATTTACTGGGCGACGGGCATTTTCATGATCGCGACCGCCGCCGCCGTGGTCTACGCGGTGATCACGCAAAAGCGCTTCCCGCCCATGCTGGCGGTTACCTTCGTCATCGTCACCCTGTTCGGCGGCATGACGATCTATCTGCAAGACCCGATCTTCATCTTCATCAAGCCCACCATCATCAACTTGATCTTCTGCTTCGCCATCCTGTTCAGCTTCGCGCTCGGCTTTAACGTCTGGAAGCGCCTGTTCGGCTCGATCTATTCCATGCCCGACCACGCCTGGGTCATGCTGGGCATTCGCTGGGCGCTGTTCTTCGCCTTCCTGGCGCTGCTGAACGAAGTGATGTGGCGGCATATCGTGGACGCAGACGTGCCTGAAACCATGCGCTGGTTTGCGGGGCTGGAGCTGACCGAAGGCTTCTGGGTCAATTTCCGCTTCTTCGGCACCTTCCCGCTCTTCTTCCTGTTCGTGCTGGCCAATGTGCCCATGACGCTGAAATACGCCAAGGCGACCGACGAGGACGGCGACAGCGAAGCTGAAAAGCAGGACGCCTGAAACAGGCCATAACGGCCCTGTGATTATCACCTGAGCGGGATATGGGGTAGTAAGCATTTATGCTGACCTGGTTCTCCGTTCTGGCCCTTCTGTTTCAGGCCCATTCCACCCCGCCCGCACCGGCGGCGGACGCATCCGTGCGTGCGGCGCCGGACGCGGTGATCGTGGTGGAGCTCTTTACCTCGCAAGGCTGCCCGCTCTGCCCCGCCGCCAATCAGCTGCTGGCGGATTTCGGCGCTCGCGAGGACGTGATCGCCCTGGCCTGGGGGGTGAATTACTGGGACGCCTATGGCTGGGCGGACCAGTTCGCCATGCCGGAGTTTGTTGATCGTCAGAAGGCCTATGTGGACGCCGGCGAGGCCATGCGGGTCTACACCCCGCACTTCGTCATCAATGGCGCGCCCGAACAGCTCCGCTTTGATCCCGCGCGCATCACCGCGGCGCTTGAAGACAGCGCGCCGCTGCCCACAGCGGAGATCCGCGAAACCGAAGACGGCGCATACAGCCTGTCCCTTGAGGGCGCGCGCACGACGCCCGCCGAACTCTGGCTGGTGCAGTACATGCCGGGCATTGAAGAGCGCCAGATCGAAAGCGGCCGCAACGCCGGCCTGCGCATGACCCATTTCAACATGGTGCGCTCGGTTGAGAAGCTGGCGGACTGGACCGGGGGAGACGCAGCCTATGGGCTGCCTGAACCCGCTGAGGGCCTCAACGCCGTGGTGCTCGTGCAGGATGGCCCGGGCGGCCGCATCCTCACCGCCGCCCGGCTGCCCTGACGCCTAGTTGGCGGGGGCGTAGTCCTGATCGAAATAGAGCGACCAGCTCTCGCCGCGATCCGCGCTCATATAAATGTCGAATTCATGCCCGTCCGCATGGGTGAAATCATAGACCAGCTTGAAATGAAGCTGTCCGCCCTCAATGGGATAGGACGTGTCGGGTCGCAGATTGGTGGCGACCAGCCGCCCCTCGTCATCGAAATCACCCTCATAGATGTCCAGCAGCCCGTAGGCGTCATCCATGACGCTCAAACGGTAGAGCTCGCGATAGGGATCATAGCTGAACAGGGTGCGCAGATGGGTGGATCCGTCGGCGCCCAGATCGATATGGGCGTTCTCCTCCAGGCCGCGATCATTGAACACGAACCGGGTTTGGGCCTCGCCTGGATCAAGCGCCTGCATGCCATCCGGGCCCATGACTTGTCCGGTCACCACCCAATCGCCGGCCAAAGGCGCGAGCCGCGCCATCGCCTCGATCTGACGGTCAGAGACGCCATCCTGCGCCTGCGCGCCCGCGCTCAGCACGCACAAGGCGGCCCCCAACAGACTGTATTTGAACCCCATCAACGCCTCCCGACCGATTGTCCTGCGGTCACTGTGGCGCAGGCCTGAAGCGGTCAAAAGTTAATAGGGGTTAATTCGTGGGCTCCGCCACCTGATCAAGGCCGCGGGTCAGGCGCTCATAGGCGTCTTCGCTGACCAGAAACGCCCAACCCTGGACCTGCGCATTGAAATGATCGGCGCGCGGCGCGGCATCATCCGCCAAAGCCGCCAGCTCGATGGTCACCCAGCGCGCCTCACCCTCGGCAAAGAACAGCATTTCATAGGCGAGGCCCGAAAACGTCACCGCGGCGTGGCGGGAGACATAGGCGCCCACCAGTTCCTGATCGGGTTTGACGTCGCGAAAGCGCAATTGCGCGCCCGCCGTCGCCACGCCATTGGCGGCCCCGGCGGTCACCAGACGCCAGCCTGTCGGCTCGCGCAGCTCGTAATAGCGCTGCGCCTCGCCGGCTCGCATCACCCGCCAGCTCGAGCCGAACTCAGGCTGGATCTCGGCGCGCGCAATCGCTGACGCCTCATGGCTCCAGAACTCAAGCCCCATCCAGCGCCCCGGATCACCCAACAGCGCCGGGTCAATCACCGGGCCGGACGCCGCATAGGCGCGCGCGCCGCCGGGCCGCCGCACATAAACGCCGCCCTCGTCGCGCAAGCGCCCGGTGATCAGATCAGCGATCAGCCCCCCCTCAGCGTCAGAGACGGTAATCCGCACCCCGGCGCCGCCGGTTTCAGGATCGCCCAGCCCAAGCCGGTCAAACTTGTCCGCATCGCGGGTCATGGCTTCGGTAAAGCTCAAGCCTTGCAGCATGGCGTCCAGCTCGGCGATGCGTTCGGCGCGGACGGGATAATCCCCGCGGCTCGCCATCACCCAGCTCGCGCCGCGCTTTTCCATCACGAAATTTGCGCCCGCGGTTTCAATCTGGATACGCGCCGCTGCGCTCGCTTGCGCAGCCCAGCCTTCAACGACCGGGCCGGACACCTCCGGCGTCTGTCCGATGCGAGCGTCGCGCCAGACTACCACGCCGCCCAGCCCCAGTAAGGACAAGGCCAGCACCAGCGCGATCAGGGCCTGAAGGCCGCGGCGTTTATGGGGGGTGTGACCGCTCATGCGCGACGCCTCCTGCGCACGAGCGCCGCGATGACGCCAAACGCCAGAACGACCAGCGGCGGCAGCCACAGGGTCCACAGCAAGAGCCGGTTTTCCAGCGCATCGATCTCTACCCGGAACCCGCGCTCGATCTCCCGCAGGCGTTCCCGCGCATCCAGAATCTGCAGGCGTAGGGCGTCCGCCTCGGCCGCGTCATCGCTGCCTGCGCCGCCCAGCGCCGAAGCCCGACCCAGACGGGTCAGCTCGTCCAGCCGGCCTTCCGCCTCGCTCAGCTCGGCTTGAAGCGTGTCCTGAAGCGTCAGATAGCGCGCCTCGGCCCGGGTGCGCAGATCATCCACCCGGGTCATGGGACGGTTCGAACTGGACCGGGACCGCAGCGAGACCAGCGCGCGGTCGCCCGCCAACCGATCCACCAGATTGAGCACCAGCGCCAGATTGTCCGCCACCACCTGTTCGCCCTGCACCGGATCGGCGCGCAGGAAAAAGGCGGGATCAAACAGATCCACATCGGCCAGCACGATCACTTCGCCGGGGCCCGTGCTTTCATCAAGATGGGCTCGATTAAGCGGTGCGCCGTCTTCGGCGGGCGGCCCGTCCGAAAATGCGGTCGCCAAAACTCCGTCCAGCAGCAAGCCCAGCCGCAAGGGCGCATCCGGATCCGCCTCGAAACCGCGCATCAGCTCTTCCGGCGACGGGCTGGACGCGGCGATGTCCGCATCCAGACGCGCTCCTTGGGCGCTGGTGGTCAGAAGCGGCGTCGCGCTCAATTCGGACTGGCCGTCAAAACCCAAGACCCCCGGCGCGCCCAGATTGACCGAGCGCGACAAGCCCGCAAGGCTCGGCAAGGTCTGGTTCAGCCCCGAGGGCGGAACCGAAAACCACAACGGATAGGCGCGCATACGCGTGCGACCGCCTTCTATGATCTGCACGGGCAGCCCGGTTTCAGCGTCCATCGCCACGGCGTTGCGGTCGTAAAGCACACCCCAGCTGGCGAACAGGCGCCCCAGATCGGTCGCCCGCTGGGCGTTCAGCGGAGGCAAGCCGTCAGGCCCCGGTTTGAGCGCCAGATGCGCCATCGGGTCCACCGCGACCAGAGCCCGCCCCCGCGCCAGAATGAACTGGTCGACCAGATAAAGCTGGGTCTCGCTCATCATCGGCGGATGGATCACCAACAGGGCGTCGGCGTCGTCTGGAATGGCGTCAAAATCAGGCTCGAGCCAGCTCAGCTGATAGGTCGCGCCCAGCTCGTCGATGATGCGGTTACCGCTGCGACCCTCGCGATCCGGCGCAAAGGGCAGGTCGGAAATGATCGCCAGATGGGGCGTGCGCGCGCGTTCCAGCTCGGCGATCAGGCGCACGATCTCGTATTCCAGCCGGGCTTCGTCCTGGGGGTCGAAGAAAGCGATGATGCGCGCATCATCCACCGCGTTGCGGCCCACCAGGCCAAAAAAGATCTGCCCGCCGCCCTCAACCGGAACCGGCTGCAAGCCGGACGCGATGGCCGCGTCTTCATCCGGCGAGAACGGGGCGGGATCAATCTCTTCAAGGCGCAGGGCCCCGCCCGAGCGTGCGGCCAGGGTTCGCAAAAGCTCGCGCACCCGCGCGCCATAAGCGCGCACTTCGGGATAGCCCGCGGCGTCCGCGCGCGAATAGTAAAAATCAAGGCTCATCGGCTCGTCCAGCCGGTCGAGAACGTCCTGCGTCCCTTCCGAGAGCTGATAGAGACCGCGTTCGGTAAGGTCGATCCGGGCGCCGTCCAGCAGAATGCGAGAGGCCATGTTCAACCCGGCGAAGCCCAGGATCAGGCTGACGATCATGGCCCAGAGGAAGCGCGTGCGGTTCATCGCCCGCCTCCCCGGCGCGCATCAATCAGCGCCATGGCGAGCCCGAGCCCAAGGCCCATCAGGGAGAGAAAGTAGAGAATGTCCGCCAGGCTGATCACGCCCCGGCGCAGGCTGTCAAACCGCGCAAGCGCCGACAGATCCGCCAGCGCCTCAGCCACGGCGCCGGGCAGGTGCGCGGACAATGCGTCCAGCACGAAGGGCGCGCCCGAAACCGTCACCAGAAAACACGCGCCGGCGCCCAGAACGAACGCGATCACCTGATTGGGCGTGGAGGCGGAAAGGGCCTGTCCCAGCGCCAGATACCCGCCCGCCAGCAAGAGCGCGCCCAGATAGGCGGTGGCGATGGCGGCGTTATCGGGACTGCCGAGATAATTCATCGCTCCCCACATGGGGAAGGTCAGGATCAGGGCCAGACAGGCGACGCTGAGCGCGGCGAGAAACTTGCCCAGCACCATTTCATAAAGCGCGATCGGGCTGGCGAGCAGCACCTCGAGCGTGCCCCGGTCACGTTCTTCCGCCCAGGCGCGCATGGCGAGCGCCGGCATCAACACAAGCAACAGCCAGGGCATGTAATCAAAAAGCGGGCTGAGATCGGCGCGGCCGGTGTCAAACAAGCGTCCCACCCGCCAGGCGAAGGCGGGGGCCGCGAAGGCGAAGACCGACAGGAACACGTAAGCCAGAGGCGTCTCGAAATACGCCGCCACTTCACGCCGATAGACCGCGATCAGACCCGTCATGAGCGAGGCTCCGCAGCGTCGCTGATCACAGGGTCTGTCAGGGGGCGGGTGAGCACGCGGAACGCGCTTTCGAGACTGCCGCCCGCCATCCGCGCGACCTCGGCGGGCGTTCCATCCATCTTGATGCGGCCGTCGGCGATCACCACGGCGCGTGAACACATCGCCTCCACCTCATCCAGCAGGTGCGTGGAGATCAGAATGGCCTTCTTGGGCGCCATCTCGGAGATCAGGGCGCGCACGCCGTCCTTCTGGTTGGGGTCGAGCCCGTCGGTGGGTTCATCCAGGATCAGAACGGGCGGATCATGGGCGATGGCCGCCGCCAGCGCAGCGCGGCGCTTATAGCCCTTGGACAAGGCGCCGATCGGTTTGTCCGCCATGGCGCCCAGGCGCGCCCGGTCCAGCGCAACCCGGGTCGCCTCGTCGAGATTGGCGCCCGAATAGCCGCGCGCCCGCAACCCGAAGCGGACAAAGCCGCGCGCCGTCATGGACGGATACGCAGGCGCGCCTTCAGGCAGATAACCCAGATGGCTCTGCGCCGTGCGCCGGTTCAGATGACAATCGAAATCGGCGATCAGCGCCTGACCGGAGTCAGGCTCCAGGCAGCCTGCCAGCATGCGCATGGTTGTGGATTTGCCGGCGCCGTTAGGGCCGAGAAACGCGACCACCTCGCCGCGCTCGACCTGAAACGACACCTCGTCCACGGCCAGATGGCCGGCAAAGCGTTTGATCAGGCGATCGGCGCGGATCATGGGCGGACTATCATCCCGGCGGCGGCGGAAAAGAGCGTATCAGGCGTAGCTTACCTCAGCGCCTGACACCAGTGTTCTACAAGGCTCCCGTGACCAAAGCCTGAAGATTTCCAAGTCGCAAACAAGACGGGAAAGGTGTCGACCGGCGCGAGCCTCCAGACCCGGGGGGCTGGGGGGGCTGTGAATCCAGATCAGGCGGCTTTGTGTGCGCCAGCCGACAGCTTTAAAGTGCTGACGGGGTTAGGCTGCGCAAGGACGAAAATGAGGCGAGATTGCGGCGCACTGTGAAAACTTCGTAAGGTCCGGACTAAAGGGTAATTCAGAGCAGACATGGCATTAACTCCCCTTCCCACGCCCCGCCCCCGCGATGACCGGGTGATGTTTCATCGCATTGAACTGGACCAGATCCTGAGAGT
This sequence comes from Oceanicaulis alexandrii DSM 11625, assembly GCF_000420265.1. Classification (NCBI taxonomy): domain Bacteria; kingdom Pseudomonadati; phylum Pseudomonadota; class Alphaproteobacteria; order Maricaulales; family Maricaulaceae; genus Oceanicaulis; species Oceanicaulis alexandrii. The sequence goes on from NZ_ATUP01000001.1 coordinate 1,359,488, forward strand.
TTACGGGATGATGGTGGCGGGCGGCGAATGGCGCGACTACGCGATTGACGGGCTGAAGGATCGCGCGGAGTTCTCGATTTTCAGGAACGCCGCCGAGGTCCCGATCTACCGCATCGTGAAAACCCCCGCGGACGCCCGCAAACAGGGCGCGTGGAAAGTGGTGGCGCCAGGCGGCGCCATTCTCAAGCGCGGCCATGAGCTGACCAGCGTGCTGAAGGTGTTCGACAACCAGCTCAAAAAGCTCAGCTGGAGCGGCTCCTGAGGACCAGGCACAAAAAACCCCGGAGCAGGGCTCCGGGGTTTTTCTCTGTCCGATCCGCCGGTCCGCTTATTCGCGGTTGCCCAGCATCATCAGCACGATCTGGAACATGTTGATGAAGGCGATGTAGAGGTTCAGAGCACCGTAATAGGTCAGCACGCTCAAGGACCGCTGGTCGCCGCGCGCTTCCACATAGGTCAGCTTCAGCGACTGGGTCTGCCAGGCCACCACGCCGGCCATCAGGCCCAGAATGGCGAACTGGATGATCCATTGCAGGGCCGAGCTTTCCATGAAGAACACGTTCAGCAGCGAGATCAGCACCACGCCGATCATCGCCATCACCAGGAAGGTGCCGATGGGCTGCAGGTTCGTCTTGGTGGTGTAGCCATAAAGCGACAGGCCGAAGAAGGCCGCCGCCGTGATGACGAAGGCCTGCGCGATCGTGCCGAAGGTGATGTTGATGGAGCCGGTCAGCGTCTCCGCCGTCATGCCCGAGGTCGCCATCAGAACCCAGACGCCAAGGCCTGTACCGATCAGCGAGACCACAGCCCAGTAGAGGACCGCCGCGCCCAGGGGCGAGGGGTTGCGCATGAAGAACATGGAGCCGAACAGCAAAGCGATCGGGCCGAACTGCACGACCAGGCGCAGCGGCGAGTTGAACACAAGCGCCGTCACCGGATCCACCGTGCCCGCCACAAAGGCGAGGACCGCAGAGAGCAGCAGGCCGAGGCCCATCTTGTTGTAAACGCCCAGCATGAAGCTGCGCAGGCCGGCATCCACAGAGGTGTCGAGCGTCTGTGCGCCGTAAGCAGGGTGCGAGAACTGGTTCATGATGTCCTTCTCAACCAGAGATACTATTGCGCGCCTTTGCGCGCTGTCCGGTGTGAATATCGGAGTTTTGCGCTCAGGTTTCAAGTGAAACCGGATGCGAACATGCGCCAATACCCCTTATTCTAAAAGGGATTTCATCCCTGATGCAGGGCAGATGCTTGACGAATCCGGCTCGGCCATGCCCCCTGCGACCATGTCGCTTCGCATCTTCGCCGCCCTGCCCTTGCCTGACACCGTCCTGGATCAAGCCTGCGCCGAGATGACCGGCGTGCCCGGCGCCAATTGGCGGCCGCGAGAAAACCTGCACATCACCCTCGCCTATTATGGCGAGCTGGACGAGCCCGTCATTGAAGAGCTCGATCTCGCCCTCGGGACAATCCATCTGGCGCCGTTCGAGCTCCGCCTGCAGGGCGCAGGCCGGTTTGGCGGCGGCGATCCCAGCGCACTCTGGCTCGGCGTCGCGCCAAATCCCGCCCTCAGCGATCTCGCTCGGCGTTGCCGAAAAGCCGCCCTGTCGCTCGGGATCAAGATGGAGACGCGCGCCTATCTGCCCCATGTGACCCTCGCTTATCTCAACAAGGATGTTGAGGTGGGCCGCATCCAGCGCTTTGAGCAAAGGCTGGGCCTGTTCAAGTCCGAACCCTTCACCGCGGACCGCTTCCATTTGTATTCAAGCTGGGCGCGCAAACCCCATACGCCCAATCTCTATCGGATCGAGACCGAGTATCCGCTGATCGCTTAGCAGTGCTAGCCGTGCGCCTTCGCTGATTTCGTAAAAGTCTCCCTATCCCTGCCCAACTCGGACGCTCTGAGTTGACAATCATGTCAGCATGTCAGATATGAATATGAATTCATATTCAGTTTGGAGAATGCTCATGCCATCCCCGTCTTCCCCTTTCCCCTCCACGACTGGAATCTGGGAGGCCATATCGGCGGAGCCCGCCCTGAGTGCGGGCTTTGCAGCCATCCTGATCGCGTTCATTTACGCCGAAATCAGCACACGCGCCGCTCGACGTCGCACCGAAGCCGGCGCAACGCGGAACACGCTGAAGACCATGACTGAAACCATCCTGATGCTGTGGATGCTCGGCAGTGTCTGCCTTGTGTGCTGGATGGCGTCGGGTCGGGATCTGGCAGGACTGGGCCTGATCTTGCCTAACCTCAGCGGCCCTGAAGCCTGGCGCGGCTGGCTGAGCTGGGCGGCGGCGATCGCCCTGACGCTGTTTCTCCTGAGCCAGCTCCTCCCCCTGCGCACTCAGGAAGGTCGCGAAGCCATGGCCAAAGCCCTGTCCGGCATGGAGGGCGTCGACATGATCCAGCCCCGCACGCCGGTCGAACACCGGCGGTTCCAGCTGATGGCCTTCAGCGCGGGCTGGAATGAAGAGATCATCTTTCGCGGGTTTCTGATGGGGGCGCTGGCGCTCTACCTGCCGCTGTGGATCGCCGCCCTCGCCTCCATGATCATCTTTATCGGCTTTCATACCTATCAGGGCGTCTCGGGGATGATCCGCATCATTCCCATCACCATCGGCATGACAGGTCTGGTCGTGCTGTCCGGCTCGCTCTGGCCGGCTATTGTCGTGCATGTGGCGGCGGATGTGGTCGGCGGGCTGTATCTCTATCTCAGCCAACCCTCCGCCGAGCGTCTCAGTCGCGCGGCGCCGTAAGATACCCCCAGGCGAAATCCGCCAACTCTTCCGCCAGCGCCTCAAGGCTCAGGCCCCGCGGCGCGGGCGGACCGAGATCAGGATAGAGCCCCGCCTCGATCAACGCCGTATTGAGAAAATAGGTCAGGGTTTCAACCGCTATCGTCCGGTCTGACTGGGTGATCTCGGATGCAAAATGATCATACAAGGCGCCGACAGACTGGCGCCCCGCCTCGGAAATCGCCTCCCAGCCATCTCCGATCAGATCCGGGCGTGTATGCGCATAGAGATGCGCGGCCCGCATCAGATGCGCTTCGCGCGCCATGAACTGCGCGCCCACCCGCAAGGTCCGGCGCAACACGCCGCGCAGGCTCTCATCATCATCGCTTTGCGCTTCGGCGTACTGTTCCGACTTGTGATCGTCGAGGCGCGCCTTGTAGAGCTCGAACAGGACGGGGATGAAGGCGTCCTTGTTCTCAAACCTTGTGTAGACCGCGCCCACGGACACGCCCGCCTCGCGGGCGATCTCGGCGACGGAAATGTTCTCAAACGCCTTGTCGCGCAATAATCGCTCAAGCGCAGCGACCAGCTTGTCGCGCGTCTGCTGGGACCGAGTTTGGAGTGCGGGTTTTGCGCCTTTCATGAGAGAGGTTGAACTCCGATCCAGCCGTGATGACAAGTCAATCCACGCAAACTGCGTGGCCGTCTGACACTTCAATCGCCTGAACGCCTTTCCCAAAGGCGGAGAACAACGAGCGCTCCACCCCGGTCATGAAAGCCTGCACGCCCAGATCGAGCACAGTCTCCGCCAGCCCTTCACGGCGCGCGGCGTCCAGATGCGCGCAGGCTTCGTCAAAGATCAGCACCGGACCACGTCCTGACAACCGGCGGATCGCCGCCGCTTGCGCCAGGGCCAGACCCAGAACCATGGATTTTTGTTCGCCCGTCGAGCAATCGGACGCGGGCTGATCCTTGGCGCGGTGACGGGCTTCCAGCTCAGTGCGGTGCGGACCGGTCAGCGCCCGGCCCGCCGCGCTGTCGCGCGGACGCACCCGAGACAATTCGGCCATGAACCAGTCTTCCGCCTCGCCGGCTTTCATCCCCTCAGCAAGCTGGGCCTCCACCGCGCCGTCGAGCGCCAGATCCGCTTTTGGAAATTGGCTCTCAGGCCTTGTGTCGATCTCGTCCTGAAGCCGCGCCAGCGCATCCAGACGCGCCGCCGCCAGCGCCACGCCGGAGGCGGCCATTTCCGCTTCCAGCGCGTTCAGCCAGTCAGGATCGGCGCGACCGCCCTCCGCCATGCGGTCCAGAAGCCGCTGACGCTCTTTCATGGACTTCTCATAGGCGCTGGCCGAACTGGCGTGATCTGGCGCCGCAGCCAGCACCAGCCGATCAAAAAACCGCAGCCTGTCAGATCGCGCCCCGGCCCAGAGCCGGTCTTCGCGCGGGGTCAGCCACAGCATCGGGATCAAACGCGCCAACTCGGTCTGGGTCGCAGCCGCGCCGTCGAGCCTGGTCCGGCGACGGCTCGGCTGGTTGGGATCCGCGCCCGTGGCCAGGCTCACAGGACCTTCCGGCGTCACCGCCTCGGCATAGACCGCCCAAAGCGGATCGACGCCTTCAGTGGTGCGTCGGCGCACGGCGTCCGCCCCGGCGGCGCGCAAACCGCGCCCCGGCCCCAGAAAGGACACCGCTTCAACCAGATTGGTCTTGCCAGACCCGTTCTCTCCGAACAGGGCGACCGGGCGCGCATCCAAGCTCAGATCGAGCCGGGCGTAATTGCGAAATCCGGTGAGCTTGAGCCGGGTGACGGCCGGCCCACCGGTGTCAGAACCGCCCAGGGTCACACCCGCAGCGGCATCAGCACATATTCCGCATCTGTATCGCCAGAGTCCGTCACGCGCGTCGGCGAGCCGGAGTCGGCCAGCTCGAAGATCGCTTCATCGCCTTCGATCTGGCTGGCCACGTCCAGCAGATAGCGGGCGTTAAAGCCGATCGTCATCTCATCCGCACTATAGTCGGCGACCAGTTCTTCACTGGCGGCGCCGCTTTCAGGGTTGTTCACCGTGAGCGTGACCTGACCGGGCGCGAGCGAAAGCTTCACCGACCGCGATTTTTCCTGGCTGATGGTCGCCACACGGTCCACCGCCTGGGCGAAGGGCCCCCGGTCCACGCGCATGATTTTGTCATTGCCGCGCGGGATCACCCGCTCGTAATCGGGGAAGGTGCCGTCGATCAGTTTCGAGGTCAGAACCGCTGCGCCGAGCTGGAAGCGGATTTTGCCGTCAGAGACAGACACGTCCACATCACCGTCGAGATCCTCGAGCAGACGGCGCAATTCCTGGATCGGTTTGCGCGGCACGATCACGGCAGGCATGCCCGCGGCGCCGTCCGGCAGATCGGTTTCCGCCAGCGCCAGACGATGGCCATCGGTGGCCACGGCGCGCAGGGTCTTGCGACCGTCACGCTCGGCGGCGTGCAGATGGATGCCGTTCAGGTAATACCGCGTTTCTTCGGTGGAGATCGCAAACCGAGTCTTGTCGATCAGACGGGCGATCTCGCTGGCGGGCGCGGTGAAGCTGACCGCCAGATCCTCGCTGGGCATCACCGGGAAGTCGCCCGGCGGCAGGATCGGCAGGTTAAAGCGCGACCGTCCCGCTGACAGCAGGATGCGCGGATCATCGCCGCCCAGCTCCAGGGTCACCTGACTGCCTTCAGGCAATTTGCGGGCGATCTCATAAAGCGTGTGCGCTGGCGCAGTGATCAAGCCTTCACGCTCCACCTGCGCTTCCGCTTCCTCCACGATCTCCATATCAAGATCGGTGGCGGTGAACCGGGCAAATCCGTCAGAAGCGTTGATCAGAACGTTGGACAGGATCGGAATGGTGTTGCGGCGCTCAACGACGGCCTGAACATGGCCAAGGGCCTTGAGCAGGATCGCGCGCTCGATGGTGAGCTTCATATGTCGCCTCGAACAGAAAATTCAAAACACATGGCGAGAATCGCCTGATTTGGGTGCAGCACAATAGCCTAAAAAAAACGACCGCAAGAAGGGGTCTTGCGGTCGTTTTTTCAATTGAACTGCTTAACCGCGCAGGCGTCGCCGCAACGCCTCGACATCTTCAGCCAGAACAGCGTCCGATGTGAGGGTCTCGGTGATCTTGTTCACCGCATGAATAACGGTGGAATGGTCACGCCCGCCAAAGCGCCGACCAATGTCCGGCAGCGACCGCGTCGTCATGGTTTTCGCCAGATACATGGCGATATGGCGCGGGCGCACCACGGCTTTTGTGCGGCGCTTGGAGATCAGGTCATCCACCGTGATGGAGAAATAGCTCGCCGCCATTTTCTGGATGTCGTCCACCGTAATGCGGCGCTCGGCCTTCACCGGCAGCTCGCCCAGCGCCTCCTCCACCGTCTCCATGGTGACGGGACGGTTCATATAGGCGGTGCGCACGATGATGTTGTTCAGAACGCCTTCAAGCTCTCGCGCGGAACTGGTGACCCGGGCCGCCAGGAAATCCCGCACGGTCTCCGGCACTTCCAGATCCGGACAATGATTGCGCGCCTGGGCGATCTTGCAATCGAGGATCTTGCGACGCAGATCGAGATCCGGGCCCTGGAGCGGGCAATTGAATCCCCCCGCCATCACATTGCGCAGACGATCATCGGACACGCTGAGCTGGGACGGTGCGCAATGAGAGGCGAGCACCACCTGCTTTTCCGCGCTGATGAGGGATGTGACCGTCTGCAGGAACTCGTCTTCGGTGCGAGGCTTGCCGCAAATGAAGTGCACGTCGTCGATCAGCAGCATGTCGCAATCACGCACCAGATCCTTGAACGGCTGGACATCACGCGCCCGAAGCGCGGACTGGAAGCCGTTCAGGAACTCTTCCGCTGTCAGGTAGAGCACCTTCTTGCGTTTGCCGCTCAGCGAGGCGGCGTGCGCGATCGCAGCCAGAAGGTGGGATTTGCCCACCCCGTAATCGCCATGGAAAAAGACCGGATTGAACGGCGGAGCATCGGCGCTGGCCACGGCGCGGGCCGCGGTCGCCGCCATCATGTTCGCCGAACCGACCATGAAAGTGTCGAAGGTGAAGCGCGCTTCGCGTTTGGCGTCGCTGTCTTCCACCGTGTCTTCCACAAGCGGCAGGGCTGCGGTTTCCGACATGCCGCCCGCCGACAGGGCGGCCACGCTGACGGTATTCGACTTCTGCGTGGCGAGCGTTTTTTCCGTGCAGATCAGAATATCGCAGGCCTGCTCGGCTACGGTCGCCCACAGGGCGCGCAGACGCATGCCGACATTGTCTTCCACCCAGGAACGGCCGAACTCGTTCGGACAGATCACGCAGACGCGTCCCGCAGCATCCAGCTCCACGCGAAGACGCGCGATCTCGGCGGCGTAGACAAGATCTCCGCACTCTTCACGCAAGCGGGCGCGGACTGCGCGCCAGACGGCGACGATCGAGCTGGAATCCATCATGGCCGCACCGTCACGTCGTGCCGTCGCATCTTGAGAATACCCCATATGCCCCAACCTTCATTTCACTCTGCGCGCCCTGGTAATCCCAGGGTCACGGCTTTAATTTTGAACGCAGCTTTCCCGCACCGAGCGCGCATCTTTCTGCGCTCAGCGACCATCCTTTGGTCCGTGTGGGGACTGCTCCGTCGAGACCCTCAGGTTACCGTCACGAGCGAGCGAATCAACATGATTAACCCACGCATTTTCCGGATTCCGCGCTTGACAGGTTGATTCCTAAAGCAGGTCGGGCGTTTGGCGATCTGAAAAAAATTTCGCTGTTTTCAGGGCTTGCGTCGCAGCGATTTCATGATCTAGCGACAGACAGGCCAGCCTCAGGAATATCGCAATTACCTCACTGAAAGATATGGAGGTTTTCAGATGCACCAAAATGACGCAGAACAAAAAAGAACGCCCGCACGGGTTCGTGCGAGCGTTCTTTTTTAGTCCGGGTATGGAGCGTGTTTTACGACGCCGCCATAGACTTCACGCGAGCCGAAAGGCGCGAGACCTTGCGAGCGCCGGTGTTCTTGTGGATGACGCCTTTGCTGACCGCTTTCATCAGTTCGGACTCAGCCGTGCGAAGCGCGGCGCGCGCCTGATCCTGGTCGCCGGTGGCGATGGCCAGGTCCAGCTTCTTCACATACGTGCGCATGCGAGTGCGGCGGGCTTTGTTCAGAGCGGTGCGGCGCTCAATCTTGCGCGCCATTTTCTTGGCGGAGGACGTGTTCGCCATAAGATCTCCAGATCCGTATGATCAAGGGCGCCTGGCCAGAGCCGGCCGCCGGGTAAAACTATGAGGCGCGGCGTATACCGGTCCCCGCAGGTGCGGTCAACAGGTATACGCCAAAATTCATCACCGGTGTTTGAAATGCGCAGCGCGTTTGTCAGCAAACGCAGCCATGCCCTCGGTCTGATCCTCGGTGGCGAATTGGGACTGGAACACGCGGCGTTCAAAGCGAACGCCTTCGGCCAGACCCATTTCAAACGCCGTATTGACGGCCTCTTTGGTCATCATGGCGATAGGCAGGGATTTGGATGCGATCGTGGTGGCCGCCTCCATCGCCACGTCCAGCAGCTCTTCGGCCGGCACGACGCGGCTGACCAGCCCCGCGCGCTCGGCTTCCTTGGCCGGCATCATGCGCCCGGTCAGGCACATGTCCATGGCCTTGGCCTTGCCCACGGCGCGCGGCAGACGCTGGGTGCCGCCCGCGCCCGGCATGACGCCGAGATTGATCTCGGGCTGGCCGAACTTGGCGGTTTCAGAGGCGATGATGAAATCACACATCATCGCGATCTCGCAGCCGCCGCCCAGCGCATAGCCGGACACCGCCGCGATGATCGGTTTTCTGAAGCGCGCCACGCTCTCCCACGACTCTGCGAAGGGGTCGTGCTTGTACAGGGAGATGAAATCCTTCTCCTGCAGCTCCTTGATGTCGGCGCCGGCGGCGAACGCCTTGGCCGAGCCGGTCAGGATCACGCAACCGATGTCCTCATCGCGCTCGAACGCAGCCAGCGCATCCTTGAGCTCATTGGTCAGCTCGTCACACAGCGCGTTCAGGGCGGACGGACGGTCCAGGGTGATAACGCCCACACGGCCTTCGGTTTTTACTTGGATCGTATTGTAGGCCATGCGGCCCTCCGATGCAGTTACACGCTCTTCAGCGCAGGGTATGCGGCAAAACGGGCGCCCTCTTAGCGGAAGCCAAGGCGCGGGTCACCCCCGCGCCGTCATCCGCTTACTGGATTTGCCAGACACCATATCCCAGATTGCGCAGCACTTCCGCCAACCCCTCAGGGCCAGGCAAATGCCCGACGCCGACCGCGATCATGACATCTTCATCGCCCATCATGATCTGGTCGATCTGCTCTGCCCAATCGTAATTCCGGTTCACGATCAGGGCTTGATACATTTCAGGAGAGTCCGACTTCATGCGATCATTGATCATGTGATCAATCGCCTCGATATCCCCGACTTCCCAGGCCATGGCCAGCTCATCGAGCAAATACGGCTCTTCGACAGATTGCTCGAGCGAGCTTTCCAGATCGCGCAGCTGAACGGCCTGCGGCAGACCCGCCAGGAAGCCGAGTTGCTGCTCCGCCGTTTCGAAATACCGCACATCATCGGTGATCGGCTCGATCATGGCCTGAAGCGCGACTTCAACGCCGTATTGCGGATCATACCCCTGAGCCATGGCCATGGAGGACGCCAGAGACACGCTCGCGAGCCAAGGCTGCAACGGATCCAGTGAGGCCATCATGGCTTCCGCCGGCACGCCCATCCGCTGGGCGAGGGTCGCCAGATTGGCCTTGCCCTCATCACTCAGCATGGACGACAGCGTCTGGCCCTGGGGGTTCAGGCCCAATTGCGGGACAAGCGCCTGGATCTGGGCCTGCGCTTCAGCGCTGTGCACATCCGCTTCGAACCAGACCTGGTCCACGCTCGCCAGAAGCTCTTCGAAATAGGTGGTCCGCCATTCGGTTTCAGGCTTGAGCAGGTGAATGGTGCCGATGATGTAAGCGACATTATCCTCATCCTCGAGCATCCACATGCTCGGCCCGAGCTCGGCCTCCTCCACGTCCATGGTTTGAGCAACCGCCGGCGTGGCGAACACAGTCAGGGCCAGAAGCGCCCAGAGAATACGGTCCAGCATAAAATGCCTCTCTTTAATTCAGATCGTGACGCAAAGGGATAAACGCCCGGGGACGGGGTTCAACCCAAACCGGTATGGTTAACAAAAGTTCATGTTGAGAACAGGTCTGGCTAGCGCTGGCAGGACGGACAGAAAAAGCTCGACCGGCCCGACTGAACGATGCGCTCGACACGGCTGTCCTCACAGCGATGACAGGGTTCGCCTTCGCGCCCATAGACGTCAAACCGGTGCTGGAAATACCCCATGGCGCCGTCGGCACCGGCATAGTCGCGCAAGGTGGAGCCGCCCGCCTCGATCGCTTCGGCGATGACGTCGCGCACCGCCGGCGCCAGACGGGCGGCCCGGGCGCCGGGTATGGAGTTGCATAGCCGCCTGGGGCTGATCTTCGCCCGCCACAACGCCTCGCAGACATAGATATTGCCCAGGCCCGCCACGACGCTCTGATCCAGAAGCCCCGCCTTGACCGGGCTGCGCCGGGTCTTGAAGGCTTCATTGAGCCGGTCTTCTGAAAACCCGTTCGACAAGGGCTCCGGCCCCAGGTCCTTCAGATAGGGCTGGATGTCTTCCTGGTCGGTTTCATAGAGCGTCATGAAGCCGAAGCGGCGCGGATCGTTTTACGTGACCGTCACGCCGCCCTCGATGTGAAACACCACATGATCATGGGTCGGATTGGCGGGCGCGGCGTAGACGAAATCACCCGGCTGCCGGCTCAGATCGTCTGCCGTCACCGAGAACCGGCCCGACATCCCCAGATGCATCAGCAAGGTCTCGCCCGAGCCCAGCCGCGCCAGCAGATATTTTGACCGCCGATCCAGCCTTTCCACCACAGTTCCGGTCAGGCGCTCTGCAAAGCGTTCGGGAAACGGGAACCGCAAGTCCGGGCGCCGCGCTTCGGCCCGCAGAATCCGGCGACCCTCCATCGCGGGGGTCAGGCCGCGTCGCACTGTCTCGACTTCAGGCAATTCCGGCATCACACTCTTCCGCACAGACAATCCTCGAGGGGGAGGACATAGGCCATGAGCCCAGCGCGCGCGAGCCTTGTGCCTGTCGAAAACGCGATCACCATCGTCACGGCGGCGCTTGATGCGCTTGTCCGACGCCGGGCGTCCATTGACGCCCCGGTCGAGTATGTCCGGCGCGTCGCGCACCCCTGGACGGATGACCTGGCGTTTGAGCTGGCGCTGCAGATCGACGCCGCCCAGACCGGGGGCGAGCTGCAACCGATGCAGGAAGTCTCCACCGCCTTTCGCCGGGTGGCGCGGGACGCCCCGGAGATGAAGGTGCGGCTCGTTCAGGGTCTGCCCCACACCATCCGCTGGCGCATTTACGCCCCCGATGACAGCGCGTTGTTGGAGCAACCTGTGGCCCTGCACAGCCAATGGCGCGGCGCCTGGCCGCATCTGAGCCGCGCCTGTGATGATCTGGCCCAGACTCGCGCCAGCCTGCGCGTGTTGGCGACCCAGGCGGACCCCGACAGGGATGTGGACGGCCTGACCCTCGCCACCGCTTGCGCCTACAGGATCTCAGCCTTCGCCCCGCCGCGCGAACCCGTGCTGCTGGCGTTTTATGCGCCCGAGGGCGGCTGGCGCAGTCAGGCCGGCTTCTCGCTTTACAGCTACAAGACCGGAGAGCAGGCCGTGACGCCGCTCGCCCCGGGTTGAGGCGAAACGGCGCGGCATCTCAGACTGGCGTTCCGCGCCCGTGCGCACTAGCTTGCCCGTCATGACCCAGACTTCAGATCACGACACCGTCTCCTTTGGTTTCAAGGATGTGGCCCGCACCGAAAAGCAGGGCCTTGTCCGCAACGTGTTTGACCGTTCGGCGCGCAAATACGACCTGATGAATGATCTGATGAGCCTGGGGGTTCACCGGGTCTGGAAAGACATCACCGTGACCAAGGCCGGACCGCGTCCCGGCGCGCGCCTGATCGATGTGGCGGGCGGAACCGGCGACATCGCCCGCGCCTGGCTCGATCGCGCCGACGCGCTGACTGAACGCCGCGGCAGTGACCAATACGCCGAAGCCGTAGTCGCCGACATCAACGAACAGATGCTGCTGGCGGGCCTCAAGCGCGGCGACCGCGCCCGGCTCGACTGGTGCACCGCGAACGCGGAATGCCTGCCTTTTGAGAGCGGTGTCGCGGACGCCGTCACCATCGGCTTCGGCATTCGCAACGTCACCGACCGGATCAAGGCGCTCAAAGACATGCGCCGCGTGCTCAAGCCCGGCGGACGCTTTGTCTGTCTGGAATTTTCGCGCCCCACCACGCGCCCGCTCGAGAAGCTTTATGACGCCTGGTCCTTCGGCGCCATTCCACAGATCGGCGAATGGATCGCGAAAGACCGCGACAGCTATCAGTATCTGGTGGAGTCCATCCGCAAATTTCCCCATCAGGACGCCTTCGCGGCCGAGCTGGAAGAGGCCGGGTTCGCCCGCGTCAGCGTGACGAACCTGTCCGGCGGCATCGCCGCGATCCATATGGGCTGGAAAGTCTAGGCGGACCTTTCCAACTTTTTTCACGCGTCCTGTCGAAACGGGCACGGCTCAACCGTCCTTGGATCATCCCTGTCATGTCGGCAGGGAGAACAGGGAGGGAGCGATGCAGTTTGCACTCCTCATTTATGAAACCGCGCGCGATTTCGCTCGCAGGCAGGGATCGGGGGCTGCGGCCTACTGGTCGAGCTGGACAGCGTATTCAGGCGCGCTCAACCCCCATACGCATCTGGGCGCCTGCCTGCAGGCGCCGGAGACCGGCGTCGTGTTGCGGCGCGCCGGCGAACACCGACGACTGAGCGACGGCCCCTATTCAGACTCGCCCGAACAGCTGGGCGGCGTCATTATGATCGATATGAACAGTGTCGAGGATGCGCTTAGCTGGGCCGAACGCTGCCCGGCGGCCCGCAATGGCGCCGTCGAGGTGCGTCCCCTTCAACTGATCAGCGACAACACGGAGACCCCGTCATGAAATACGCCCTTTTGATTTATGGCGCGGAAAGCCAGTGGAACGCGCTGAGCGAAGCCGAGCAAATGGTCATGTTTGAAAAGCATGGCGCGTATTCTGAAGCGCTGGTCCAAGCCGGCCTGATGGTGTCGGGCGAACCGCTGGATGTGGCTGAAACCGCCAAACGCATCACCGATGACGGCGTGCAGGACGGTCCCTATGCCGACACCAAGGAGCAGCTGGGCGGGTTCTATGTGATCGAAGCGGACAGCCTTGAGACGGCGCTGGACTGGGCGGCGAAATGCCCGCGCCTGCCCGGCGACCAGATCGAGGTTCGTCCCGTCCCGGCCTATGGCGACGCCTGATCAGCGGATCGAGCATGACGAAGCACGCGCGACGGCGGACGCTGTCGCGCGTGCTTCCTATGGACGTCTTGTGGCCCGTCTCGCCCGGCGATGGGCCGATCTGGGCCGAGCCGAAGACGCGCTGTCTGACGCCTTCGAGCGCGCCTTGCGCACCTGGCCAGACACGGGCCTGCCGGACCATCCTGAAGCCTGGCTCCTGACAACCGCCCATCGCCGACTGATCGACGGCGCCCGCCAAAGCGGCGTTCAGGCCCGGGCCGAGCCCGAACTCCAGCGCCTGCTTGAAGAGGTCTCCGAACGCGCGGATCCCGACGCCCTGCCCGATGATCGCCTGGGGCTGATGCTGGCCTGCGCGCACCGAGATCTTGACCCCGCCCTTCACACGCCGCTGATGCTGCAAGCGGTGCTGGGTCTCGATGCGGCCCGGATCGGCGCAGCGTTTCTCGTCAGCCCCGCCGCCATGGGTCAGCGCCTGTCGCGCGGCAAGGCGAGGCTGCGGGAACGCGGCGCCCGGTTTGAACAGCCCGGCGCGGACCAGCTGACCGAACACATCACGCCCGTGCTGAACGCGATCTACGCGGCCTATGGAACCGGCTGGGACGAAATCGGGGCGAGCGAAAGCCGGGTCCGGGGTCTCGCGGGTGAGGCGCTCTATCTCAGCCAGCTGCTGACTGAGCTGGCGCCGGAGGTCGCCGAGGTCTGGGGGCTCTATGCGCTGATCGCCCATTGCGAGGCGCGCTCCAAGGCGAGGCGAGATGCTGAAGGCCGCTTCATTGCCCTCTATGAACAAAACGCACAGCTTTGGTGTGAAAGCTCAATCACCCAAGCGGAAACCGCCCTGCGTCGCTCGCTCAAACTGGCCTCGCCCGGCCGCTATGCGCTGGAGGCCTCGATCCAGTCCGTGCATGCCGAACGCCGCTGGACTGGAGAGACGAACTGGTTGGCCGCCGCTGCGCTCTATGACGGATTGATCAGCCAGACACCCAGCCTGGGCGCTCTGACGGCGCGCGCTTGCGCTCATGGCGAGGCGTTCGGCGCCGAGCGAGCACTCGATTTGCTGTTTGAACTCAAGGATCAGACGGCGGACTATCAGCCTTTCTGGGCGGCGCAGGCGCACTGGCTGGCGCAGGCCGGGCGCGGACATGAGGCGGCGAGCGCCTATGAGCGCGCCATGGCGCTGAGCGCTGATCCGGCGGTGCGCCAATACCTGTTTGAACGCGCCCAAGCACTTTGACGCAGCGCGCAAGGCGCCGCTTCCCCTCGCCAAACCCCCTTCATCGCCCTAAACCTCACTTCCGTGTTTGGTACGCTCTCAAATATCTTCCGCCTGACGCGCGCCGCCTGGACTTTGGCCCGTCATGACGCGATTTTTCCGGCTGAATACCAGTCGGCGTTTCCAGCCCCTGCGCGGGTGCTGGGAAAGTTTGCACGCCTGATCGCCATTCGCGACCGGGCGAAAAATCCCGGTGAACGCCTGGCCCATGCGCTGGAAAAGCTGGGCCCGTCCTATGTGAAATTCGGGCAGGTGCTCGCCACCCGCGCGGATGTGATCGGGGCGGAGTTCGCGCGCGGCCTGTCACGGCTGCAAGACCGGATGGAGCCGTTCGGCCTTGAGCAGGCGCGCGCCACGGTGGAAGCCGAGTTCGGCAAGCCCGTCGAAGCGCTGTTCTCGGAATTCGGCGAGCCCGTCGCCGCCGCGTCCATCGCGCAGGTCCATAGGGCGAAAACGATAGAGGGCCGCGATGTGGCGGTGAAAATCCTCCGCCCGGACGTCGCAGAGCGCATCAAGCGCGACATCGCCGCCATGCGCCTGGGCTCCAAGCTCGCCGAAGGCCTGTTCCCGGCGTCCAAACGCATGGAGCCGCGCGCTTTCGTGGAGACGGTGGCGCGCTCTTTGGTGCTCGAGCTGGATTTGCGGCTTGAAGCGGCCTCCGCCAATGAATTGAGCGAAGCGGCTGTGGCGGCGCAGAATTTCTTCATCCCCGAAGTGGTCTGGCCGCTGACCGCCAAGAAAGTGCTGACGACCCAGTGGATTGACGCCATACCGCTGACCGATATGGACGCGGTGCGCGCGGCGGGGGTGGACACGGTGAAACTGGCGGGCGATCTGACTGACGCCTTCCTGTCCACTGCGCTGGAGCAAGGCGTGTTTCACGCCGACCTGCACGCCGGCAACCTGTTCGTCACCCAAGACGGCCTTCTGTGGGCGGTGGATTTCGGCATAATCGGACGGCTGGGGCGCGGCGAGCGGCGCTATCTGGCGCGCATCCTTCACGGCTTCCTGACGCGCGACTATGACGGCGCGGCGCAAGCGCATTTTGACGCCGGCTATGTGCCCGACCATCATTCCCGCGATGACTTCGCCAGCGCCCTGCGCGCTGTGGCGGAACCCATTTTCGGCAAGAGCGCCGGCGAAACACCGATGAGCCGGGTGCTGATGCAATTGTTCGAGGTTACCGACCTTTATGACATGCACCTTCAGCCCCAGCTGGTCCTGCTGCAAAAGACCATGGTGCAGGCCGAGGGCGTCTGTCGTCTTCTGACAGACGACCATAATATGTGGCAGGCCTCTGGCCCCGCGGTAGAGCGCTTCATGCGCCGCGAGCTGGGGCCGCAAGGCCGCATCGAGGATCTGATGGAATCCTTTGACCGCGCCAAGACCATCCTCAAGCGCCTGCCCGACACGCTGGACGAGCTGACCGAGACCGCCAAGGTCCTGCGTGAACGCGACACCCAAAGCCCCTCAAACCCGACCTGGCTGATTGCCGCGCTCAGCGTCGTCGCCGGGGCTTCAACCGCGATTGCGGTGCTGCTGGCGGTGATGTGATCTGAGCCAAGGTGACGTGGCGGCCCGTTCGGGGTAAGCCTGAGCTGAAACACCCGCGAGGCATGTCATGGCGGATAAACGCATTCTTCTGATCATCGGCGGCGGCATCGCGGCCTATAAATCGCTCGAGCTGATCCGCGAGCTGGCGCGGCGCTCGATCAGGACGCGCGCCATCCTGACCGAAGCCGGCAAGCAGTTCGTCACCCCGATGAGCGTGGGCGCGCTGACGGCGGACAAGGTCTATAGCGATCTGTTCTCGCTGACCGATGAGGCCGAGATGGGCCATATCGAGCTGTCGCGCTCGGCTGATCTTGTGGTCGTCTGCCCGGCCACCGCCAATCTGATGGCCAAAGCCGCCCAGGGCATCGCTGATGACCTAGCCACCACCACGCTTCTGGCCACCGACAAGGCGGTTCTGATGGCGCCGGCGATGAATGTGCGCATGTGGACCCATCCCGCCACGCAAGCCAACCTCAAAACCCTCGAGAGCTATGGCGTCACCGTGATGGAGCCTGATGACGGCGAAATGGCGTGTGGCGAATTTGGTCCCGGCCGCCTGCCCGAACCGGTGCGGATCGCGGACGCCATCGAGGCCGCGCTGAAATCATGAAGGCCATCGTCACCGCCGGCCCGACGCTGGAGCCGATCGACCCGGTCCGCTTCCTCTCCAATCGCTCCTCCGGCCAGCAGGGCTACGCCATCGCCGAGGCGCTGCGTGATCAGGGCTTCGAGGTGGTGCTGATTTCGGGCCCGACAGCGCTCAATGATCCCGCAGGCCTTCAGACCGTCCGCATCGAAACCGCGCGCGACATGCTCGCGGCGGTGAACGAGCATCTGCCCGCAGACGTGTTCGTCTCCGTGGCCGCCGTTGCGGACTGGCGTCCGGCGGAAGCCGCCGACAAGAAGCTCAAACTCGACAAGGGCGCACTGGCGAGCCTGCCGCTTGCCGAAAATCCGGACATCCTGAAGACCATCTCCCGATACGGCCCGGACCAACGCCCGCGCCTGGTGGTGGGATTTGCGGCTGAAACCCATGACGTCATCGAGCACGCCCGCGCCAAGCGACTGCGCAAAGGATGTGACTGGATTGTCGCCAATGACGTGTCAGGCGATGTGATGGGCGGAGCAGAGAACGCCGCCCTTCTGATCACGCCGGAGGGAGAGGAACCCTTCGCCCGGGCGGCCAAATCGGCGCTGGCCCAAAAACTGGCTGAGAGAATTCACCAAGCACTTTCATAGACTTCAGACTGGGTTTGAAATCGCCCCCCTCAGATTGTTAGGGTCGGGGCGTTTAGCAAACTCAGGACCTGATATGAAAACCGCACTGACCGCCCTCGCCCTTGCCGGGTTCAGCGCCGCCGCCGCCCAGGCGGATTGTTACTCGATCTATCCGCAAGGCTCGGGCCAGCCGCCGGCTCCGATGGCCGGCTACACCGTGACCGAAGCCGCCGACCTGGACGGCTTGATGGATCCGCCGCCGCTGGCGGAGGGCGCAAACGCCATCGCCTGCGAGCGTGACAGCATCGTGCCTCGCCCCAATGATTTCGAGCTGGTGCGCTATCATTCCACGCCGCTTCTCATCTCCAACGGGGAAGGCGAAGAGACCCAAATGCTGATTCTCGGTTTCCAGCCGGCCATGGAAGACGAGAACGGCGAGATGACCGAGCCGCAATACCGGGTCCAGATGGCCCAGGGCGGGCTCAACGATGACGAGCGCACCGGCATTATCGGCGCCCTTGAAGGCTTCGCCGAAAGCGAGCAAGCGCTGGATGCGTTCTTAAGCGCCCAGGCCGAACAAGACAGCTGACTTCAGGCCTCCCGCGCTCACGCCGGAGCTCTGCGCCAGCGTGAGCGCGGCTGTGCCTGAAGACTATATTTGATACCGCTGATAATCCTCTCTAGGGTCGCGAAAACCAAGTCAGAGGGGATATGAGATGAAAGCTGTCCTAGCCGTCGCACTGGCGCTCGCCGCATCGCCTCAGGCCCTTGCGGACTGTTCTGCCGTCAACACAGCCCAACCGTCCGATACGCCCGTCCTTCTGGAGGGGTTTGACCTCGTTGAAGCCGCGAGTCAGCCAGGACTCATGGCGCGGCCTGACATGCCTGAAGGCGCTGACGCCATCGTTTGCTTTCGTGAGAGCATCGTACCCGAGCCCAATGATTTTGAATTGGTGCGGTATCACCAGATTCCATTGATGATCCGCCTGGATCAGGATGGACGTCCGCCTGCCCTGCTCATCATGGCGTACATCGGCGAGCAAGAATCCGCCGATGGCGAAATCGTCCCGGCTCAATACATCGCCCAATTGCCCCAGGGGGAAGTGACACAGGCAGAAGCAGACGCCATCAACGCGTCCATGTCCTCAATCGAGCAGCGCGAAGCCGCCCTCCTGGAGGAAATGGCCCAGCAGGGTCAGGTTCTGGACTAATCGTGTAGCAAGGCGCGTCGTCATGAAGCTGAATGTCAAAACGCTGGAACATTTTGAAGGTCTGGACCTGCCAGCCTACCAGACTTCCGGCTCCGCGGGTCTCGACCTGCCCGCCGCCGTGCCCGCAGACGCGCCCGTGGTGATCGAGCCTGGCGAGTGGAAACTCATCCCCACCGGCATCTGCATCGCCTTGCCCGAGGGCTATGAAGCCCAGATCCGGCCCCGGTCGGGCCTGGCGGCCAAGAAGGGCATTTCCTGCGTCAACACGCCCGGCACGGTGGACGCCGATTATCGCGGCGAACTGCACGTCAACCTGATCAATCACGGCAAGGAGCCGTTCATCGTCCAGCGCGGCGAGCGCATCGCGCAAATGGTGATCGGCCAGTTCACCCAGATCCGCTGGAACCCGGTCGAAACGCTGGATGAAACCGCTCGTGGCGCCGGCGGGTTCGGCTCGACCGGCGTCTAAAAGCCCAGCTTTTTCGCCAACGACCCTAGCCTTGCGCGTTGCAAGGCCAGCCCGAAACGCGGCGCGCTGAGCCCAAGCCGGTGCGCCGCGCCCAATACGGCAGCTGTCGCCGCCTCGGGCGCGAGTCCCAACCGGCTGGCGATGAATTCACCAGACGGACGGGCATACAGCCCCAGCGGTTTCAAGGTCGCGCGGGGGAAGTCCTTCATATTTTCCGTCAGGATCACCCGCGCCTGCCCGGCCGCGGCGGCCTGCATCACATGGGCGTCGTCCGGGTCGGGCAGTTTGCCGGTCACCTTGATCAAATCCGCTTCTTCGGTCGGGACCATCGCTTCAGGCCAGGCATGCTCTAGCGCCATGACCAGTTGCGACGCTTCGCCGGGTCCGTCGCGGTCCGGCTTGCCGTCCACGATGCGCGCATGGGCGTGACCGGTTTCAAACAGCACTTTTTCAGACCAGCGCGGATAGAAAAACCCGGCCTCCGCCAACGCCAGGACCAGATGCCGCCGCACCGCGCTGGCGAGCACGCAGGCGTCCAGAAACACCGCAGGCCGATCAAAGTCTTCGGGAAGGGCGACCGCGTCCGGCGCCGTGATCACCGGAGCGTCCGAACCGGACGGCGCCAGATGCGGGCCGTCCATGCGCGCCAGATCCTTGAGCGCCTGCGCCCGGACCCGATCCCGCTGCTCGGCGAGGCGTTTGGCGCTGCGATCATCCAGCGCTTCGGCGAACTCGCCCTGCGCGACAAGTTGGTTCAGGCCCCAGGCGTCCACGCCCAGTGCGCGCTGCGCAGCCTCAGGCGTCATCCGCCAATCCCCAGCGGGGCGGGATCACAGAAGGCTTTGACGTCAAACAGGCGCTGATCCGTAATGATGTCAGAAGGCTGCAAGGGCCGAGACAATTCCAACCCTTCAAGGGTCCGCGCGCGCGACAGCGCCACATAGGCCTGCCCATGGGCGAAGAGGCGGCGCGAGACGTCGAGATAGACCTTGTCGAGCGTCAGGCCCTGCGCCTTGTGAATGGTCATCGCCCAGGCGAGCCTGAGCGGATACTGCACATAAGACCCGATGGTTTCGCGCTTGAGCTTGCTGGACTGGCCGTCCGCAGCGTAGCGGATCCGCTCCCAGCTCACAGGCTCGATGGTGACGAACTGGTCGTTCACATGCACTTTGACGCCATCTGACGAAAAGCCCACCACTTCACCGATGGAGCCGTTCACATACCGCCCGCCGGGATCATTGCGGATCATCATGACGCGCGCGCCGACTTTCAGAACCAGCGGATCGTCGGTGGGGAAGAGGCGCGGATCAAACTCACCCTCCACCTTGCCCGAAAAGCCCCGCGGTTCGCCGCGCAAGCCCTCAAGCCGGGCCTGATTGATCGAGGAAGCGGCCTGATTGGTCGGGGTCAGCACCACATGGGTGCCAGACGCTTCAAGGCCGATCCGGCCCGTCACGCGCGCGTTCAGAATCTCGGCCAGGTCAGGGGTCAGCTCGCCGTCCCGCACAGCATTGAGCACTTCGACAAACTCTGGGTCCGCCTGACGATGGACCTCGGTCAGCTCCACCATGGTGAAGCCGGCGTCGCGGAAAGCGGGCGCGTGAAAGAAAAACGGCCCGCCATAGGTGTCTTCCAGAAACGCCCCTTCCTCGCCCTGTGCAATCGGCGGCAATTGCGCCAGATCGCCCACCAGGATGATGCGCACCCCGCCAAAGGGTTCGGCGCTGTCGCGATTGAGACGCAGCGAGAAATCCACCGCCTGCATCATGTCCGAGCGCACCATGGAGATCTCGTCGATCACCAGAGTGGTCAGCGCTTTCACCGTGCGTGCATTGCGCAGGCGGCGAATATCGCCCGGCGTGATCAGGCGCGGCGGCAGGCGGAAGAAGCTGTGAAGGGTCTGCCCGCCCGCATTCATCGCCGCGACGCCCGTCGGCGCCACCACGGCGGCCTGCGGCCCGAGGCGTTGCAGGATCGCGCGCGTAACGGTGGTTTTACCCGTGCCGGCCCGGCCCGTCAGAAACAGATGAGCGCCGCCATTGATGGCGTAATCCACGACCGCTTGCTGGTCCGGCGAGAGAGTGAATGAGGGGCGAGGGGTCAGCACGGTCAGGCTCCTTCAAGGGAGCTTGACCTTGGCCTGCTTTGACTATGAACGCCAGTGACGCGCCTCAGCGCCGCCAGATGGATTCACACGGCTGGTAAGGCGTACTGACACTTTCCACACGGCCCTGCGCATCGACGACCGCGTTCACTTCGCAAGGCACTTCAATAAAGCGCGCCCGCGTTGATCCCGAAGTCCGCATGAGCGCGGCGCCGGTCACGCCGCCCGCAGCCCGGCTGCCGTCTGACGCAGGGCGCGACCCGGCGCTGTGTCTCGGCGCTTGGATGACAGAGGCGGTGCGAACGACAGACGTGTCCGGCCCAACCCGGGTCCATTCCAGGGTCTCGTCCAGGTGAAGCGCGACGCGCATCTGATCTGCAGGCTCTTCGCGAAGCATGCGCGAGACGGCCCCAGGTGTTTCAAGAGAGAGCACTTCAAAGGTCAATGCGACCCGTCCATCGCCGACAGGACCGCCGGCGACCGGATCGCCATAGGCTGCGATCATCTGGCTGAGCGAAGCGCCCTCAAAGCTGGACGGTCGCTCGACCTGCTGGGCCTGGGCGCTTCCCAGCGCGCACAGGGCGACCGCCACCGGCGTCAGTGTCTTGATCATGATCTTGTCTCCTCTCAGAAGAGACAAGCGTACGCCCCGACATGAAGTCTTACAACATTTTCCCCGAAAAGGAGAAAACGACTCCGCCTAGTACAGCTCTTCGGCCACGCAAGCATCGCCGACAAAGCGGAAATCACGCACCACGCCTTCAGGGTCGATCACGAAACGGGTTTCGCACTCCACCCACCAGCTGCGGGCGGGCTCGTACTCAGTCTCGTCATAGCGTTCGATACGGGTCCGGCGTTCGCCATACTCGTCAATATATGTCACGCGGCGTTCATTGGGGATGGTGCGATAGCCGCCCGGATCGGTGCGCTGTTCTTCACGCATATAGCTCCACACCTCGCCCCCATCGCTCAAGCTGTCCACGCTGTCGGGGGAGCCGAACTCCACCAGCAAGACATCCTGGGTCCGCCCCACCAGCTGGGTCATCTGCTGGCGATAGCCTTCAGAGGTGGCGCAGGCGGCCACGATCAGGGCCAGGGCGGCGGCGATCTGGTATTTCATCTGTGCATCCCCATGGTTGGCGGTTCACACTGAGCTACACTCATCTTCGTGAACGCAAGCTGAGCAGACAGGGTCTGCCCGCCGCCTGCAAGCAAGGTCGACCGACATGGCCGTGGACGTCAAACGACATGCCCGACACATTGTCCTGAAAGAACTGGGCGGCCCGGGCCAGCAGAAGCTGTCCCGCGCCCGCATCACCGTGATCGGCGCAGGCGGGTTGGGCGCGCCAGCCTTGCTCTATCTGGCCGCGGCGGGCGTCGGTCATCTGCGGGTAGTCGATCCCGACACCGTGTCGCTGAGCAATCTGCAACGACAAATCCTGTTTCGCACAGACGATGTGGACGCTGCGAAGGCCGAGCGCGCCCGCGACGTGCTGACGGCGCTGGATCCCGGCGTAAGCGTGGAAGCGGTCTGCGAACGCGCAACCGTCAACACGCTGCCGGACCTGCTGGAGGGCGCTGATCTGGTGCTGGACGGCTGCGACGACTTCGCCACCCGATTCGTCGTCAACACAGCTGCGATCGCGGCCGGAATTCCGCTGGTATCAGGCGCTGTGGGTCGCTGGGAGGGGCAGGTCGCTGTTTTCGCGCCGCATCAGAAACCCGACGCGCCGTGCTATCAGTGCTGGGTGCCGGAAACGCCGCCCGACGCCGAGGATTGCGCGGTGATGGGCGTCGTGGGCGCGCTGACCGGGGTGATCGGGTCCATGATGGCGATGGAGGCGATCAAACTGATCACCGGGGCTGGCGAGCCGCTGATCGGGAGGATTTGCGTCTATGATGGTCTGTCGGGTCGGGCCCGGACGGTTACTCTGCCGGCATCCCGCAGCTGCCCGGCTTGCGCATCGGGCAGAACTGACACCCCCCGCACCGGCCCCGTCTGATCCGGAACCAGGCGAGCGCGCCCAGAAGCACGCTCGGCGCGACGCCCACCAGCATCGCCAGCCAGACGCTGCGGCCCAGAACCCCGACCAAAAGCGTAACCACAACCCCGACCGCCAGAAAGCTGAGCAGGGTCAGATCGGCTCTGCGCCGGGGGGTGGAAGCATGATTGATCAGCATCGTGACTACGTACCTGAGACACTCTGCCTCTGTCCTACCCTATGCCGGGCAGGCGCGGCAAGTCGTCACAGTCGGCCGCGATGCTTGCCGGAATGATGCTGGGCCAGGGTCTTGGCGGCGCGGCGCGCGTTGACCACGACAAACAGATAGATGCCACCCGCAAAAACGAGCCCGACCGCCATGCCGGAGAGCCAGCTCCCCAGCAAGGCGGCGAAGGTCAGCCCCATCACCCCGGCGATCATCACGATGAGCGTCAGGATGCGCGGTTCAGGCATCCAGACCGTGCTAGTTTTACTCTGTTTCACCCGTGATATCCCGGTACAGCGTCCAGACCATGCGTTCGGTGGTGATGAAAGCCCAATTCCACTCGTCATGGAAGGCCGCCAGCGGCTCTGCGGCCTGAACCTGCTGCAAATTCATGCCTTGCTCGACCAGCGCCGCCACTTCAGCCTTTGCTTGGGTCAGCATGGTGATGCTGGCTTCAAGATCGGCTTCCGTCGACAGCGGGCCATGGCCGGGAATGATCTGGGTGTCGGTATCCGCCACGTCCACAATGGCCTGCATGCCGGCGATGAACCCGTCCACCGTGCCGCCATTGTCGAGGTCGATATAGGGGAACCAGCCCGAGAACAGCAGATCGCCGGCATGGATGACGTTCGCATCCTCAAACACCACGAAGATGTCGCCATTGGTATGGGCGTCGGGGGTGTGGTGCAAGCGCGCGCTCAGGCCGTTGATCGTGACCACATCACCGTCATTGACGCCCACCGTCGGCAGGAAAGCGCCGGACAGCGGCTCCGGCGTCGCGCCCGTCAGCTGGGCGGTCACCGGATTCATCAGCGCGTCACGCACGCTGGGGTGGGCCATGATGGTCGCGCCCTGTTCCGCGAAATAGGCGTTGCCCAGCACGTGGTCGCCGTGAAGGTGCGTGTTGAGCACCAGATCCACCGCCCGGTCGCCGGATACGGCGCGCTGCGCGGCGTCGATCGCGGGGGCGAATTGCGGCATCTGGGTGTCGATCATGAACACGCCGTCTTCGCCGACGCTGACGCCCACATTGCCCGCGCGATTGGTGGCGAGCATGTAGATCCCCGATCCCAGATCGCTGGTCTCCACATAAACCTGATTGTCATTTTGCGCGTGGGCGCTGGCGCCGAGCGCAAGGCTGGCGATGAGAGCGGTGCGGATCATGGCGAATCTCCGATGGCTGCGGTCTGTTGGCCAAATGGGTGTGATGAACGCCCATATCCAGCCCGACTGAAAAACAATCTTAATCCTGAGCCTTCACATTTAACCCCGGATTCACTCTGGCTGGGATGTGGCGCGCCCATGCGGACGCTCTTTGCTTTGATCATCATTGTTTGCGCAGGCTTGGGATCTGGCCCGGCCCGAGCGCAGACCTGCGACACGTTTTCGGGGCTTCCCGTCCCGCGCTTCGTATCGCTGAAATACAATGAAACGCGCGGCCGCGCCGGCCCGTCCTTCGCCCATCCGGTCGCCTGGCTCTATCAGCGCCAGGGACTGCCCATGGAAGTGGTCGCCGAAACGCCGGACTGGCGGCGGGTGCGCGATCCAGAAGGGGAAGACGTCTGGATGCACCGCCGCACCCTGACCGGGCGACGCTCGGTCTGGGCGCAAGACGCGACGCAATTGCTGGCCCGCCCGGATTCAAGCTCCGCCCTGATCGCGGATGTGGAAGCAGGGGCTGTGTTATGGCTGGAGCGGTGCCGGGCTGGCTGGTGCCGCCTGGAAGCCGAGGATCACCGCGGATGGGCGCCTGCAGCGGCGTTCTGGGGCGTCTATCCTGAAGAGACCGAGCCGACCCCCGCGCTTGAGGGGGGGCAAGCGTCATGCTACCGCTCTTCGCCTGAACCAGACGGACGGACGGCGGATCTCGAAAACCCCGCCTCGGCCGACTGACGGATCTGAACCCAGGATGACAGCCTGGCGCGTCGCATTTCACGCGTAGCGCTGGCGCGTTCGCCGCAACTTCCGACCCCCGGCATGCGTCGCCGGGCCGGCACGACGGACCCCATGACAGACCAGAAAAACAGCTACACATATGATGACCTGATCGCCTGCGGCAAAGGCGATCTCTTCGGTCCGGGCAATGCGCAATTGCCGCTGCCGCCCATGTTGATGTTTGATCGCATCACCGAGATCACCTCCGATGGCGGCGCCCATGGCAAAGGCCTTTTGGTGGCCGAGCTCGATGTGACCCCCGATCTGTGGTTCTTCGATTGCCACTTCCAGGGCGACCCGGTGATGCCGGGCTGCCTGGGTCTGGACGCCATGTGGCAGCTCGTGGGCTTTTTCCTGGGCTGGACCGGCGCGCCGGGCAAAGGCCGCGCCCTGGGCGTGGGCGAGGTGAAATTCACCGGCCAGGTCCCCCCCAGCGTCAAGAATGTGCGTTACGTCATTGATCTCAAGCGTGTGATAAATCGTCGCCTTGTGCTGGGCATCGCCGATGGCCACGTAGAGGCGGACGGTCAGACCATCTACACGGCAAAGGATCTGCGCGTGGGTCTGTTCCGACCTGAAGAGCTTAATAACGGCGGAGAAAAAGCATGAGGCGTGTCGTCGTCACCGGTATCGGCATCGTTTCATCCATCGGCGACAACGCCGCAGAAGTCGCCGCCAGCCTGAAAGCGGGCAAGAGCGGCGTCATTGCGGCCCCTGAATACGCCGATCTGAACTTCAAATGCCAGGTCCATGCCCGCCCGAACGCCAATCCGGCCGAGCATGTGGATAAGCGCGCCTATCGCTTCATGGGCGAAGGCGCGGGCTGGGCGTACATGTCCATGCAACAGGCGATCGAGGACGCGGGGCTCGAAGACAGCGATGTCTCCAACCCGCGCACCGGCCTGATCGTGGGCACCGGCGGCCCTTCTGTTGAGGCGATCGTGAAGGCCGCCGACATCACTCGCGAAAAGGGCCCCAAGCGCATCGGCCCGTTCGCGGTGCCCAAAGCCATGTGCTCCACCGGCTCGGCGACGCTCGCCACTCCGTTCAAGATCAAAGGGCTGAACTATTCGATCAGCTCGGCCTGCACGACGTCGCTGCACTGCATGGGCGCGGCCGCCGAGCAGATCCAATGGGGCAAGCAGGATGTGATGTTCGCCGGCGGCGGCGAAGAGCTGCACTGGGCGCTTTCAAACCTGTTTGACGCCATGGGCGCCATGAGCTCGAACTATAACGACACACCGGCTGTGGCCTCTCGCGCCTTTGACAAGAACCGCGACGGCTTCGTCATCGCAGGCGGCGCGGGCATTGTGGTGCTGGAAGAGTACGAGCGGGCGAAAGCGCGCGGCGCGACCATCTACGCCGAAGTGCTCGGCTATGGCGCCACTTCTGACGGCCATGACATGGTCCAGCCGTCTGGCGAAGGCGCGGCGCGCTGCATGCAGATCGCGCTGGAAGAGGCCAAGGGTCGCAAGATCGACTACATCAACCCGCACGCCACCTCGACGCCCGTCGGCGACGTGAAAGAGGCCGAAGGTCTGCGCGGCGTGTTCGGGAAGGATGTCCCGGCCCTGTCGGCGACCAAATCCATGACCGGTCACTCGCTGGGCGCCGCGGGCGTTCAGGAAGCCATCTATTCGCTTCTGATGATGAAAGAGGGCTTCATCGCCCCCTCCATCAATATCGACGAGATGGATCCCGAGCTGGCCGACCTGCCCATCGTCACCGAGACGCAGCAGACCGAGCTCAACACGGTCCTGTCCAATTCCTTCGGGTTTGGCGGCACCAACGGCACCATCATTCTGGGCCGTCCGGATTAGGGTCAGCTTCAGAGCGAGGATGCGAAAACCCCGGCGGAAACGCCGGGGTTTTTTGTTGTCTTCCCATTCCCTCTTCCCCGGCGAAGGCCGGGGAAGAGGGAGAAACAATATTCAAACCCTCTCATCCCCCGATAAACCGGTGAATGCCATGCCTGAGAGGCTGAAACCCCGGCCAAGCGCAGCGCCGAGCCGGGGCCTCCATCAGGATATGGCGCTTTACGCGGAGGGAGGTCCCGGGTCTTCGCTTCGCTCGCCCGGGAATTCAGCGCTTTCTCCCTAACCCTTCAGCGCCTCGCGCACCGCATCGGCCAGCATGCGCGCTTCATGCTCGCGGGCGCTGCCCTTGCGCCAGGCGACGCCGATCTCGCGCCCTGCGACAGGCGGATCAAAGGGACGGATGGCGAGGTCGAGCCGGTCCGCGAGCCCCGCATCAATCGCGAGCTTGGGCAGAAGCGTGGCCCCTAGGCCCGATTTCACCATCTGCACGAGCGTATGAAGCGAGGTGGCTGCGAAGTCAGACCGGGCGTCGTTCGTGTCGGGACGGCTGGCCGAGCAGACCGCCAGCGCATGATCGCGCAGGCAATGACCGTCTTCGAGCAGCAAGAGCTGTTCATCCGCCAGCATTTCGGGGCTGAGCGTGTCGCGCTGGGCCAGCGGATGGTCCGGCGTTGCAGCGAACAGAAACTCGTCTTCCAGAACGCCTGTGGTCTCGATGCCGGGCGCGTCATAGGGCAGCGCGATCAGCGCCGCATCCAGACGCCGGTCTTTCAGCGCATCCACCAGCCGGTGTGTCAGGTCTTCGCGCAGGAAAAGTTCAAGTTTGGGATAGTCTTTGCGAAGGCTAGGCAGGACCTTGGGCAGCAAGAAGGGCGCGATTGTGGGGATCACCCCCAGACGGAACGGCCCGCTCAAGGGCTCGCCCGCCGCCCGCGCCACATGGACCAGGTCTTCCGCTTCGGTCAGCACAATGCGCGCCCGCGCCACCGCCGCCTCGCCCGCCGGGGTCAGCACCGCGCCGCGCGCGCCGCGCTCGACCAGGGTCGCGCCCAGGATCGTCTCCAGCTCCTTGATCCCGGCGGACAGGGTGGGCTGGGTCACATGGGCGGCTTCGGCGGCGCGGGAAAATGAGCCGTGCTCGGCGAGCGCCGACAGGAAGGTGAGTTGTCGCAACGTAGGCAGATGGCCAACCATAAGGCGTCCTGATCGTCTAAAAGCGATGTGGGAGGATGCGGGGATAGAGTTGGAGCGCCCCCTGGGTTCAGGGAGCGCTCCATCAAGGCTCAGGTCAGATCAAAACGATCTGCGTTCATGACCTTGGTCCAGGCGGCGACGAAGTCCTTGACGAACTTCTCCTTATTGTCGTCCTGGGCGTAGACCTCGGCATAGGCGCGCAGGACCGAGTTTGATCCGAACACCAGATCCGCGCTGGTGGCGCCCCATTTGACTTCCCCGGTCTTGCGGTTGCGGATCTCATAGAGCCCGTCTTCCGCCGGATGCCAGCTGAGGTTCATATCGGTCAGATTGACGAAGAAATCCGTCGTCAACGCGCCGATCCGGTCGGTGAAGACTCCGAGGCGCGAGCCGCCATGATTGACGCCCAGCACGCGCAAGCCGCCGACCAGAACCGTCATTTCATTGGCTGTCAGACCCAGAAGCTGGGCGCGATCCAGCAACAGCTCTTCGGCGCTGACCGAGTAGCGGTCCTTCATCCAGTTGCGGAACCCGTCCGCCAGCGGCTCGAGCGGTTCAAAGGATTCCGCATCCGTCATCTCATCGGCCGCATCGCCGCGTCCCGGCGAGAACGGCACTGAAACATCAGAGCCCGCCTGCTTGATCGCCGCTTCCAGACCCACAACGCCGCCCAGCACGATGACATCGGCCACGGAGGCGCCGCTCTGGGCCGCGATCGGCTCCAGCACCGCGAGGACCCGCGCCAGACGCAGGGGCTCATTGCCGTCCCAGTCCTTCTGGGGCGCCAGCCGGATGCGGGCGCCATTGGCGCCGCCGCGCTTGTCAGAGCCGCGGAAGGTGCGGGCGCTGTCCCAGGCCGTGGCGATCAGCTCGGCCGGGGTCAGGTCACTGGCGGCGATCTTCGCTTTCACCGCGTCCACATCGTAATCGGTTGACCCTTCGGGGATCGGGTCCTGCCAGATCAGGTCTTCGCCGGGCACGTCCGGGCCCACATAATTCGCCTTGGGTCCCATATCGCGGTGGGTCAGCTTGAACCAGGCGCGCGCGAACGTGTCGGCGAAATACTCCGGATCCTTGCGGAAACGCTGGCAGATCTCGTTATAGACCGGGTCCATTTTCATGCCCATATCCGCATCGGTCATAATGGGGTTATGGCGAATGGAGGGGTCGGACGCGTCGACCGGCTTGATATCCTCCGGCATGTTCACCGGCTCCCATTGCCAGGCGCCGGCCGGGGATTTCTTCAGTTCCCAGTCATAGTCAAACAGATACTCGAAATAGCCCATGTCCCACTGGGTGGGATGCTGGGTCCAGGCGCCTTCAATGCCTGACGTGAAGGCGTTCGTCGCCTTGCCTTCAAGGCCGGGATTGGCCCAGCCGAAGCCCTGGGAGTCCACGCCGCAGGCTTCAGGCTCTGCGCCGATCTGATCGACCGCGCCGCGACCATGCGCTTTGCCCACAGTGTGGCCGCCGCAGGTGAGAGCCGCGGTCTCTTCGTCATTCATCGCCATGCGCTTGAAGGTCTCGCGCACCTGGGCGGCGGTTTTCAGCGGATCGGGTTGACCGTTCACGCCTTCCGGATTGACGTAGATCAGGCCCATATGCGTCGCCGCAAGGGGGTTTTCGAGCGTGGAGGTGTCGTCGAGATCGCCATAGCGCTCTTCGCTGTTGGCGAGAAACTGCGACTCAGAACCCCAATAGACGTCCGTCTCGGGGCCCCAGATGTCTTCACGGCCATAGCCGAAGCCAAAGGTCTTCAGCCCCATATCCTCATAGGCCACGGTGCCCGACAGAATAATCAGGTCAGCCCAGGACAGCTTGTTGCCGTATTTCTTTTTCACCGGCCATAACAGGCGGCGCGCCTTGTCGAGGCTGGCGTTGTCCGGCCAGGAATTGAGCGGGGCGAAACGGATATTGCCAGACCCGGCGCCGCCGCGGCCGTCCGCCAGGCGGTAAGAGCCCGCCGAGTGCCAGGCGAGGCGGATCATCAGGCCGCCATAATGGCCCCAATCGGCCGGCCACCAGTCCTGACTGTCATGCAGCAGGGCTTTGACGTCGGCTTTCACCGCATCGAAATCGAGTTTCGCCACTTCCGACTTGTACTCGAAATCGGGGTCCATCGGATTGGTGCGTGCGCCGCGCTGATGAAGAATGTCGAGATTGAGCGCGTTCGGCCACCATTTGGTGACCGGCTTGTCCATGGCGGTGTTGCCGCCGTGGTGGAACGGGCAACCGCCCGCATTTTTCATATCGTGTCCGTCCATGGTCATGTCCTCCCGGATCAGAACGCTTAGATTGAGCACAGTATCACGCCAGGATGAGGCATATATCAAATCAATTTAATTACGGTGAGACATAGGAAATACCAATAATACTAATATCTCTGCGGGTTTGCGCAGGGTCTGGCCCGCCTGAAGCGCTCGGATTTGAAAGAGCGATCAATCACTGAAAAACAGCATGAAACAGGCATCAGGCGATGCTGTATTGATAAATCCTATGGGAGCGACAGGAACAATCCATTGGATTTATCAATAGCTCAGGTCCATATCCAGTTTTGTCGAAGGGCGGCCCCCCTCAATCATTCGCCCTCGACCCAAAAGATTCAAACCTGCAGGAGAGAAATTATGCTGGGCATTGGCGACAAGCTCCCCGAATTCGAAGTCACCGGCGTCAAGCCGAAATTCAACGAGCACGAGCAAAACGGCGAGTCGGCTTTCGAGGCGATCAACCAGGAGTCCTTCCCGGGCAAGTGGAAAGTCATCGTCTTCTATCCGAAGGATTTCACCTTCGTCTGCCCGACCGAGATTGTGGCCTTCGCCAACCTCGAAGACGAATTTGCGGATCGTGACGCCGTCGTGATGACCGGCTCCACCGACAACGAATTCTCCAAGCTGGGCTGGCGCCGCGAGCACCCGGACCTGAACGGTCTGAACCAGTGGCAGTTTGCTGACACCACCGGTTCTCTGGTTGACGGCCTGGGCGTGCGTTCGCCTGAAGGCGTGGCGTTCCGCTACACCTACATCGTCGACCCGGACGGCGTGATCCAGCACGTGTATGCGACCAACCTGAATGTGGGCCGCAACCCGGAAGACACCTTGCGTGTTCTGGACGCCCTGCAGACCGACGAACTGTGCCCGTGCAACCGCCAGGCCGGCGGCGACACGCTCGCAGCGTAATCAAATCGCTCAAGGACGGCTCTCTTCGGGGAGCCGTCCGACGGCGGCCCGCCCTGCTTTATCCATGGTCCGCCATGGCTAAAGCCGGACCGGTCGTCCCAATGTCCCCCGCCCTGCGTTCGTCCCCCCCTTCAAACGCCGGGCGATCTTTCGTCCTGCTGGACGACCGGTCCAAACCCGCCATTCATCATGAAAGGACGCGCCATGAGCCTTGACGCCCTGAAAAATCGCATGCCCGAACACGCCAAGGACATCAAGCTGAACCTCAGCTCCCTGGCCCGCGAAACCGTGCTCGACGACCAGAAAAAATATGGCTGCTTCCTGGCGTCCGCCTACGCCGTGGGCGAGCGCGAAACCCTGACCGACATTGTTGGCGAGATCGAGGACAAGCTGTCGCCCGAGGCGGTCACCGCCGCCAAGGCCGCCGCCTCGATCATGGGCATGAACAATGTGTTCTACCGCTTCAACCATCTGGTTTCCGCCAGCGATTACAAAACCATGCCGGCCAAGCTGCGCATGAATGTGATCGGCAATCCGGGCGTCGACAAAGCCGATTTCGAACTGTGGTCGCTCGCTGTGTCCGCCATCAATGGCTGCGGCATGTGCATCGACGCGCACGAACATGAACTGCGCAAGGCCGGCCTGACCGCCGAACAAATCCAGGCCGCCGTCCGCATCGGGTCCGTGGTCAACGCCGCCGCCGCGATCATCCGCGCGGAAAGCGCGCTGGGCTAAGTCCCAGACTCACGATCTCTCCTGAGCCCGTCGGGCGGCCTGTCACAGGCCGTGCCGGCGGGTTTTTTTATGGAGCGCAGGCGATCGCGGTCTTTTGACACACCCCGAACAAGTCCGTATCCTGAAAATATGAGCTATCAACCCGACCAGTCAGAAAGCACCCGCCGCGCCCGCGATTCCGGCGGCGTGAACCGGGCCTGGCGCTGGTTTTCAGAAGCCACCATCCGGACGGCTGAAAGCTATCGCGACCTGCGTTGGCGGGTGGTGATCGGCCATATCGTGCTGGCGGCTGTTCTGGTCATTGTCTCGCGCATCAATCCGACCTTCGCCGTCTCGCCCTGGCTCTTGATCATCGGCGTGATCTGGCTGGTGTACGGCGTGCGCATGGGCGGGCTCAAGGCCATCGGCCAGGCCGCTTCACATCCCAAATCCTGACACCAATCGAAGACCCTACGGCCTCAGATCGTTGACCTGTTCGCATCCGGGCTTAGGCTGGCGCGGTTCTGATATGAGAGCCGCCGGGGAGGGGCCTGTATGAGAGGTTGGTTTAAGATCGCGCTATGGCAGCGCGTGCTTGGCGCGTTGGTGATCGGCGTGATCTTCGGCGGCGTTCTGAGCCAGGTGATGGGCGGCCCTGCAGCCGCCTCTTGGCTGGAGACTTTCGTCAAGCCGGTGGGTGATCTGTTCATCAGCCTGATCCGGATGCTCATCGTTCCGCTGATCCTGACCACGCTGGTGTCGGGCGTGGTGGCGCTGGGCGATCCCAAAAAGCTGGGCTCCATCGGTCTGAAGACCATGGCGCTCTATTTCGCCACTACCTTCTTCGCCAACATTATCGGCATCATCTTCGGCCTGCTCTTCAAGCCCGGCGAGGGCGTGGACCTGGGCGGCGCCGACGCGGTTCCGGTGTCCGGAGAAGCGCCGACTCTGGTCGAGCGCCTTCTGGGCATCGTGCCGGAAAACCCGGTCGCCGCGCTGGCGGACGGCGATGTTCTGGCGATCATCTTCTTCGCCGTGCTGCTCGGCATCGGCATCCTGATGGCCGGCCGTGACGGCAAGCTGGTGGGCGACCTGTTCACCCAGGCCGCCAATGTGGTCCTGAAAGTCACCCATCTGGTGATGGAAGTGGCGCCGTTCGGCGTGTTTGCGCTCGTCAGCCACACCGTCGCCTCGCAAGGCCTTGAGGCCCTCGCCTCCATCGCGATCCTGATCGCGGCGGTTTATCTGGGCCTTCTCACCCATGCGGTGCTGATCTATGGCGGCATTATCCGATTCGTGCTGAACCTGCCGGTGATGAACTTCCTGCGCGGCATGCTGGACGCCATAGCGGTGGCCTATTCCACCGCCTCCTCCAGCGCGACCCTGCCGGTGACCATCACGAACGCCACCGAAAACCTCGGCGTCAAACGCTCCATCGCGGGCTCGGTCCTGCCCTTGGGCGCGACCATCAATATGGACGGCACGGCGCTGTACCTGGGCATCTTGGCGCTCTTCACCGCCCAGGCCTTCGGCTATGACCTGACGCTGGCCAATTACATCCTGATCGCCTTCACCGCCGCCATCGTCTCCATCGGCGCGGCCGGCATCCCGTCGGCGTCTCTCTTCCTGCTGGCGATCGTGCTCGACACCTTCGGCGTCAGCCCCGAGCAGGTGGCGATCATTGTCGGCTTCATCCTGCCGGTGGACCGGATCATGGACATGGCCCGCACGGCGCTCAACGTCACCGGCGACGCCACCGTGGCGACGGCGGTGGCCAAATGGGAAGGCGAACTGGACGAGGACATCTATCGTCACCCGGCCGATGTCCCCTATGAGCCGAAGGTCAAACCCGACATCGCCGACGCCGACCGGGAATAGGCTTCGATGCGCTCAAGCCGCATCCGTGTGATCGAGATCATCGTGGCGATCGCCGTCACGATGATCTCGGTCGCCTCGCTGTTTGTGGCCGTGTTCCAGGGCGTGATCATGCAGCGCCAGCTGGAAGCCAGCGTACTGCCCATCCCCACCGTCGCCCACGGCAATTACGACAGCGATGAGCAGGCCTACCGGCTGAGCTTCATCATCGGAAATCGCGGTCTCGGTCCCGTCGATATCCGTTGGATGCACTTCATCCATGAGGGCGTGACCTATCCCGGCCCCGAATCCTATTTCGCCAGCCTTGTCGACGGCCATGACGATGATCCCGAGGGTCGAAACGAGATCATGCAGCGCATTTTTGATACCAATCAGGTGCTCACCAGTCCCGTCGCGCCGCAATTGCTGGCGCCCAATGATGAGAACACATTCATCTCCTTCACCCGGCCGCCCGAAGACACGCCCGATCGCGCGTATTGGGAGCGGCTGAACGCCGCCCGATGGCAGACCGATATTCAGGTCTGTTATTGCTCGGTCTTCGACCAGTGCTGGATCGGAGCCTTCCCGCAAAATCATCGTGAACGCGTGAACAGCTGCGAGGTGGACGGGTAATCCAGAACGCCCGCCGTCCCGTATTACCTTGTGACGCATTCACAGGAGCGGGACATGACCACAGGCTTTCGGATTATCGCAGCTTTGGGCGCGATCGCGCTCGCCGTCTCCATCGTCTGGGCGTCGATGACGGCGGGACAATCGCTGTCAGAAGCGGTTGGATGGCTGGTCTCTGAGCCCTGGGGCGTGGTCAGCCTGATCGATCTCTATCTGGGCTTTGTGCTGCTGGCGATCCTGATATGGGTGTTTGAACCCAACAAGCTGATCGCGCTGGCCTTCATCCTGCCGCTGCCGGTCCTTGGCAATGTGTGGAGCGCCGTCTGGGTCGCCTGGCGGCTGGGCCATGCCCTGGCCCGGACACGGCAGCCTGCTGACTGAAACAACAACTGAGCAGGAAGTGGAATGACAGGGCGCAGGCGCGGCTCTAGACAGAGACGATGTCCATTCCGCCCCTCACCCCTGATCGCCTGGATCCCAAACGCGCGGGCGCGGCGGCCCTGTCGGGCTATTTCATCTGGGGTCTCTCGCCGATCTTTTACAAGTTTCTGGCCTTCGCCAATCCCAGCGAGATCGTGCTGTGGCGGGCCATCTGGTCGGCGCCGGTCCTGCTCTTGCTCTTGTATATGGGACGGCGGATCGGGCCGGCCTTCGCGGTGCTCAATGATCGCAAGACCTTGCTGGTCATGCTGGCGACCTCGCTGCTGATCGCGGCGAACTGGTGGCTCTTTATCTTTGCGGTCAATTCCGGCCGGGTGCTGGAGGTGTCGCTGGGCTATTTTATCAACCCCCTGATGGTGGTCGCGGTGGGCGTCTTCGTGGCGCGCGAACGCTTTGGACCCTTGCGCGCCGTGGCGGTGGGGCTCGCAGTGCTGGGCGTCATCAATCAGGTTATCACCGTGGGCGAGCTGCCCTGGCTGGCGCTGGTGCTCGCGGGCTCGTTCACCGCCTATGGCTATGTGCGCAAGACGATCCAGGTGGACGCCCGCATCGGCCTGTTCTGGGAAACGGTGATCATCGCCATCCCGTCCGTGTTCGTGTTGAGCTTTCTTGAAATCCAGGGCGGGGCCAATGCCGGGCATTTCCTCGACGGTCCGTATGAAACGATTCTGCTGATGATGACCGGCCCGATGACCGTGGCGCCCTTGCTCCTGTTCCTGCTGGGGGCGCGCGGGCTGACCTTCGCCACCATCGGCGTGTTGCAATTCATCGCCCCCACCCTGCAATTCATCGTCGGGCTGGTGTATGGCGAGCCGTTCAGCATCGCCTATCTGTTCACCTTCATTTTCATCTGGTCGGGGCTGGCCGTCTTCCTGTTCGACCTTTTACACTTCGAGCGAAAACAAAAACGTGCGGGGATACGGCCCGCCTAGTTCGCCCCGGAGGACATCATGACTCACCCGCCCATGCCGCCTGCGCAAAAGATCAATGTGGGCGAGGTGAACCTCTCGGTGCATCTGGCCGGTCCCGAGGACGGCGTGCCGGTGCTGTTGATGCATGGCTGGCCGGAGCTGGCGCTGAGCTGGGCGCAGCAGATCGAGGATCTGGCGAACGCCGGCTATCGCGTCATCGCCGCGGATAATCGCGGGTTCGGCGCGTCCGACGCCCCCCATCCGGTCGAGGCCTATGGCGTGGATCATCTGGTGGGCGATTTCACCGGGCTTCTGGATGCGCTGGGGATCGATAAGGCCGTCTGGGTCGGCCATGACTGGGGCGGCATTCTGATGTGGCACGCGGCCTGTCTCGTCCCCGAACGCTTTCTGGGCGCCATCGGCGTGAACACGCCGCATCTGCCGCGCGGATCGGTCCCGCCCTCCGAAGTCTTCAAGGAGCGCGGCGGGGAAGACCATTACATCGTCGCCTTTCAGGACGAGGCGATGGACGACTATTTCAAGGGCCGCGAGGCGGACTTCTTCGCCTTCAGTTTCGGTGCGCCGGCCCCGGTCGCCGATCTCGACAAACTGCCCGCCTCCATCACCCATCTGCCCAAACGCTTTGATAAATTCGTCGAGCGCGGCGGCCTCAAGAGCGAAGACGATTGCGTCGTCCCGCCCGAGACCCGCAAGATCTATGCGGACGCCTACGCCAGATCCGGCTTCCGCGGCGGGATGAACTGGTATCGCAATTTCGATGCGAACTGGGAGCGCCTGGGCGGCGTGGATCACCGCCTGTCGATGCCCTGCCAGATGATCGCGGCGGAGTGCGATTACATGCTGCCGCCCAAGCTCGCCGCCTGGATGCCCATGCTGTGCTCGGATCTCGACATGAATGTGATCGAAGGGATCGGGCACTGGACCCAGTATGAAGCCCCGCAGGAACTCACAGAGCTGATGCTGGGCTGGCTCACACACCGTTTCCCCAGCGTTTGAGGCGCGAATGGCGCGTTCTGACCGTATCGTCATCCTCACCGGCGCCGGCGTTTCGGCGGAAAGCGGGCTTGGCACTTTCCGCGATGAAGGCGGGCTGTGGGCCAAGTTCGACCCCATGAAGCTCGCCACCCCCGAAGCCTTCGCCGACGACCCTGAAACCGTGCTGGGCTTTTATAACGCCCGCCGCGCAAACCTGTCTGACGCAAAGGCCAACGCCGCCCATCATGCGCTGGCCGAGCTTGAGCAGAACTGGATGATGGACGGGCGGTCCGATTTCCTGCTGGTCACCCAGAATATCGACGATCTGCACGAGCAGGCGGGGTCAGCGAGCCTGCTGCACATGCATGGCGAACTTCTCAGAACCCGCTGCAGCCTGTGTGATCACCTGTTTTACGACCGTGAGGACATGGCGATCGACCGCCTGTGCCCCGCCTGCACCAAGGCGGGCGGGCTGCGCCCCCATGTGGTCTGGTTCGGCGAGATGCCGCTGGGCCTTGATCAGATTTACGCGGCGCTTTCCCGCTGCGACCTGTTCGTCGCCATCGGCACGTCGGGCACGGTCTATCCCGCCGCCGGTTTTGTCAGTGAAGCCCGCCGCAACGGCGCCCACACCGTCGAGCTGACGCTGGAGCCCGGCGAGATCAGCGACTTCTTCTCCGAACGCCATTACGGCCCCGCAACAGAGGTCGTGCCGGAGTGGGTGCAGGGGCTGGGGTGAGCGGAGACGTCCTCTCGGTCCTCGGGCTTGACCCGGGGACCCATGAACCCCTGCCCCAAAAACAAAAACCCCGGCCAAGCGGGCGCCTGGCCGGGGTTCTGATCAGATCGTAGAACGCAGACGCCTAGGCATCCACCTCTGCTTCCAGGGCGAATTCCTGGATGAAGTCGCGGCGGGGTTCGACCACGTCGCCCATCAGCTTGGAGAACAGCTCGTCGGCCACATCGGCCTCTGTCACGGACACGCGCAGCAGGGAGCGCGCTTCGGGGTCGAGGGTGGTTTCCCACAGCTGGT
This sequence comes from Oceanicaulis alexandrii DSM 11625, assembly GCF_000420265.1. Taxonomy (NCBI): domain Bacteria; kingdom Pseudomonadati; phylum Pseudomonadota; class Alphaproteobacteria; order Maricaulales; family Maricaulaceae; genus Oceanicaulis; species Oceanicaulis alexandrii. Next base: position 1,397,441 of record NZ_ATUP01000001.1, read on the forward strand.
CGGGGTTCATCTCGCCCAGCCCTTTATAGCGCTGGATTTTCAGGCCCTTGGCGCCGGCGGCTTGCACCGCGCTGACGAGCGCGTTCGGGGAGAAGATCTCGGTCTCCTCGCCCTTGCGGCGGAAGATGGCGAGGCCCTGATAATCGGCCGCGATCGCGTCGGCGCGATCAGACAGGCGCTTGGCGTCGGGGCTGGCGAGGATCTTGTCGTCCAGCGTGATGGATTCCACCACATCACGCACGGTGCGTTTGAACACCATGCCGCCTTCGGGCAGAAGCTGGCCGACCCAGCCGTCTTCGCCTTCATCAGACTGCGCGGCGAGACGTTGCGCGGCGGCGTCCACCTGCTCTTGCGTGGCGTCGGGATGCAGCGCGCCGGTGAGGGCGGCGGCTTCCAACGCGAATTTCGGCGCCCGCGCCGCGAGACGATCAAGCGACAGGGCGATGCCGCGCGCGGCCTTCACCCGTTCGGCCAGATCCTGACCATAGACTTTTTCGCCGGTCGCCAGCTCCAGAACCGCTTCGGAGCTGCCTTCCTCGATCAGGAAGGCGTCCATTTCAGCCTGGTCGGTGAGGTAGCGTTCGGACTTGCCGCGCATCACCTTGTAGAGCGGCGGCTGGGCGATGAAGAGATGACCGCGTTCGATCAGCTCTGGCATCTGCCGGTAGAAGAAGGTCAGCAAAAGCGTCCGGATGTGTGCGCCGTCCACGTCGGCGTCGGTCATGATGATGACCTTGTGGTAGCGCAGCTTGTCATAGTCGATCTGGTCGCGGCCGATGCCGGTGCCCAGCGCCGTGATCAGCGTGCCGACCTGATCAGATGACAGCATCTTGTCAAAGCGGGCGCGCTCCACATTGAGGATCTTGCCGCGCAGCGGCAGCACGGCCTGGTTCTCGCGGTGACGGCCCTGTTTGGCGGAGCCGCCGGCGGAATCCCCCTCCACGATGAACAGCTCGGATTTCGCCGGGTCCTTTTGCGAGCAATCGGCCAGCTTTCCGGGCAAGGACGTGATGTCGAGCGCGGATTTGCGCCGGGTCAGCTCGCGCGCCTTGCGGGCGGCTTCACGGGCGGAGGCGGCCTCGACGATTTTCGTCACGATCTGGCGCGCTTCGGCGGGGTGTTCCTCAAACCATTCGGTCAGCGTGTCATAGACCGCGCTTTCGACCGCCGGACGCACTTCAGACGAGACCAGCTTGTCCTTGGTTTGCGAGGAGAATTTCGGATCCGGCACTTTCACCGACAGAACGCAGGTCAGGCCCTCGCGCGCATCATCGCCGGTGATGGACACCTTGGCTTTGGTCGCAATGCCCGAATTGCCCGCATACTGGTTCACCACACGCGTCAGCGCGCCGCGGAAGCCCGCCAGGTGCGTGCCGCCATCGCGCTGGGGGATGTTGTTGGTGAAGCACAGAACGTTCTCGTGATAGCTGTCATTCCACTCCAGCGCGGCCTCGACGGTGACGCCTTCACGCTCGCCGGTGATCAGAACCGGGTCGGGGAAGATCGCGGTCTTGGTGCGGTCGAGGTGTTTGACGAAAGCGGCCACGCCGCCCTCATATTCCAGCACTTCTTCAAACGGTTCGGCGTCGCGTTCGTCACGCAGCACGATTTTCACGCCGGAATTGAGGAAGGCCAGCTCGCGCAAGCGATGCAGCAGCCGGTTTCGCTCAAAATCAATATTGGAGAAGGTCTCTTCAGACGGCATGAAGCGCACCTGGGTGCCTTTTTTACCGCCCGCATCGCCCACTTCGCGCAGATCCTGACCGTTTTCAGGATCGCCGCGGCGAAAGCGCATGGTGTGCTCGCGGCCATTGCGCCAGATCGTCAGGTCGAGCCAGTCCGACAGCGCGTTCACCACAGACACGCCCACGCCGTGCAGACCGCCGGAGACCTTGTAGGAGTTCTGGTCGAATTTCCCGCCCGCGTGCAGCTGGGTCATGATGACCTGGGCTGCGGACACGCCTTCTTCGGCGTGGATCTGGGTGGGAATGCCGCGGCCGTCATCGGTCACGCTGGCGGAGCCGTCGGCGTGCAGGCAAACGGTCACTTGCGAGCAATGCCCGGCCAGCGCCTCGTCGATGGCGTTATCCACCACCTCATAGACCATGTGATGCAGACCCGAGCCGTCATCGGTGTCGCCGATATACATGCCGGGGCGTTTGCGCACGGCGTCGAGGCCCTTGAGGACCTTGATCGACTCCGCGCCGTATTCCTGATTCGGTGTCTCTGACATGACATACTTTTACCGCGTTCGCGGCGTTGTCACCATGTCTGAACGCACTGCAGGTGTGGACTTTTTTGAGGACCGCTCTACCGGACCAGCAGCAAGACCGCCACAGCCGCCATGATCACCGCCGTGACGAGGTCCGCCCAGCGTTTGACGCCCTTCGCCTTGAGCCAGCCGCGGGCTTTGTGCGCCAGCCCCACATAGACGAGCGCGAACAGCACGAACATTGCGCCCATCACGCCAATCATCGCCAGATAGCTGAGCGGGCCGACGACTGTCAGGTCAAAAAACGCAGGTAGGAAAGTAAGATAGAAGATGATCGGCTTGGGGTTCGTGAGCGGCATAGCGACGCCCGCCGCATAGGTCATCGCCAGACCCCGCTTGCTGACCGGCGCCAGGGGCGCATCCGCCGGCGCCGGGTTTCGCCAGCCCTGAAAGGCGCCCCAGGCGAACCACAGCAAGATGCCGGCGCCGACGATCTTGGCGATCCAGAAAAACTGCGCGTACTCGCCCGCGACCTCTGCGGCGGCGGCGAGACCGAACACCGCCAGCGTCAGCCAGAAGATGTCACCCGTCAGAATGCCCAGACCATAGGTCACCCCATGGACCGGCCCGGCATCCAGCGTCCGGCCCACCATGGCGATATTGCCCGGTCCGGGGGTGAGAAACAGGATGAAGATGGCGCCGGCGAACGCGGCCAGGGTGATCAGGCTCATGGGCGCGGGAGGTAACGCGGAACTCACCTCAGGGAAAGCGCCAAGATGCACGCTTCAATCATGTTTGACGTATACGTCATCTATATTACCATTGGGGAAAATAGACGTTCGGGAGATCCTCATGTCCAGCGCCCCCACATCCGCCCTCGCCCGGCCCTTTGACACGCCCGAACGCAAGGCGTTCCGCGAGAGCGTTGAGGGCTTCATCAATCGCGAGATCGAACCCTATGGCGATGCCTGGGACGAGGCGGGCGATTTTCCCTGGGAGTTGCATGAAAAGGCTGGCGCGCTGGGCCTGTTCGGCTTCGGCATTGATGAAGCCTATGGCGGGAACGGGTTTGAAGATGCGCTGATGCGCGTCGATGCGGGGATCGCGATGGGCTATGCGGGCGTGGGCGGGGTGAACGCTTCGCTGGGCTCTCGCGGCATCATGACCGGCCCGATCCACACCCTCGCCTCTGACGAGATCAAAGCGGAAGTCTTGCCCGGCATCATCTCGGGCAAAACCGGCGGCGCGCTGGGCATGACCGAGCCTTCAGGCGGCTCGGACCTCTCTCGTATTCAGACCAAGGCCCGCAAGGACGGCGACGACTGGCTGATCAATGGCGAGAAGACCTTCATCACCGGCGGCATGAAAGCGAGCTGGTTCGTGGTCGGCGCGCGCACGGGCGGCGAGGGCTTTGGCGGCATTTCGCTGTTTCTCGTCCCCGCAGACGCGCCGGGCTTCACCCGCACCGCCATCACCAACAAGATGGGCTGGTGGTGTTCGGACACCGCGACCTTGCATTTTGACGACTGCCGCATCCCCGAACGCTATCAGCTGGGTCAGGAAGGCCTGTGTCTGCTGGCGATCATGGACAATTTCAACTATGAGCGCCTGACCCTGTCGGCGGGGTGCCTGGGGATGGCGAAGCGGTGCCTCGATGACGCCATCACCTATGCGCAACAGCGCGAAACCTTCGGCAAGCCGCTGATCAAGCACCAGGCGATCCGCCACAAGATCGCGGACATGTCAGGCAAGATCGACGCGCTGGACGCTTACTTGCAAATGCTCGCCTGGCGGGTGAACGAGGCGACCGACAACGGCGCCGCCATGCCCGCTTCGGAGCTGGCGAAAATCAAGGTGTTCGCGTCGAAAACCGCGGAGTTCTGCGCCAATGAGGCCATGCAGATCCTGGGCGGCTCGGGCTATCTGCGCGGCTGCGCGATCGAGCGTATCTATCGCGAAGTGAAGGTGATGGCCATTGGCGGCGGCTCCGAAGAGATCATGCGCGATCTCGCCGTCAAGCAAATGGGGCTTTAGGGGGCTAAACCCGCGACACCAGCCCCTGACAGCCTTTTTCGATGAGGTCGAGCACGCGCTCGAAATCCGCTTCGTCCCCGTAATAGGGGTCGGGGATGGAGGTGCGCGCCAGACCCACCGACCAGTCCATCAGCAGGGAAATCTTGGTTTCGGGGAGTTGCCGGCTGCTGCGCGCCTCGGCCAGCCAGCGCCGATGGCCCTCATCCATGGCCACCAGATGGTCAAAGCGGATGAAATCATCATCGGTGACGGCCCGTGCGGACATGCCTGACAGGTCATAACCGCGCGCTTGCGCCGCCTGAACGGCGCGCGGGTCTGGACGTTCGCCCACATGCCAGTCGCCCGTGCCGGCGGAATCCAGCACCAGACTCTTCTCGGCCTTTTGCGCCAGCGTCTTCGCGACCGCTTCAGCTGTGGGTGAGCGACAGATATTGCCCGTGCACACAAACAGTATGGATGTTTCGCGCGACATTGTCCCCTCCTGACGCTGCGGGCAGGGTCGCCCCGCACCCGCAGGCATCAGCAGACCGTGTTCCCCGTGAAGCTGACGTTAACGACCGCCTCAGGCGGCGGTAATCCGCGCCGGAACGCTGAATTGCGGCGCAATCTTGAGATCGCTAGCCCAGCGCAACTTCTCAAACACCAGCAACACCGTGCCGTTATAATCGAGCAGGCGGTTCATCAGGCCACGACGGGGCAGGTGCAGCGCACTGACCGGCTCGTCATGGTGGTGATCGTGAAACGCTTCGCCGCCCGTGAGGATCGCCAGCAGATAATCCGCCCAGCGCGGGGTCTTGAGGTGACCAAACACGTTCACGCCGAGGATTGTCGCGTGGAACTGGATCGCCCGCGCCGTCACCGCCGCCGCATGCAGGATGAAGGTCAGCAGAAGCGAGCCGCCCAGCGCCCAGACGGTCAGATAAATGGCCGCCGGCAGCACCAGGTGCACCAGAAGCGTGATCAGCGAATAATGCCGGTCGAGGATCTGCACGGTCTTGAGATCCTTGAGCCACATGGCGGTCGGGCGCTGAAGATCGTTGGGATCGCGGAAGATCAACCAGCCCATCCACGCCCACATCTTGCTTTCATGGGGGTTGTGCGGATCACCGGCCTTGTCGGACAGGCGGTGATGCTGGCTGTGATAATTCACCCAGTCCTTCAGCCGCCCCTGCATGGCGATGACGCAATTGAGCGCGGTAAGGATCTGGGCGGGGGCTTTCAGCTCGCCCGCCTTGTGCTGCCAGACCCGGTGCAGAACGCCGATGCCGAAATTACAGATCACCAGCGTCACGGCGCCGACGAACAACGCCAGAACCGGATACCACCAGTGCAGGGTCAGCCCGTTCAGAGCCAGTCCGAGCGTGAAGGCGGTGATGAGACCCAATACGCCCAGGGCGGGGTAGATGATGGCGGCGAAAACGCTCGCCCAGTCCAGAGTGCTCCAGCGCTTCTGGATCGCCACGGAGCGTGGCGTCGGAGTGGCTTTCATACGTGTCCTCAATAGTCCTGATCCGCAATCGGCGCCCGTTCGGCGCTTGATCGCCGACCCTTTGATAGTCTGACATGAAGGCAAAAGTTTAACCAACGCCAAAACGCTGTGACGGCGATCACGCTTCAGTCAATCTCGACACCCCCGCCCGGTGTGCGCTATCAGCGAGCCCTGACACCGGGCGCACCGCACCGATATGCGCTGCGCCGTCCATCCAGTTTGCGCCTGATTCACTGGCGCCACCGCACAAAGAAGGGGACGGCCATGGCCGAGACCGAGTTTCCGACCGGCACGTTGATGAAGGGCAAGCGCGGCCTGATCATGGGCGTGGCCAACAAGAACTCCATCGCCTGGGGCATCGCCCAGCAATTGCACGCCCAGGGCGCCGAGCTCGCCTTCTCCTATCAGGATGAAGCGCTCGAAAAGCGCGTGCGTCCGCTGGTGGAGAGCCTCGGCGACGAGCCCTTCATGGTCACCGCCGACGTCAGTGATGACGCGTCCATGGACGCCTGCTTCAAGACACTTGAAGACAAATGGGGCAAGCTCGACTTCCTCGTTCACGCCATCGCTTTCGCCGGCAAGGACGAGCTTCAGGGCAGCTTCACCCACAACACCACGCGTCTGGGCTTCCAGCGCGCCATGGACATTTCCGCCTTTTCCTTCGTGGACGCCGCCAAGCGCGCCAGCGCCTTGATGCCGTCCAAGGAAGAAGGCGGCGGCGCCATGGTGTCGCTGACCTATCTGGGCTCGGAACGCGTCGTTCCGAACTACAATGTGATGGGCGTCGCCAAGGCCGCTCTGGAAGCCTCCACCCGCTATATCGCCCGCGATCTCGGCCCGCAGGGCATTCGGGTGAACGCCATTTCCGCCGGTCCGATGCGGACCCTCGCCATGGCCGGCATTTCCGGCGGCCGCACCTTGATGAAGACCGGCAAGGACTGGTCCATGCTCAAGGAAGACACCACCATGGAAGGCGTCGCCGGTTCCGCGCTGTACCTGCTCAGTGATCTGGGCAAGTCGTGCACCGGTGAAATCCTGCACGTGGACGCGGGCTTCCACGCCGTGGCCGTGCCGGACATCGAAGACTAACTCAACCGCGCTGAAAGGCGCGAGCCAGAATCGGTCGAGGGCCAGACGGGCCTTGGGCATTCGCGAAGACCTACAAAGCCGACGCAACCCGAGGAGCTCTCCCATGACCGATCAACTGGCTCGCGCCTGGCGCGGGACGCGCCTTGGCGTCTTCTTCACCACCGCCGGATTTTGCCTCGGGTTCTGCGCGCTGGCGGTGTTTGACCTCGGCGCGTTGTCAAACTGGGTGGATGCGGGATCAAGCCTCGTCGCCCGCGGTTTCGGCCTGTACTGGCAGATCCTGCTGCCCGCGATCTTCCTGATTGCTTTGGCGATCGCCCTGTCGCCTGCGGGCAAGATCCGGCTGGGCGGTCGGGACACGCCCGAATTTCCCTATTTCCAATGGTCAGCGATGATCGCCTGCACGCTTTTGGGCGCGGGCGGCGTGTTCTGGGCGGCGGCGGAACCGCTGGCGCATTTCCTGACCCCGCCGCCGAACGCCGATGTATCCGCCAGCGCTGAAGCCGCGGTGGATGTGGCGCTGGCGCAAAGCTTCCTGCACTGGGGCTTTCCCGCCTGGGCGAGCCTCGGCGCGCTGAGCGCGATCCTTCTGATGTATTACGAGCAAGCCAAGGGCTTGCCGTTGGCGCCGCGGACGCTGCTTTACCCGGTATTGGGCCGTAAACTCACCGTCGGTCCGCTGGGCGGTGTGGCCGACACCTTCGCGCTGATCGGCGTGATCGCGGGCACCGTCGGGCCGATCGGCTTTCTGGGGCTTCAGGTCAGCGCCGGCCTGTCCAACCTGTTCGGCTTTCCCGAAGGTTTGCCGACCCAGATCGGCGTGATCATCGCCCTGGCGTCAATCTACATCACCTCCGCCCTGACGGGCCTGTCTCGCGGCATCCAGATCCTCAGCCGATTCAACATCATCCTGACCGGCCTCTTGCTGGTCTTCATTCTGGCGGCGGGCCCGACCGGCTTCATCATCCGGCACTTCCTGTCGGGGATGGCGCATTACCTGCTGAACTTCTTCCCCATCGCCCTGCAACGCGACGGGGCGGGCCTGTTTGGCGAGAGCGGCTGGCTGAACGGCTGGACCCTGTTCTTCTGGGCCTGGTTCATCGGCTATGGGCCGATGATGGCGATCTTCATCGCGCGCATCTCGCGCGGCCGCTCGATCCGCTCGATCATCCTGACCCTGTCGGTGGTCGCCCCTCTGGCCACCCATTTCTGGTTCACCATTCTGGGCGGCAGCGGGCTGGCGTTCGAACTGGCGGAGCCGGGATCGGTGTCAGGCGCGTTTGAAGGCTTTGACCTGCCCGCCGCCCTGCTCGCCATCACCCAGAGCCTGCCATTGGCCCTGCCGGTCTCGATCCTGTTTCTGATCCTGACCACGGTGTTCGTCGCCACAACGGGCGATTCCATGACCTTCGCCATCTCCAGCGCGCTCAGCAAAGAGGGCGAGCCGTCAGGCGGCATGCGCGCCTTCTGGGGTCTCGTGATGGCGGCCATGGCCATCGTGCTGGTGAGCGCGGGCAATGGCGGGGGCGCCGTGGGCAAGCTGCAGCAATTCATCGTCATCACCGGCGCGCCGGTATCGTTGATGCTGCTGCCCTCACTGTGGGACGCCCCGCGCATCGCGCTCAAGCTGATGCGGGAGACACAGAGCTAGCCCGCGGAGACCGCGCGCAAGATTTCGACCGCCTGCTGAGGGTCAGCGCATGGAAAGCTGGCGTCCATGACCCCGCCCGCGCTTTCGCTGTGAGACCGCGAGCCGTCGGCGAAGACTGAAAAGCCGATCTGCTCCATCGCCTCATAGCGGTAGATCAAGGAAACCACGTCGTCGCCCGCCAGAATGTCTGTCCAGCTCAGCGGCGCGCGGTAATAGGTGATCTCTCCATGTTCCGTGGCGCTGTGAACCGTCGCCAGCGTCAGATAGAGCATCGGTTCTGACGATCCCGCCAGGCTCTCTCCGGACATGTCATGATAGATCGCCTCGCCAAACCGAGCGTCCATGTCGAACTCCGCAGCGATCAGGGTGGTCCGGTCATCCTCAAGCGGAACCGCGCCGCCAGCGGGCGCGCAGGCCTCGACCAGGCCGTCCACGCGCGGATAGACCCAGTCTTCATAGCCGTCTCCGACGACAAAGGCGTTCAGACCTGACCGGATCGGATCCACCGCCGGGCCGGAGGCGCGAAACAACGTGTTCAGCTCCGTCGCCGCCGCTTGCGCATCCTCACACGTCAACGCGATCCGGGCGCGCTCCAGCAAAGGCTCGGTGAAGATCACTTCGCCCGCCTCATCCAGCACGAAGGTCCGGCTGTTGAAGGCCCCGTCTCCGGTTTGAACGAACAATTCGCCATATTCGCTATAGGCCACCAGATTGTCAGCTGACGCAGTGAAACTGCGCAGCACATGAGCCTCGCCCGCTTCGGCCCGGTAGACGCCCAGAACGCCGGGCGCATCGCCGACCAGCCAGAACCCGCTCTCGCCTGCAGACAGGGACTCGCCAAAGCCGCACGCCGCGTTCGCAGCCGTGGCCTGGTTCTGCAAACCCGAAGCCTGGATGAAGCGATCAAATGGCGTCGCGGCTGGCGCAACGGCGGCAGGCGCGCCCGCCTCGCCCGGATCGGGCAGATAGCCCGCGTCGCGCAAGGCGTCCGCCCCGAACACCGCAGCTACGCTGCCCGCAAGCGTCACGCCCAGTACAATGGCGGCCCGTGAAAAAGCGCCCATAGTCATCTCCCCCCAGAAAAGCCCGACCAGTTAAGCGCTTACGCGTACAGAGTCGAGCCTTTCAGGGGAGCCGAGACCTAGAGCTTCAGCCCGAACACCGGCCTGAGCGGCTTGATCCTGCGAATGATCTCAAACCCGGCGAACGCCCCGCCATAGGTGATGAGGGTGACCAGCGCGAACTCGGTCCAGACGTCAAAGCCCATGCGGGTCAGGATATAACCGGCTGAGACCGTGATCGTCTGGTGCAGGATATAGACCGGGAAGATCGCCTCGGTCAGATAGCGCCGCACCGGGCCGTCTCCGGTCAGGAACCGCCGCGCCAGACCCAAGAGCGTCACGATCATCGCCCACGCGTAAAGCACCCGCGCAGCGCGCGCGATCCACAACGGAACCGCATGTTCGGCGATCTGGTCCCACCAGAGCGACCAGATCGGCGTCATCACGACGCCCAGAACGACCGTCAGCCCCAGCGCCAGCGGTAGCGTACGGTCCACACACGACCAGAACCGCTCCGATTTGGCGGCGAAGACGCCATAGAGCAGATAAGTGAAGCTGATGGCGTGGTTCGCCCAATCCCAGGTCAGATTGTGCGTGGTTTCAAAATGCGGAACCAGCATCACTCGATAGAGCATGAGCGGCGCAAACCCGAGCGCCAGCAGCCAGACCGGCCCGAACCGGCTGTCCCAGACCCGGCCCAACATGGCGCCCGGACCGCGCCCGAAGGCTTTCAGAAGCCCCATAACCGGCGCCAGGAGCAGCGCATAGACAAAGAGATAGACCACGTACCACAGATGATTCCAGGTCGGCACGGCGACGCCGGCGATCTCCCAATCGAGGATATAGCGCGGCCAGAAGGACAAAATGCCCGGCTCGATCTCACCCGCCTCACGCAGCTGGAAATAGGTCTGGGGCATCACCACAACGATCATGCCGAAAATGATGACCGGCAGCAGTCTGAGCGTACGTTCGCCGGCAAAAGCCCCGCCGCCCTTCTTGTCGTGCAGATAGGAAAACGCTACGCCCGATATGAAAAACAACAGCGACAAGCGCCACGGGTTCAAAAGCATCATCAAGGGCTCGGCGCCCGGCCCGGCATGCACGCTTTTCACATGCCAGCCCCAGGGCACGTAGAACATGCCCACATGGTATAAGACCAAAAGACCGAATGCGATGATGCGCAGCCAATCAAGGTCGTAACGGCGGGTCGGAGGCGCGCTGGCGCGCGGGCCGGTTTCAGTCATCTCAGTCTCCCAATCGATCCAGCGGCGAGACTGACGCCAGCGCCTCGTTCAGGCAGTCCCGAAAGGACAAACAGCGGACCCGTGGGACCAATACCTGCGCCCCAGGGACGAAACGCGGCTTAAACGGGATGAAACACGGCGCCCCGCGCTGGCGAGGCCAGACGCATCAGGGCAAGATCAGGCCATGCACACGCCCGATCTTGAACGCCGCGTCCTTCGAGGCGCCTTTCTGTTTTATCTGATCGCCTCACTGGGCTTCTGGCTGGTGAACGGTCTGTCCCTGGCCGAGGAATGGCGCCGGGCGGGCGAAACCGGCGTCTGGCTGCGCGCCCTGACTCTGGAAGGCACCAGCAATCTGGTCATTCTGGCTCTGTTCGTCCCCGTCGCCTTGCTGGAACGTCGCTTTCCTCTGAGCCTGGAACGCTGGCGCACCGCGCTACCGGTTCATGCGCTGGGGGTCACAGCCTTCTCACTCGTCCATATTGTGACCATGGACGGTCTGCGCGCCTTGCTCTGGCCCCTCATGTTCGGGTTTTCCTATGAAACCTATGGCGGTCTGTTCGGTGAGTTTTTCTACGAGTTTCGCAAGGATGTACTGACTTACGCCCTGATGCTGGCTGTGCTGGCGATCGTGCGCGAACTCGAAGACGCCCGCCAACGCCTGAGAGCCGCGCGAGAAGACGCCCGTGCGGATCATGTGATCACCCTGCGCAGCGGCGGACGGGAAATCCGGTTACCCGCCAGCGAGATTATCAGCGCCAGCGCGGCGGGCAATTATGTGGAAGTCATCACGCCCACCGGCGCTCATCTGGCCCGCATGACCCTCACCCGGCTGATCGGCCTGCTGGACGCCGCCGGCGCCGACCCGGTCCGCCTTCACCGCTCTCACATGACCGTCCGCCCGGCCATACGGGAGCTGGTCCCCACCGGCGACGGCGACGCCGAAGCGCGCCTGTCAGACGGCCGCAGCCTGCCGGTGAGCCGCGGCTACCGCACACAGGTTTAATCGCTGATCAAGTTCAGTAAATTCTTTGTTAACCCTATTGGTACTAGGCCCATTCGCCAGGGCGCATGGGACTGCGCTTCATTCATACCTTTTTGGGGACAAGCAAATGAAATCCGTACTGATCGCAGGCGTCAGCCTGCTCTCTCTGGCTGTGGCCGCGCCAGCCCTGGCTGATGACGACGCCCGCATTGAAGAACTTGAAGCCCGCCTTGCGCAACTGGAAGCCACGAACCAGCAATTGCTGAACGTTCTGGCCGCCCAGGGCCTGCTGCCGCAGTCAGACACGCAAAGCGCGCCCGCCGCCATGCCGCATCATCCCGCGCGTGCACAGGCGGATGCGCCGATGCAGACAGCCTCCCACGGGCATCACGCTGGAACCGGCGACCATGGCGCTCATCATGGTGATGATTTCCACCAGAACCTGGTCGGCGTCAGCCCTGAGTACGGCTATGAAATCCTGGATCACGCTGAAGGCGTGAACACGCGCGCGCTGACCATTCTGAACGCGATAGACAATGGCGAACTTGATCGCCGGGTGACCCTGAGCGGCAATGTGACGGCGCTGGCCGATTACCAGGAAAGCAATTCCAACACCAAGTTCGGCTGGCTGATGCGCCATCCGACCTCGGCCAACCAGATCGGCGAGACGGTGTCTGAATTCATCGTCCACTCCGCCCAGCTGGCGGTCACAGGCCGGATGACGGACAATATCACCCTGTATTCAGAGATGCTGTACGATCCCGAGCAAAGCTTCGGATCGGGCACGCTGACCGATCTCAATCGCAACCAGATCCAGCTGCGTCGCGCCTTCGTGCTGTTCGGCAATCTGTCCGAACGCCCCTGGTACGCCGCCATCGGCAAGATGGACACGCCGTTCGGCCTGAACGACACCGTCAGCCCGTTCACCAACTCCACCAGCTGGCACGCCTTCGCCGGTCTCGCGACAGGCGGCATGGTCGGCTATTACAATAACGGCCTGCATGTGCGCGCCATGGCCATTCAGGGCGGCTCGCAATTCCGCGCCCATAACGCCCCGGTCGAAGACACGAACGTCCCCAGCCGGGTCAACAATTTCGCCGTGGACGTGAACTACACGGCCGCACTGTCTGAAGGCCGCACACTGATGGCGGGCGCGAGCTACACTGAAGCCACCGCCTATTGCCAGGCGTATCCGGTCTTCCACTTCAATCCGTGCGACGAGAGCAATCCGGGCTGGGCGATCTACGCCCGCGCCGATCTGGGGCGTCTGGAGCTTCTGGGCGAATACGCCTCGACCACCGAAGACTGGGCGGGCACCGCCTCTCCCGTGCCGATCTATTCCGCGTTTGAAGCGGTGGCGCCGAACGCCTTCACCCTGGGCGGACGCTACTGGTTTGATGTGCAATCGAGTGAAGACTTCGCATTGTCGTTTGAATTCAGCCGCTTTGTGTCTGGTGATAGCGGCGCGCCCTGGGAGAAACAGGACCAATGGGTTCTGGGTGGGTCCTACTTCATCAGCCCCTCGGTCAATCTGTTCGGCGAGCTGATCCGCACCGAAGGCTGGGTGCCGCTGAACTTCCTGTCCGGCGGCAATCTGCCCACCGGCGAAAGCTGGTCGGAACGCAACGCCAGCACAAACGTCCTCGCGCTGGGCGTTCAGGCGAGCTTCTAAGCTCCCTTCCATCTGGCACAGAAAACCCCGCCGGAGCGGTCCGGCGGGGTTTTTTATTGAGGCTCGGAAAAGCGTTACTCCACTTCGCGCTCACCCTGATCCGGCGTGTGCGGCACCACGGCTTCCTCCGGCTTCACATAGGTGTCGAGCCAGTCGATGGATTCCGCCAGCACGTGCAGCACGCTCTCACGGGCGCGGTAGCCATGGCTTTCATAGGGCAGCATGACCAGGCGCGCCGTGCCGCCATTGCCTTTGACGGCGGCGAACATGCGTTCGGACTGAATCGGATAGGTGCCCGAATTATTATCCATCTGCCCGTGGATCATCAGCATGGGCTCATCAATGTCATTGGCGTGCATGAAGGGCGACAGCATGAAGTAGGACTCAGGCGCCTCCCAATAGGTGCGGCGTTCGGACTGGAAACCGAACGGGGTCAGCGTCCGGTTATAGGCGCCCGACCGCGCGATGCCGGCGCGGAACAGGTCCGAGCCCGCCAGAAGATGCGCCGTCATGAACGCGCCGTAGGAATGGCCGGCGACCGCCACGCGCTCGCCATCGCCATAACCCCGCGCCACGCTGTCGGCGATGGCGGCTTCGGCTGACATCACCAGCTGGTCCACGAACGTGTCGTTCACCGTCAACGGATCATCGCCCACGATCGGCATGGTCGCCCGCTCCATCAGCGCATAGCCCTGGGTCACCAGGAAGCGCGGGCTGGTGCCCGCCACGCGAGAGAAGCGGTATTGCGAGCCCCGCACCTGACCGGCGTCGGACGCGGAGTTGTATTCCAGTGGATACGCCCAGATCAGCAAGGGCAGGGTGTCGCCTTCTTCATAATCAGCGGGTAGATAAAGCGTCGCCGACAGCGGCACGCCGTCCTCACGCTCATAGGTGATCAACTCCTTGCGAATATCGTTGAGCTGGGGGTGCGGGTTTTCAAAATCCGTGATGCGGGTGACGGTCTCGCCGTCATGGCGCTGCACGTTCGGCGGGGTGGTCGGATCCTCATAAGAGGTCAGGAACACCGAGCCGTCCTCAGTCAGGACATCAATGACACGCTCATAGTTTTCACCCGAATTGCGCCACAGGATCTCGGTGTCCAGCGTGTCGAAATCCACGCGGCTGAGGAAGGGACGGTCCCCGTCCGCGCTGGCGCCATCGCCAGTGAAATACATCGCGCCGTCCACCACGGCCGCGACCGAACGGCCATACGCATTGCGCACGCTGAGCGGCGAGCCCGGATCGGCGTAATTGTCCTGGATCGAGCGTTCATTGAGCAAGCGCGGGTCTGCGCCGGGGGCCGCGAAATCCACCAGCCAGGACCGCACCACGCGGGTGTCACGGTCATATTCGGTGGCGATGCCGATCTGGCCTTCAGAGGTGAACTGGGTCCCGTAATAGCGGTCCTCAAACCGAGCGATCTCCACCGGCTCGCCGTCAAACGGAGCCTCCAGCGCCCAGGCGCTGTCGCGCTCATCGGTCTCGACCCGCGGATCACCGCCATCCAGCGCTTCCGCCCAGACCAGGCGCGCCGCTGCAGAATCCTGCCAGGTGATGGACCGGCGCCCTTCGATGACGCCGCCGATGGGCACGCCGTCAGCGATGCCATGGCTGGCGATCTCCGCAACCACATCGCCGTCCATCGTCCAGACTTCGCTGGTTTCCGCAAAGCGCGACCAGGGCACGTCATAGGAGAAGGGCTGCTCAAGCGATTCCACCAGCAGATACTCACCGCCCGGCGCCGGATCGACCGCGTAATAGAGCCCCGGCTCGCCAATCTCACGCACGCGCAAGCGCCGCGCGGTGACGTCCACGGACACGATCTGGCTTTCGGCCAGCCAGGCGAACAGCGCCGCATCATCCGCGTCAGACAGCAAATCCTGATAGGTGCGCACCGGCGCTTCATAGCCGGCGGCTTCCTGGATCACCGGGCCGGTAGGCACGCGCGCGCGTTCCGGGCGCGGGCCGCGCTCATCACTGGTGAGGGTGACAAGCAAGGTCTCGCTGTCGCTCATCCAGTCGAGCGCGGAAAACACCGCGTTGACGCCCTCGTCGATAATCTCGCGGGCCTGAGCGCGTTCCATATCGGCGACCCAGACGCCGATCGAGTCGTCATCAGTCACAAGAAATGCGGCCCTGGAGCCGTCCGGCGACCAAGTGAAACCCGACAGGCCCACATCACCGGGCGTCGTAATCGCGGTTTCCTCGCCCGTCTCCAGATCAATCACCGACAGGCCGATCACAGTCCGCGGGCCATGACGACCATTGGTCTCGGCGTCGAGACGCAAACCCGCCAGACGCTCCATCGGACGCGCCATCTCGGAAATCGGCGGCAAGCCTTCGCGATGCAACAGCAGCAAATGGCGCTTGTTCGGCGACAGCGTGGTGTACGGCGCGTTCGGCGCATCCACGATATCGACGATCTCTTGCGGCGGCAGGCGATACGCCTCCTGAGCCGACGCCGTGCCGATGGTGACGCCTATGCTCAGCGCGCCGCCCAGCGCCGCACGGATAAGTATGGACATAAAGCCCTCCCCTGATTTGCGTTTTCGCATTCAGGTTAGAGTGTAACGGAGCTTTGCCTGTCCGCAGAATGACGGATTGGTAAGGGAATAGAGTTTCGTCTGGCGTTCAGGCGCCGACACAGCCCTTGGCCCGCCTCGCTGTATTGATGCAGGCCCGTGACGCAATGGCTTCATTCAAGCGCTCGGTTCGGTCCCACAACGCTTGTCGCAAGGCGGGCAGTTCTCTCTCAAGCGCCTTGATCTCAGCTTCAAGCCGACGCGTATCACGCCGGGCCTGAACAAATTGCGCGGCTGCTTGTGCAGAGTCGACGGCCAGATCACCGAGTCGATAGCGTCCGAGCCTGCCAGTCCGTCCAATAGTGACAAATCCGGGCAGGTTCGGCCCGGGCACGTTTCTCCGCAAGCGCTTCGCAATCGAACCGCTCCAATAGTCTCAAGTTGCATCCCGCCATCTTTACCCTCCAATATGGGAATTGGGGTTTAGGGGCGGTCCTCTGGGGGCGGATATGTTGCGCGCGATCAGTACTGTCAGCCTGATGTTGTTCGCCGGTGCGTGTTCACAACCTCAGCCCGCCGCGCCCGAACCGATTGTCCTGCCCCATTGGCGCGCTTGTCTGGAATTGTATGGCGGCGATGTTCATCAAATGGCGGATGCCGTCGATGAAGGCGACCATGACGCTATCGTATGCACGCTCGCCCTTCACGAAGGCCGGTATGTGGAGAGCCACAGGCGAGAACTGCTCTATCGCTATTACCGCGCCACAGGGCGCGAACCGGAGGGCCTGGACGCCTCAATCCGTCAGCTGGACCGGCAGGAGCTGGCCGCGAGCTTGCGCACCATTCATCGCTTCAGCCCCGAACTCGAAATGTTCGACACCGATTCCCGGGGCTGCCCGGTCTATGATCCCGTTGCACAAGAACTGCTGATGCGCGTGCAGACGCCGGACGACACGCACTGCCTGCCCCGTCGCTGGGGGTTGCGGTAGATATGGTCGCGATGCGTCTCAACCTAGCCATTACCGCTCTCAGCCTGATGTTGTTCGCCTGCGCCTGTTCACAACCTCAGCCCGCCGCTCCTGAACCGATTAATTTGCCCCATTGGCGCGTGTGCCCTGAGACGTATGACGGCGACCCCGATCAGATGCTGACCGCGATCGACCAGGGCGACCCGGACGCCATGCTATGCTCTCTGGCGCAGGATGAGGGCCGAGGGCTCGAGAGTTATGAGCGAGAACTGCTCTATCGCTATTACCGCGCCACAGGGCGCGAACCGGAGGGTCTGGACGCTTCGATCCGCCAGCTGGACCGCCAGGACTTGGCGATCTTCCTGCTGAACACTCATGATTTCAGTCCCGAACTCAAAATGTTCGACACCGATTCCCGGGGCTGCCCGGTCTATGATCCCGTTGCACGAGAACTGCTGATGCGCGTGCAGACGCCGGACGACACGCACTGCCTGCCCCGTCGCTGGGGGTGGCGCTAACCCGTAGAGATTACAAAAAACCCCGCCGGCTTGCGCCAGCGGGGTTTCTTTTGATCTCGCGATCAAAGGGGAGAGGATTAGTCCTCGCCGCCTTCTTCGCTGATCTCTTCGCCGGTCTCCTGGTCGATGATCTTCATCGACAGGCGCACCTTGCCGCGGTCGTCAAAGCCCAGCAGCTTCACCCAGACTTCCTGGCCTTCGCTGACCACGTCCTTGGGATGACCCACGCGCTCGTTCTTCAGCTGGGAGACGTGCACGAGGCCGTCACGCGGGCCGAAGAAGTTCACGAAGGCGCCGAAATCGACGACCTTGACCACTTTGCCTTTGTAGATCTTGCCCACTTCCGGCTCGGCGGTCAGACCGTTGATCCAGTCCAGAGCCGCCTTGATGGAGTCGGCGGACACGGCGGAGACCTTGATCAGGCCGTCATCATTGACGTCCACTTTCGCGCCGGTTTCCTCGACGATCTGGCGGATGACCTTGCCGCCCGAACCGATCACGTCGCGGATCTTGTCGACCGGGATCTGGATGGTTTCGATCTTCGGCGCGTGCTCGTTCAGAGCCTCACGGGTGCCCGAAAGCGCCTTGTTCATCTCATCCAGAATGTGGATGCGGCCGCCTTTGGCCTGGTCCAGAGCGGTCTGCATGATGTCTTTGTTGATGCCGGCGATCTTGATGTCCATCTGAAGGCTGGTGACGCCCTCGGAGGTGCCGGCCACCTTGAAGTCCATATCCCCGAGGTGATCTTCATCACCGAGGATGTCGGACAGCACGGCCACGCCTTCAGGATCCTTGATCAGACCCATGGCGATGCCGGACACCGGACGGGTGATCGGAACGCCTGCATCCATCAGCGCCAGAGAGCCGCCGCACACGGTCGCCATGGAGGACGAGCCGTTGGATTCGGTGATCTCGGACACCAGACGCACGGTGTAGGGGAAGGCTTCCGCGTTCGGCATCACAGCCGACAGCGCCCGCCAGGCGAGCTTGCCGTGACCGATTTCACGACGGCCCGGGGCCAGACGGAAGCTGGTTTCACCGACCGAATAGGGCGGGAAGTTGTAGTGCAGCAAGAAGCGTTCTTTGTAGGTGCCGGTCAGGGCGTCGATGAATTGCTCATCTTCGCCGGTGCCCAGCGTCACAACGCACAGCGCCTGGGTTTCACCGCGGGTGAACAGGGCTGAACCGTGGGTGCGCGGCAGAACGGTGGCTTCCGACACGATCGGGCGAACCTGATCGAGCGAACGGCCGTCAATGCGCTTGCCGGTCTTGATGATGCCGCCGCGCACGACGCTGGCTTCCACGCTTTTCAGGACGTCCTTGAGGACAGCCATTTCGGCGCCGTCAGGATTGTCTTCGGTGGCGGCCAGTTCAGCGACAGCTTTCTCCTTGGCGGCGGAGACAGCGGCCTGACGCTCGGTCTTGTTGGTGATGGTGTAGGCCTTGGCGATCTCGTCGCCGACCAGACCGCGCACCTTGGTTTCGAGCTCGGAATTGTCGACCGGCACGAAATCCCAGGGATCTTTCGCGGCTTTCTCTGCCAGGCGGATGATCATGTCGATCACCGGCTGGAACGCCTCATGGCCGGCCATCACAGCGCCGAGCATGACTTCTTCCGACAGCTCTTTCGCTTCGGATTCCACCATCATCACGGCGTCCGACGTGCCGGCGACCACGAGATCCAGCTCGGACTCGGTCAGCTCGTCGACGGTCGGGTTGATGACGTAGTCGCCATCCTTGTAACCCACGCGCGCCGCGCCGATGGGCCCCAGGAAGGGCAGACCGGACAGGCACAGGGCGGCGGACGCGCCGACCATGCCGACCACATCGGGATCATTTTCCAGATCGTGGCTGAGCACGGTGAGCATCACCTGGGTGTCGTTCTTGAAACCCTTGGGGAAGAGCGGACGGATCGGACGGTCGATCAGACGCGAGGTCAGCGTCTCTTTATCGGTCGGACGACCTTCACGCTTGAAATAGCCGCCCGGGATCTTGCCGGCTGCGAAGTATTTCTCTTGGTAATTCACGGTCAGCGGGAAGAAGTCCATTCCCGGCTTGACGTCTTTCTGTGCGACCGCCGTCGCAAGAACAGTGGTCTCGCCATAGGTGACGAGCACTGCGCCGTTTGCCTGGCGCGCCATGCGGCCGGTTTCGAGGGTCAGCGTACGGCCGGCCCATTCAATCGTTTCGGTTTGGATATCGAACATTTATCTCTCGTTCGTACGGTCATGTGCGGCGCCGCCGGATTGCGGTCGCCGGATATGAAAACGCCGGCGCGCCCCTTGGCGGCCGGCGTTTCATCGGGAGCGCCTAGCGGCGCAGACCCAGAGCAGCCACAATCGCCTTGTAGCGGGCTTCGTCGATTTTCTTCAGATAATCGAGAAGGCGCCGACGCTGGGAGACCAGCTTCAGCAGGCCACGACGGGAGTGGTTGTCTTTTTTGTGCGTT
The DNA here is from genome assembly GCF_000420265.1 of Oceanicaulis alexandrii DSM 11625. NCBI lineage: Bacteria > Pseudomonadati > Pseudomonadota > Alphaproteobacteria > Maricaulales > Maricaulaceae > Oceanicaulis > Oceanicaulis alexandrii. The sequence goes on from NZ_ATUP01000001.1 coordinate 1,417,335, forward strand.
TTGAAGTGCTCGGTGAGGTTGGCGATACGCTCGGTCAACACAGCGACTTGCACTTCAGCAGACCCGGTGTCGTTTTCGCCACGGGCATGCTCTTTGATCAGTTCGGCTTTACGTTCTGCCGTAATCGACATCGTCTAATCGGGCTCCTAATCCCATTGAAAGACACGAACAGGCGAAAATTGACCCGCGCGTGCTTCGCCGATCGCAACGGCCCGGTCCGACCCCATGGCCACGACAGCCTTCGAATAATCCTTCCCCGCGATGTCGCGAGGTTGGCGAAGATTGCGTAGCTCTGAAGCTCGCCGGGGAGGCAAGACGATCGACCGTCCTTGCCTCAACTGAAACGCCTCGTCCTCGGTCACGGCCGTCGCCGGGATGTCGTCCAGCGCGGTCTCGACCGGAAGCAGGGCCTCCAGCGCGTGGCCCTTATGGACCAAATCCTCAAACGCGTCCAGCGAAACGGCCTGTGCGGCGCTAAACGGGCCGACCCTGGTGCGACGCAGCGCCGCCACATGTCCTTCCGCGCCCAGAGCCGCCGCCAGATCACGTGCAATCGCGCGCACATAGGCGCCCTTGCCGCATTTCATCTCGAGCACCGCCAGGTCAGGGCTCGGCGCATCCAGAAGCGTCAGATCATCAATGCGCACAGGACGGGAGGCCAGCTCGACCGCTTCACCGGCCCGCGCCAGATCATAGGCGCGCTCGCCATCCACCTTGATGGCGGAGAATTTGGGCGGCACCTGGTCGATCTCGCCGATGAACTGGCCCAGAGCGGCTTCAATGGCGTCACGATCGGGGCGCACATCGCTTTCGCCCGTGACCTCGCCTTCGGCGTCCAGCGTGGTGGTGGAACTGCCCCAGCGCAGGGTGAATTTATAGGTTTTCGAGCTTTCCTGGGCGAAGGGCACGGTCTTGGTGGCTTCGCCGAACGCAATCGGCAAGACGCCCGACGCCAGCGGGTCCAGCGTGCCGGCATGACCGGCCTTTTGCGCCTTCAACAGCCAGCGACAGCGCGACACCGCCTGGGTGGAGGTCATCTCCAGCGGCTTGTCGAGGATCAGCCAGCCATGGATTTTCTCGCCCTTCTTGCGACGCGCCATCAGTCCTCGCCCTCGTCATCGAGATCGCGTTTGACGGTGGGACGGTCCAGAACCGCGTCCACCTGGGCCACATCCTCGATGCGGTCATCCACGGCGAAGCGAAGCTTGGGCGTGAATTTCAGCTCGATCTGCTTGCCCAGCTCGCGCTGGATGAAGCCCGAAGCATGATTGAGCGCTTCTGCCACGGCATTGCGGTCACCGCCGCCCAGCAGGTCCACATAGACCGTCGCATGACGCAGGTCGGGGCTGGTGCGCGCTTCGGTGATGGTCACAGCCGCCGTGTTCACATGGGGATCGTGCACGCGGCCTTCGCGAATAATGTCCGACACCGCGCGACGCACGAGCTCGCCGGCGCGCAGCTGGCGTTGGGATTGGGCTTTCATGAATTCCTCTTGGGTCGCCTGGACGCGTCCGGAGTCCAACCGGAGCGCATCGAGTTTGCGAAGGGCGGGTGTGTACAGCGCCCAGCCCTGTTATGCAAGGGCGGCGCGCCTAGTGATTGACCACCAGCCAGGCCCCGACGCTGAGAAAGCCGGCGCCCAGAATGCGCAGCAGGGTCACCGAGCGCTCCTCAATCCCGAACAGGCCGAAATGGTCAATCGCCATGGCCGCGATCAGCTGGGCGGCGAACAAGAGCGCAAAGAACGATCCCGTGCCGATCTTCGGCGCCGCCCAGGAGGCCGTGGTCACAAACACCGCCCCCAACGCTCCGCCGATGACAAACAGGTGCGGCGGGGTGTTGCTGATCCGCTCAAGACTGGGCCAGCCGGCGCGATAGGCCAGCACCGACACCGCCGCGAGCATGATCAGCGCCCCGGCGGTGAAACTGACCAGCGCCGCACGCAAGGGCGACCCCAGATGCCCGGACAGCTGACCGTTGAACGCCGGTTGCGCGGCGACCATGGCGCCGGCGATGACGGTGAGGATAAACGGGGCGAGCGTGTTGATCGGCATGGAACAGCCTCCTTCACAGCCGGGTCAGCGCATCCAGAAGCGCGGAGTGAGGACATAGAGCGCCACCAGGATCTCCAAACGCCCCAACAGCATTTGCAGACATAAAATCCATTTTGCCGGATCGGGAAGCGTCGAGAAATTACCCGCCGGTCCGATCACCTCGCCCAGGCCCGGCCCCACATTCGCAATGGCGGTGGCCGAGGCGGTCACCGCGGTCAGAAAATCAAGACCGAAGGCGGACAGCGCGACCGCCCCCGCCGCGAAGCACGCCACATACAATCCTGCAAACAAGGCCACCGAGGCGCTGTCCGCCGGCGTCAGACGCCGTCCGGCATGATGGGCCACCGTGATCGCATGGGGCGAGGAGGCGGCCTGCAGACTGGCCCAGGTCGATTTGAGCATGATCTGGATGCGAAAGACCTTGAACCCGCCCGCCGTCGAGCCGGCGCACCCGCCCAGAAAGGTCAGGAAGAAGATCGTGGCCATCGCCAGCGGTCCCCAGAGCTGGTAATCGCCCGCTGCATACCCGGTGGTCGTAAGCACAGAGACCGCATTGAACAGCGCCAGACGCAGAGCGTCAGGATGCTCGGGCGGACCGCCCAGCTCGGCGGCGAACAATAATCCGCTCGCCAGAGCCACGATCGCCAGCAAGCCCATGATCTCTTCAAAGGCGCCCGGTCGCCGGCCTTCATGACGGCTGACCGCTCTCACATAGGCCAGAAACGGGATGGCGCCCGCCAGCATGAAGACGATCGCCACCCATTGCGCGCCGGCGGAAAAGCCGCCCATGGACTGGTCCGTCGTGGAATAGCCGCCTGTGGACACAGTGGTCAGGGCGTGCAGCACGGCGTCAAACCTGCTCATCCCGGTGAAGACATACCCCAATGCACACAGACAGGTCAGCGCCAGATAAAGCCCGGCGATGACGCCCGCCAGATGACCGGGCCGGGCGATCAGCTTGTCCGGTGAGCGATCGGAGGATTCCAGATGAAACAATTGCATTCCGCCTGAGCGCAACAAAGGCAGGATGGCGATGGACAGGCCGATGATCCCGATCCCGCCAATCCATTGCAACAGGGCGCGCCAAACCAGCAAGCTGGGCGGCTGCGCCTCCAGATGGCTGATCACCGTCGAGCCCGTGGTGGTGAGCCCGGAGACCGTTTCAAAGATGGCGTCGGTGATGCTCAGCCCCACCGCTTCTTCATGCAACGGGATCGCCATCAGCAAAGGCAGGCCGAACCAGGCGCCCAGGGTCAAAATCACAGCGCCGCGAAACCCCAGCCGCGCGCGCTCTCCCAGCCCGACCAGCGTCAGCACGCCGCCGAGAAAGCCGGAGATCAGCATGCAGGCGGCAAACCCTTCGCCGGCCCCGTCATGAACCAGAAGGTGCGAAGCCGCCATATGCAGGCCCGCCAAAACAGCCAGGCCCAGACACAAGACGCCCCAGATCAGGGACACATTTCGCAAATGGGGCATCATGCGCGCACCTCCAACGCCCATCCGGAACCGCCGGAGGAACGGCCATGTCGCGATAAGGCGGGGTCTTTAGACCTGTGTTTGAAGGGGTTCAAGTCTGTCGCCTCCTGAACAAGGGATATCCCCGGACTTGAATTTGAATTGAATTCAATTCAAATTTTTGTCTGGAGGTGATGATGAACGTCCTGACACCCATGACATCCGGTCAGCCTGGCCCCCTGTCAGCCCCCACCCTGCGGGGTCGGCGCACGCGAGAAAAACTGATTGATGCAGCCCGCGGCGCGTTGATTGAGGGCGCCGGAGCAGCCGAAATCACCGATATCGCCAACCGCGCCGGCGTCTCAGCCGGACTCGCCTATCATCATTTCGGCTCCAAGGACGGTCTGGTCGCGGCCGTCGTGGAAGATTTTTATGACCGGTACGCCAGCATTGCGAACCAGAACTTTCGGGGCGAAACCTGGGCCCAGCGTGAAGTGCAGCGCGTGCGTGCGGTCGTCCGGTTTTTCCTGGAAGAGCCGTTTACCCGCACCCTGTTTGGCCCGCTGGGCCGTTCCAGCAGCGTCATGCAAGCCGAAAGCGTCTGCATGGCCATGCTGATCGAGCGTGGCGCGCGCAATATTTCACAAGGCCAGATGGACGGAGACCTGCCACGGCAAGCCGATCCCGAGATCGCCGCAGCCTTCGTGCTGGGAGGCTTGCGGCAATGCATGTCGATGGCGCTCAAAAACGCCGCCAATCCGGATGTGGACCAACTCGCGCACGCCATCTGGATCCTGATCGCCCAGAGCCTGGGACTGAGAGAGGGCAGCAAGTCATGAGCGAGACCCGAACCCTTGAAAGTCAGAACGATCTGTTCACGGCGGACCTAGCCGGGAAGCACAAACAGACCGCTGTGATTGGCCATCCGCCATCCAGTGATCTGCTCAAAGCCTATGATCGCGACGGCTATGTCATTTTGAAGGGGCTGCTGAGCGATGAGGTGCGCGAGACCGCTGAGGCCGCTTTGCGCAACCTGCTGGGTCCGACGGGCCGCAATGATTTTGAAGGCTTCAAGACCCAGCGTGCGTATGCGGTGTTAGCCAAGACACGCGCCCTGGACCTGCTGATCGCCCATCCGCAAATCCTGGGGATTCTCAAAGCACGGCTCCACGCCCAACCGCTATTGTCCGCCAGCCTCGCCATCAATATCGGGCCTGGGGAAACGCCGCAGCTGCCCCACGCCGATGACGGGTTCTACCCGGACATGCGGCCGGACGCCCGCCATGGTCTGTCTGCGATCTGGGCGTTTGATCCCTTTACGAAAGACAATGGAGCCACGCGTATCTGGCCCGGCAGCCATCGCTGGGCTTCCGACCGCCGTCCCGGCCCTGAAGACCCCTGGACGCCCGCCGTCATGGAGCCGGGCGACGCTCTGGTTTTTCATGGCGGGCTCTGGCATGCGGGCGGCGAGAACACGACCGGCGACAGCCGACTCGCATTGACCGCGCAATATTGCGCGCCCTGGCTGCGGACCCAGGAGAATATGAGCCTGTCTGTGCCGCCAGACGTCGTCAGAACCCTTGATGCGCCTCTGCCGTCACTCCTGGGCTATCAGATCCATCCCCCTTTCATGGGCCATGTGAACGGCATGCACCCCAACCGGCTTCTGGATCCGTCACCCTGATCCTGCCTGGACTCAAACCCGCAGATGCGGGGCGCGTTCGTCCCGAATCGCCATCTTCTCGGCGATGATCTCAACGGCCAGGCGCTCATAAAACGCCTGGTCTCGCACCGTCCGCCGCCAGTACAGCAACACCGGATGAATGGCGTCCGGGTGCGCCAGACGGCGAACCCGGAACGCAGGGTCCCGGATCGCCTCGCCGAGCGCATAAAGACTGGGCAGGACCGCAACAGCAGAACTGCGCGCCGCGATCTGCCGGATGGCGTCCAGACTGGATCCGCGATACTCGGTGCTGAGTTCGGCGCCAGCCTTCTGAGCCAATTCAGCGACAATCTCCGACAGGTGAAAATCCGGGCTCAGCGTCACAAGCCTGCGTCCTTTGAGAGCCTCGAGCGGCGCCGGCTCCACAGGCTGCATCAGCTCATCTTCCGGCGTGCTGCAAATCCACAGCGTCTCTTCAAACAGGGACTTGGTGCAGAAATCAGCCTGCGGTCCGCGTGAGGCGATGACAAAATCCACCTCCCCCTGAGCAAGCTTTCCCAAAAGCTCCTGGGAGGGCCCTTCAATGAAGCTGATTTGCAGATCGGGAAAAACCGACCGCAAACGCTGCGTAAATCGCGGCATGAAATAGGCGCCGATGGAGGGCAAAACCCCCGCGTTCAGATGATAGGCCTGCCGCGTCCGCAGCTCTTTCGTCTTCGCCTTGAATCCATGGGCCTGATTGAGCAGGGCGCGGGCGTCTTCCAGCAAGGCCTGGCCGGGCTGGCTGAGCGTGACCTGTCGCGATGACCGCTCAAACAGGCTTACTCCCAACTCCGCTTCAAGCGTTTGTATTTGCTTGGAGAGGCTGGGTTGAGTGACCGCCAGCTTGTCCGCCGCCTTACGGAAAGAGCACAGCTCCGCCACGGTCACAAAATACTCGATCTGGCGCAGCGTCGGCCGCATATCCACCCCTATCCATGCCCTGAAGCTATCAATCTAAGGCATAGTTTCCATTAGCAAACATCGCAACGCCCCACTAGCTCAGTGCGTATGGGCGACACGCCCTCCACAGCAAAGGGATTGTCATGAAAACATTCACTGTTTCCGCCATGCTCGCGTCGACATTGGCGCTGGGCGCCGCGCAGGCCTCCGATCATGCGATCACGGGCGCTGATGTTCAGGCCGCTCAAGAGGCCTGGGGCGCAGGTATCGTCGCGATCGGCGCCGCCTATACTGCCGGTGAAGACTACGAGGCTGCTGCGCGCGCGCATATCGAACAGTTCTACGCCTATGACGGACACACGGTGTTGTTCAAACCGACTTTGGCGTCTGAAGACCAGTTCCGGGGCGACTTCGACGAAGCCCTCTCCTACTTCGTTGGCGGTGAGATCGAGGAAGATGGCGGTTTCGCCATCGCGCCCTACACCCAGGTGCGCTGGGAGAATGAAGCCACAATCATCGATTCTGACAGCGCGATGGCCATGGGCAATTACTTCTTCACGACCACCGAAGGCGAAGAAGTGAAGGTGGAATACAGCTTCGGCTATGTTCAGGATGAAGACGGCGCGCTGAAAATCGTCCTTCACCATTCCTCGCTGCCTTACACCCCGAACTAGATCGGGCAACGCAGCGCGGGTCGACTGCCCCTCGCGCTGCGCCCTCATCAAGGCTTGCGACCACGGATCGTGCGGACTGCCCTGTTTGGAGCAATGTCCCCTCGCCACTCCGGTCAGACGCACGAAAAAGGGCGGCTCTATGAGCCGCCCTTAATCATTTCCAGTCCATCAAAGCGAGGTCTACAGCGAGCGCTGGATTTCCTCGACTTCGAAACATTCGATCACGTCGTTGACCTGAATGTCCTGATAGTTCTCGAACGCCATGCCGCACTCGGTGCCGGCGCGCACTTCAGGCACTTCGTCCTTGAAGCGGCGCAGCGTGGACAGATGCCCCTGGTGGATCACCGTATCGTCACGCAGCAAACGCACGCCACAGCCGCGCTTCACCACACCCTCGGTCACGCGGCAACCCGCCACGCGTCCGGTCTTGGTGATGTTGAAGACTTCCAGCACCTGGGCGTAACCGATGAAGGTTTCGCGTTTTTCCGGCGCCAGCATGCCTTCCAGCGTGCCTTTCACGTCGTCGATCAGATCGTAGATCACCGAGTAGTAACGGATCTCCACGCCTTCTTTCTCGGCCAGGTCGCGCGCCTGCTTGTTGGCGCGGACGTTGAACGCGAAGATCGGCGAACCTGAGGCCTGGGCCAGCAGAACATCGCTTTCCGACACGCCGCCGGCGGCCGCATGGACGATCTTGGCCCGGACTTCCTCGTTGCCGACTTTTTCCAGGGCGCCGATGATCGCTTCGGCCGAACCTTGCACGTCCGCCTTGATCAGCAGCGGCAGCTCCTGAACTTCGTTGGACTTCAGCTTGGCCATCATCTGCTCAAGCGATGCGCCGCCGCCCGTCCGGGCCGCCGCAGCCTTGTCTCGCTTGACGCGTTCGCGGTATTCCACCAGCTCGCGCGCACGCGCTTCGCTGTCCACCACGGCGAAGACTTCACCGGGCTCCGGAGCGCCGTCGAGGCCGAGAATTTCGGCCGGCAGGGACGGACCCGCCTCTTTCATTTGCTGGCCGCGCTCGTTGACCAGCGCGCGCACCTTGCCCCACTGGGCGCCGGCCACGACGATGTCGCCGCGCTTCAGAGAGCCGCGCTTGACCAGACAGGTCGCAACCGGGCCGCGGCCCTTGTCGATCTGGGATTCAATCACAACGCCTTCCGCAGAGCGATCCGGGTTGGCTTTGAGCTCCAGGATCTCGGCCTGAAGGTTGATGGCGTCCATCAGCTCATCAAGGCCGGTTTTCTTCAGCGCCGAGACCGGCACCGCCTGAACGTCGCCGCCCATGTCTTCCACGAACACTTCGTACTGAAGCAGCTCCTGAAGCACTTTCTGAGGATCGGCGTCGGGCTTGTCGACCTTGTTGACGGCCACGATCATCGGCACGTTGGCCGCCTTGGCGTGGCTGATCGCCTCGATGGTCTGGGGCATGACGCCGTCATCAGCGGCCACGACAAGGATCACGATATCGGTCGCCTGGGCGCCGCGAGAGCGCATGGAGGAGAACGCTGCGTGACCTGGCGTATCCAGGAAGGTGATCTTGTCACCGGATTTCAGCTCAACCTGATAGGCGCCGATATGCTGGGTGATCCCGCCCGCTTCGCCAGCGGCCACATCGGTGGACCGCAGGGCGTCGAGCAGCGAGGTCTTGCCGTGGTCGACGTGACCCATGACCGTCACCACAGGCGGGCGCGGCTTCTGGCTGTCTTCGGGATCCTCATCAGAGATGAAGCCGGTCTCCACGTCCGCCTCGGCGACGCGTTTCACGGTATGACCGAACTCCTCGACGATCAGCTCGGCGATGTCGGCGTCCAGCATGTCGTTGGCGCGGACCATCTGACCCTGGGTCATCAGGAACTTCACCACGTCCGCCGCACGCTCGGCCATACGCTGGGCGAGGTCCTGAACGGTGATCGCTTCAGGCACGACCACTTCGCGAGCGACCTTGTCGCGCGACTGGCCGCCCTGGCTGCGACGCTGCTTTTCACGCTCGCGCGCCCGGCGCATGGACGCCAGCGAACGCTGACGGCCTTCATCATCCTCAACGAGGTTCTGAATGGTCAGCTTGCCCTGACGGCGCTTGGGCTCTTTGGTGCGCGAAGGTTGCGCCTTGTCGCCGCCCGGCGCGTCTTTCTTGGACTTCACCCGGCCGCCCATGGACTCAAGGATGTTGCGCGTATCCTCGGCATCGCCGCGATCGGCCTTGTCCTTGCCTTTGTCCGCCTTGCGAGACGGTGTCTTGCCAGACGGTTCCTCGGGCTGCTCGATGTCAGCCGGCGCAGACTTCTTGGCGGGCTTGGCGATCTTCGCCTGTTCGGCGGCGAGACGCGCAGCTTCCGCTTCAGCGATCGCGCGGCGCTCGTCGTCTTCACGACGCTGACGCTCTTCTTTCTCGCGCTGACGCATGTCCTCGAGCGCGCGACGTTCTTCGTCTTCGCGCGCCTGACGGGCCTGCTCTTCGACCTTCTGCTTGGCGGCGCGCTCTTCTTGCTCGGAGCGGGCGCGCAGAATGGCCTGCTGGCGCTTGATCAGTTCTTCTTCAGACAGACCCAGCTGCTTGGCTTTGGCGGCCAGCGCCGCGCGCGTCTTGTCTTTCTGGGTCAGCGGCGCGCCGGATTTGCCCGTCGCGGCGTCCTTGCCGGCAGGCCCGGGGCGCTTGCGCTTCTTCTCCACTACGACAGACTTCTGGCGTCCGCGCGCAAAACTTTGCTGCACGGTTCCAGAGGAACGTCCACCGATGGAGAGAGGCTTGCGGCCCGAATTATTGCGTTCGTCAGCGTCGCTCATAAGCGTCCTTGCCGCGGCTTTAGACATCTTCGGGCGGAACCCGGCCGCCGCGTGCGCCAGGGTCCGTCATCTGTTCAGGTCGCCTCCGGGAAGACCCGGCCTGAAGGCCCGCTAAACTAGCCAGCTTCCAAGGCGTTTCAACTCTTCTGTGCGCCTGGGCCCGCAGGATCGAGGTTAACGAACCCTGCAAGCTTCGACGCGAGGGCGGAAATCCCCGCCGCTTCCGGTCCTTGGGCCAAAGCCCCGTGAACCGCATTCCCAACGCCCAAGGCCCGACTGAGGGCGTCAGCGTCATAACATCCCAGCACCGGCGCGTCGCTTTCGATCGCCTTCGCCAGGTGGTCCAGCTTCTTGCGCCCGTCAGGGGCGGCGTCACTGGCTTCCAATCTCCACGCCGGTCCTGGCTCGGTCTGCAGCGCCAAACGCACCGCATCACTTCCCAGTTCCAGCCGGCCGGCGCGTCTCGCCAGCCCCAAAAGGTTCAGAACGCGCGCTTTCAGCAGCGCTTCGAACTGATCGGCCAAATCGTCAGGGGCCTCGACCGGTTGCTCGAACGCCCGGTTGAACAGGCGTTTTTTCACAGCCTTGTCGACCAGGGCCCTATCCGCCGTCACCCAACCGCCTCGGCCAGGCAAGCGCGCAGCCACATCGGGGGTTACGCGCCCTTCAGGGCTCAGCGCCACGCGAAGGAGGTCTTCCTCCCCCTTCACCTCTCCGGTGGCGACGCATCGGCGTTCGCGCACCGGTTTGGATCGGCCATGTCGCGCCCCGCGGCTCACGACTTCTCGTCTTCCTCCGTCGTGTCAGCGTCCAGGAGGTCAGCCAGATCAACACCCAGCTTTTCCGCTTCTGCTTCCAGATCGGAAAGGTCGATGTCTTCCAGATCGACATCGGAAGCCTCTTCGTCAAGGGCGTCGGCCTCAACCTCTTCAGCCTCGGGCTCAACTTGCGGCAGATCCTCTTCGGAAATCCAGCCGGCGATCACGCGCGCGCGCATGATCAGCATCTCGGCGTCTTCCGCCGACATGTCAGAGCCTTCCAGGATGCCCGGCTCGCGCACGCGCTCGCCATCGCGCGTCTCATACCAGCCGCGCAGATCGTCCGGGGTCAGACCCGCAAGATCCTCAATGGTGCAGATCTCGTTTTCGCCGAACTTGACCGCCATCGGCAGGTCGACGCCTTCGACCTCAAGAACCGCGTCTTCCACGCCCAGCTCTTTGCGGCGGGCGTCTCGCTCAATGTCGCGCTTGTCGAGATACTCACGCGCCCGGGTCTGGATTTCCTGAGCCGTGTCGTCGTCAAAGCCTTCGATCACCGCAATTTCTTCGAGATCGACGAAGGCGATGTCTTCCACTTCAGCAAAGCCTTCGGTGGCCAGCAGCTGGGCGATGACCTCATCCACATCCAGCGCATCCATGAAGGTGCTGGTGCGAACCGAGAATTCTTTCTGACGGCGCTCGGATTCTTCTTCCTCGGTCAGGATGTCGATGGCCCAGCCGGTCAGCTGGCTGGCCAGACGCACATTCTGGCCGCGACGGCCGATGGCGAGCGAGAGCTGGTCGTCAGGCACGACCACTTCGATGCGCTCGGCTTCATCATCGAGCACCACTTTGGCGACTTCCGCCGGCTGCAGGGCGTTGACGATGAAGGTCGCGGGATCGGGATTCCACGGAATGATGTCGATCTTTTCGCCAGCCAGCTCGTTGACGACAGCCTGGACCCGGCTGCCGCGCATGCCCACGCAGGCGCCGACGGGATCAATTGAGCTGTCATTGGAGATAACGGCGATTTTCGCGCGGCTGCCCGGATCGCGGGCGACGCGCGGAATCTCGATCACGCCTTCATAGACTTCCGGCACTTCCTGCGCGAACAGGGCGGCCATGAAGTCCGGATGCGCGCGTGACAGGAAGATCTGCGGACCGCGGGTCTCTTCGCGCACGTCATAGATATAGGCGCGCACGCGGTCATTGACCTGCAGGCTTTCGCGCGGAATGCCGTCCGAGCGACGGATAATGGCTTCCGCCTTGCCCAGATCGATGATCACATTGCCGTATTCGACGCGCTTGACGATGCCGTTGACGATCTCGCCGATGCGATCCTTGTACTCGTTGAACTGGCGCTGGCGTTCAGCTTCGCGCACTTTCTGCGTGATCACCTGCTTGGCGGTCTGCGATGCGACGCGGCCAAATTCGATCGGGGGCAGTTCTTCTTCGTAGAAGGTGCCGATTTCGGCTTCGGGATCGCGTTTCTTGGCCTCATCCAGCGTGATCTGGTGCGCCTCGTTCTCAACCTCTTCAACCACGGTCGTGCGGCTGGTCAGACGCATCTCGCCGGTCTTGGGGTTGATGTTGCAATGGATGTCGAGCTCCGCGCCATAGCGCGAGCGGGCCGCCTTCTGGATCGCCTCTTCAATGGCTTCCAGCACGATCGACTCGTCGATCATCTTCTCCTGCGCCACCGCGCGGGCGATTTGCAGGATTTCCAGCTTGTTGGCGCTGACCCCGATGGCCATATCCGCGTTCCTTCTCGTTCTACTCGTCGGCCTGACCGTCTTCGCCCTCGATGGGACCGCGGGCCTTCAGGCTCGCCTCCACCAGAGCGTCGGTCATCACCAGCTTGGCGTCTGCAATCCAGTCAAACGGGATGACAGCCGTGTCTTCCTCGCCCGCCAGATCCATCAGCACGTTCTCATCCTCGATCCCGGCCAGCATGCCGCGGAAGCGCTTGCGGTTCTCCACCAGGCGATCGAGCTCGATCTTGGCTTCAAAGCCTTCCCAGCGCTGAAAATGCGACAGCGCGGTCAGGGGACGGTCAATGCCTGGCGAGGACACTTCAAGATCATACTCGCCAGAGACCGGATCCGTCTCCTCGAAAACGTCCGACAGCGCGCGGGACAGGCGCGCGCAGTCTTCCACGACCATGGTCCCGTCATGACGCTCCGCCATGATCTGAACCAGGGTCTTCTTGCCGCCCATCACGCGCACGCGCACAATCTCAAGATCCAGCGTTTCGGCGATCGGTTCTGCGATCTCGAGGATCCGTTGGTCTTGAGGGCTGCGTGCTTTCATGGGCGTCAAATATCTGTGTCTGGTCCGGACTGCGAGTACGAAAAAAGCGGCCCGGATGCCGAGCCGCTCGAACATGCCGTCCGGCATATCGAACTGTTGCGGGGCTTATACTTGCAGATCCACAAAAAAGCAATGGGGCGGGCTCAGCCACCTTTCCATACTTTAACTCCTCACGCCCGCACATTCGCGGACAATGAAGATCCAACAGGAGGCTCACCATGGTTATCGCACTGACCGCGCTCACGCTGGGACTGACACTGCTCGCCCAGGATGCACCGAGTTTTGACGCCCTTGCCCCGGACGCGCGCACGCGCCTGGCTGGCTGCGGCGTTGATGAGACCCGGTTTCTATCGCTTATGGCGCTGGAGCAAAACGCCTTTGATCAGGATTTTTCAGGCGGCTGGCGACCTGTCGGCGATCAGCCGGGCTGCGAACAAGCCGCTGCGGATCTGCTGATCGCTTACATGGATCAGTCGCCGCATTTCAATCCTGAGCGGCCCGGCGTAATCGGCTGGCATGCAGGACAAATGCTCGCCATGAGCGGCGAAACAGAACAGGCCATCGCCTATTTCGACGCCGCCCGCTTCTCCAACGCCGACTGGAATCTCTATGTCGACGCCACCATCGCCTTCATGCGCAGGGACCGAGCGGCGGCGGAGGCGGCGCGGGCCGCCCTTGCGACCATGCCCCCCAGCGAGGAGGAGATGGCCGCACGCCGTCAGTTCCTCGCCGACAATCCACACATTCGCATGCCGGATGGCTATGTGGAGCAACCCCAGAATCTGAATGTGGTCGACCGGCTTTTGACCTGCTGGGACGCGCCCTATGCCGACGCCTATTCGGGCGCCTGTTAGAGCTAGATCTTCAGGAAATCAAAGAACACCGGCTCGATGTCGCCCAGATGCTTGGACTGATAGCGGGTGACAATGTGGTCGGGCGGATTTTCACGCCAGTCTGACGCCTGTTCGCCCGTCCATGTCAGCCCCTCCGTATCCATCAGGATCGGCAGGGCGTGATCGGCGTAGGCGCGCACATCCGTCGCCACGCGCAAACGCCCGCCCGGCTTCAACAGACGTGCAAACTCGGCCGCGGTGTCGGGCTGAACGAAACGGCGCTTGGCGTGACGCTTTTTCGGCCAGGGGTCAGGGAACAGCAAGAAGATCTTCTCGAACGCCCCATCGGGCATGCGGATCATTTCATCGCGGGCGTCCGAGCGTTTGACGCGCACGTTCTTGAGATCGTGATCGTCGATGCCCACCAGCGCTTTCGCAACACCGTTCAGAAACGGCTCAATTCCGAAAAAGCCGGTCTTTGGCGCGCGTTGCGCCTGACCGATCAAATGCTCGGCGCCGCCAAAGCCCACTTCCAGCACGTATGTCTCAAAGCCAGGAAGCAGCGCCTTGGGGTCCAGATCACCTTCATCGGGCCATTGCAAAGCCGGCAGGCGCGTCTCCACCAGCGTTTGTTGACGCTCGGTCAGTTTGTGCCCGCTTGCGCGGCCATACAGGCGCCGGTTCTGGGGACGGTCTTGAGATTGGGCGTCGGGTCGAGTCTGGGTCATGACGGCCCTTTACCGGCCCTGCGCAAAAAAACAAAGAGCCGGGCTGAAACAACCCGGCTCCCTGCACAGTCCGTTCGAGGCGCTTACGCCAGCGATTTCAGCGCGTCGACGAGATCGGTCTTCTCCCAGGAGAAGCCGCCATCCGCGTCCGGCGTGCGGCCAAAATGACCATAGGCCGAGGTGCGCTCATAAATCGGACGGTTCAGTCCCAGATGGGTGCGGATGCCGCGCGGGCTGAGATCGACCAGCTCTCGCAGGCGATTTTCCAGCCTGGCTTCATCCACATCGCCGGTTCCGTGCGTATCGACATAAACCGAGAGCGGCTTGGACACGCCGATGGCGTAGCTGAGCTGGATGGTGCATTTGCGCGCCAGACCAGCCGCCACGACGTTCTTGGCGAGATATCGCGCCACATAGGCTGCGGAGCGGTCCACCTTGGTCGGGTCCTTGCCCGAAAACGCACCGCCGCCATGAGGCGCCGCGCCACCATAGGTGTCCACGATGATCTTGCGACCGGTCAGACCGGCGTCGCCATCAGGTCCGCCAATGACGAACTTGCCGGTTGGATTGACATAGAACTCGTCTTCAGGCGGGAACCAGCCCTCGGGCAGCACCGATTTGACGACCGGACGCACCAGCTCTCGCACGTCGTCCAGGCTCACGCCGTCCTTGTGCTGGGTGGAGACGACCACGGAGGTCACGCCGACCGGACGGCCGTTCTCATAGCGCAAGGTCACCTGGGATTTGGCGTCCGGCTCGAACTCGGGACGTTCGCCAGACTTACGCTGCCGCGCCATCTCCTTGAGGATCTGGTGGGAATAGGTGATCGGCGCCGGCATCAGCTCAGGCGTTTCATCACAGGCGAACCCGAACATGATGCCCTGATCGCCTGCGCCTTCATCGGCGAACGACCCGGAGCCTTCATCCACGCCCTGGGCGATGTCCACGGACTGTTCGTGCAGATAGTTCTGAACGTCAGCGGTCTCCCAATGGAAGCCGTCTTGTTCGTACCCGATATCACGCACGGCGCGGCGCGCAGCCGCTTCAATCTCGTCATCCTTGATCGCGCCGGCGCAACGCACCTCGCCCGCCAGAACGATACGGTTCGTGGTCGTCAGCGTTTCACACGCCACACGGGCCACCGGATCCTTGGACAGAAACAAGTCCAGAATCGCGTCGGAAATGCGGTCGCATACTTTGTCCGGGTGACCCTCGGACACGCTTTCGCTGGTAAAAAGGTAAGACGAACGGGCCAACAGCGTGCTCCATATAAAGCGATCTTTATATGGCTGGCTTAAAGCCTATTGGCGCACGGAAAGCAAGACCCGACCGGTCACGCTTGAGTTAGGACGCAGGCTCGGTCGCAGTTGCTTCCGCTTCTTCAGCGGCCAGCGTCCGCACCAACTCAAGAATTCGGCGGCGCACCTTGGAATCCTTGATGCGCGCGAACGCCTGCGCCAGCGCCACGCCATCAGCAGACTGGATGAAGTCATCGACGATCGGAGTCTGATCACCCTCAGAAAAGCCAGGCTGCCCTGCGCCCTCATTCACACCGTCGTAGAAAAAGGACACCGGCACGTCGAGCACGCGCGCCAAATTCCAAAGGCGTCCTGCGCCAACCCGGTTCGTGCCGCGCTCATACTTCTGAACCTGCTGAAAGGTCACGCCCAACTCTTCACCCAGCTTTTCCTGGCTCAGATTCAGAAGCTGACGACGAAGCCGGATACGCGATCCTACATGGCGATCAACCGCATTCGGACCTCTCGGATTGGCAGTCATCTCATATTCCTTATCTGCGAAAGCATACAACCATAGTTTGGTCTGATGCGATACGCTCAACGCCCCTCAGCCGGTCGCGCGCCTCTACCTGAATGCGTAAATGACACAACCGTTAGACAATGCATGACTGCAGCCAAAACAAGCGAAGCAATCACCCAGAGTGCATTTCCATACACCCCATACGGCGTATCGCCTAATCCTTCAAGCAATGTAATCAACAATACTTCAGTTGAACTTGACGGAATGGATTCAATGAGCCGACCATAAGGATCGATCTGGCCAGATATACCTGCAGCAGCGACTCTAACCAGCGGCAATCCTTCTTCTATCGCGCGATATTGAGTTTGGTTAAGCAACTGTTGAGGGCCAGCGGAATTCCCGTACCAAGAGTCATTTGAAATATTCAACAACCAATCGGGTCTATTTGACTGTCTTGGTGAATACCTGGAGTACACAGCCTCATAACAGATCAAAGGCGCCATACTCGGCAACCCGTCCAGTGCGAGAGTTTGCGCTCCGCTGCCTGGACTGTAATAGGGCGCGATCTCCGACAAGCTTTCAAAGCCCATCCAGTCGGTCAGCGACAGGAATGGATTGCTTTCGCCAAACGGCACCAGTCGCGATTTATCGTACTGCGCCTCAAGGATCGGGCGATTATTGTCGATTTTCATGGAAACGAGTGAATTAAAATATGCGCGCGGACGACCGTTCAGGCCCCGATCCGTCCGCGCCGTGCCGGTGATCAACCGCGTCCCGGAGGGTAAGGCGTCCGCGATTTCCGCCAACAGATCAGGCGACTCCAGCAACATCGCCGGGATCGCGCCTTCGGGCCAGATAATCGCATCCACATCGGTCAAGTCCGAGGACAGCGCCAGATACTGATCCAGAATGTCATGACGCGCCGCGTAACGTTTCTCCTCCTGAGGCAGGTTGAGAGACACCAATTGCAACTGATAATCGCTTTCGACTAAAGTCTGAGCCTGACTCAACCGGATTTGTCCGAAACTCCAGCTGGCGGCGATCAGAACAAGCCCGATAATCAGAGGGACAGACCTCGACAGGCGCGAGCCTGGACCACTGAACGCGGCCGGTGCTGAAAACAGGCAGAGCGCCAGCACAGACAAGCCGTAAGCGCCCACCAGAGCCGCACTCTGGCTGATCGCGCCTCCAGCTTCAAACACATGGCCCGGCAAGTTCCACGGAAAGCCTGACAACACCGTGCTACGCAGATACTCCACAGCCATCACAATCAGGATGAACACGGCGATCCGGCCGGCATGAGCCGGAGCGCGCCTGACATAGACGGCGCCCGCCAGCCCCCAGAACAGCGCCAGCCCCGCCGGCAGCAAGATCAGAGGCGCCCATATCAGCCAGGCATGGTCGCCAGCGCTGACCAGGAAGGCGTTCGCCACCCAGCCTGTACCCGCCAGAAACTGGCCGCTGGCGAACCACCAGGCGCGGACAAAGCCGCTGCGCAAAGGTTTCGGGCGGCGTTTGGCGTCATCCAGCGTCAGGACCAGAGCGGTGAGCGCCACGGCGTAAGCGGGCCAGATGAAAAAGGGCGCATGCCCGAGCACGCCGAATGCGCCCAAGCCGAACAGCACGGCGAAGAGCCGCCAGCCTGACAGCGCGCGATATCCCGCCCGAAGCCGGCGCAGGCGGGGCAGGACGCCGGTCATGGTCTAGTCCGGACTGATGGCGCCAGCGGCCATCCGGCTGGCTTCATCGCCCGCCAGCGTCGATCCGGCGCCCGGCTTCACGCGCAGGCGCTTGATCCGACGCGGATCAGAATCGAGCACTTCAAATTCAAAGCCGGAGGGGTGCGCCAACACCTCGCCGCGCTCGGGCACGCGACCGGCCAGGTGGAAAACCAGCCCGCCGAGCGTGTCCACATCATTCTCTTCTTCTTCGGTGGCGATCTCGCAACCCACGACCTCTTCAAGGTCCTCGATCATGGCGCGCGCATCCGCTTCCCAGCAATGCGGACCCTTGGCGAGGATGTTGGGCGTCTCCGCCTCGTCATGCTCATCCTCGATGTCGCCCACAATGGGTTCGATCAGGTCTTCAAGGGTGACGAGCCCATCCGTGCCGCCAAATTCATCGACCACCAGGGCCATGTGCATGCGCCGAGACTGCATCTTCAACAGCAAGTCGAACGCGCGCATGGAGGCGGGCACATACAGCAGCGGGCGACGAATAGCGGGCAAGATGCGCATATCGCCCCAACCATCCGGCCCGCCCTCAGAGCCTTCCTCTGCGAAGCGGGACATATAGCCCAGCACGTCCTTGATGTGCGCCAGCCCCACAGGGTCATCCAGCGTCTCGCGGTAGACCGGAAGGCGCGAATGCGTGGCGTCGCCAAAGGTGCGCGTCAATTCCTTGAGCGGCGTTTCAATGTCGATGGCGACGATGTCGGCGCGAGGCACCATCACATCATCCACGCGCATGTCCTGAAACTCGCGCATATTCACCAGGAATGCGCCAGCATCCATGGGATCAGGCGCGCCGTTCACAATCGGCTCAACGTCCTGGGTTTCGGGGCGCGCCCCGCCAAAGGCCCGTTTGAAACGGGCCAAAAGACTTCGCGAAGACGGATCGTCGTTCATGCCTATTCCTGTACGAGGTAGGGATCTGACATCCCCAGACCGGTGAGAACCGCCGTCTCCAGCGCTTCCATCTCGGTCGCCTCGTCTTCCTCCTGATGGTCAAACCCGTTTAAATGCAAAACGCCATGAAGCGCCAGATGCGCAGCGTGATCAATGAGTGAAAGCCCCGCCGCCTGTGCTTCGCGCGCGCATGTCTCATACGCCAGGATCACGTCGCCCGGATAGCCTTCACGGTCTGGCGCCGGGAAGGACAGCACATTGGTGGGCTTGTCCTTGTCACGAAACCGGCGATTAAGCTCATGCACGGTGGCGTCATCTGAGAACAAGATCACGGCCGCTCCGGCGCGCGGATCCTCCAGCTGACCCAGCCCGGCTTCGATGGCGGCGCGGCAGCGGTCCAGCAAGCCTTCATGCTCGCTCCAGTTCTCGGCTTCGAGAACAAATTCCACGCAATCCGCCTCAATCACCGCCTCAGACATGACCCGCCTCGTCGCTGCGCACGGCGTCATCGCGTTCATAGGCGTCCACGATGCGCGCCACCAAACCGTGCCGCACCACATCATGGCGGGTGAAGCGATGCACGGCGATCCTTTGTTCATCCTGAAGCAGGCGTAACGCATGCGGCAAGCCCGAAGGCTCCCCCCGACGCAAATCGGTCTGGGTCGGATCACCCGTCACCGCCATGCGCGAGCCTTCACCCAACCGGGTCAGGACCATGCGCATTTGAGGAATGGTGGCGTTCTGGGCCTCGTCGACGACGACAAAGGCGTTGTTGAGCGTCCGACCGCGCATGAAGGCCAGCGGAGCCACTTCGACCCGGCCCTCCTCGCGCATTTTCTCACTCAGGCGCTGACCCAGAGCGTCCCGGAGCGCATCCCAGATCGGCAGCAGATACGGATCGATCTTCTCGGTCAGGTCACCAGGCAGGAAACCCAGCCGTTCGCCGGCCTCGACCGCAGGACGGGTGATGATCAACCGGTCCACGCTGCCCAGCGCCAGTTGCGAGGCGCCATAAGCGACCGCCAGCAGCGTCTTGCCGGTGCCGGCCGGGCCGACGCCGAAGATCATGTCATAGGCGCGATCGTTTTTGAGCGATCTCACATAGCCCTGCTGACCATCGGTGCGGGCGGCGAAGCTGGCGCCCCGCGGCACCCGGATCACAGCGTCGATCTCTTCGCCGGCGTCGTCATCGGCCATCAGGCAGGCGGCTCGAGCGGCGGGCGGATCAATGGGCAGGCCTTCGCTTGCCCGGCCATAGAGCGCATTGAGCACACGACGCGCCTC
This sequence comes from Oceanicaulis alexandrii DSM 11625, assembly GCF_000420265.1. Classification (NCBI taxonomy): domain Bacteria; kingdom Pseudomonadati; phylum Pseudomonadota; class Alphaproteobacteria; order Maricaulales; family Maricaulaceae; genus Oceanicaulis; species Oceanicaulis alexandrii. The sequence goes on from NZ_ATUP01000001.1 coordinate 1,437,208, forward strand.
GATCCGCGCTCGCGCCTCTTCGGCAGTGATCACGATCTGACCCCCGCCCGGCGCTTCAAGCTGAACCTCCAGTTCATGCTCGAGCGTGGCGAAGTTTTCGTGACCCGGCCCGGCAAGGATGCGAACGAGATCGGAATCTTCAAAATGAAGCGTTTCGGACGCCGCCCGCTTGGGGCGACGCGGTTTTGATGAGCGGCTCACGCGGCTGCGATTTCCTTTGTAATCAGACGTCCGGACAGGGCGTTCTGGCTTGCCCCTGTGATCTCCACATTGGCGATCTGACCGATGAGTTCAAGCGGGCCTTCGCAATGAACCGCCTGCAGATAGGGGCTGCGGCCTGACAATTGGCCCTCAAACCGGCCTTCGCGCTCAAACAGGACAGGCAAGGTCTTGCCGATCATGGAGCGGTTGAACGCGATCTGCTGCTCTGACAAAAGCGCCTGCAAGCGCGCCAGGCGCTCGCTTTTCACCGCTTCGTCGATCTGGTTGAACATGGCGGCGCCCGGCGTGCCGGGACGCTTGGAGTATTTGAACGAGAAGCAGGACGCGTAATTGACCTGGCGCACCAGCTCCATCGTCGCCTCGAAATCCGCATCGGTCTCGCCGGGAAAGCCCACGATCATATCGCCGGAAATGGCGATGTCGGGGCGAGCTGCGCGCAGTTTCTCGATGCTCTCGAGATAATCCGCAGCCGTGTGCGAACGGTTCATGGATTTGAGGATCTTGTCCGATCCCGCCTGCACGGGCAGGTGGAAATACGGCATCAGCTTGGGCTCGTCCGCAAAGGCCTGGATGAGATCGTCGTCCATGTCCTTGGGGTGAGAGGTGGTGAAGCGGATCCGCTCAATGCCGCCGATCTTGGCCAGATGGCGCACCAGCTGGCCAAGGCCCCAAACCCCGCCTGCGGCGTCAGCCTTCGGCGCATCGCCATGATAGGCGTTGACGTTCTGGCCCAGCAGCGTCACTTCGCGCACGCCCTTGGCGGCCAGCGCCCGTACTTCGGCGACGATCTGGTCCACCGGACGCGACCATTCCGCACCGCGGGTATAAGGCACCACGCAGAAGGTGCAGAACTTGTCACACCCTTCCTGCACGGTGACGAAGGCCGTGAAGCCCTCCACATGGCGCTCGGGTCCGGCGAGGGCGTCAAATTTCTCTTCGACCTCGAACTCGGTGTCGAGGGCTTCGCCGCGCGCGCGGTGCACATTGGCGATCAGTTCAGGCAGCTTGTGATAGGTTTGCGGGCCGACCACCAGATCAACGACCGGCGCGCGGCGCTGGATCTCCGCGCCTTCCGCCTGGGCGACGCAGCCGGCGACCGTGATGGTCATCGGCTTGCCGGTGGAGGCTTTCTCTTCCTTGAGCGGCTTCAGGCGCCCCAGCTCGGAATAGACTTTTTCAGCCGCTTTCTCGCGGATATGGCACGTGTTCAGGATCACCAGATCCGCGCCGTCGGGCTCGTCGGCGGGCTCATAGCCCAAAGGCGCCAGGACATCGCGCATGCGCTCTGAATCATAAACGTTCATCTGACAGCCGTAGGTCTTGATGAACAGGCGCTTGCGGTCTTTGTGCGTGGTGTCGGCGTCGCGAATGATATCGGTCATGGGCGGAGCCGGCCTCCCTTGCGGCGAAAGTATGTGGATAAGGGAGGACGGGTTATGGGGATAGAGTGGGGCGGATGCAAGGCGCCGCTTGACGATCCGCTGCCTGAAGCGCGGTTAACGCCCCTCTATTTGCCGTCCTCGATCTTTACGCCGTAAAGCTCGAGCCGGTGATCGACCAGCTTGTAGCCCAGGCGCTTGGCGATGGCCTCTTGCAGGCGCTCGATCTCTTCATCCATGAATTCGACCACTTCGCCGGTCTTCAGGTCAATGAGATGGTCGTGGTGGTCGTCTGAGGCTTCTTCATAGCGCGAGCGGCCGTCGCGGAAGTCATGACGCTCGATGATGCCGGCTTCTTCAAACAGGCGCACGGTGCGGTAGACGGTGGCCAGCGAAATACGCGAATCCACGTCCGAGGCGCGGCGATGCAGCTCTTCCGCATCGGGGTGGTCTTCAGCTTGCGACAGGATGCGCGCGATGACGCGGCGTTGTTCTGTCATGCGCAGACCTTTTTCCACGCAGAGCTTCTCAATCCGATCCGGCATCGCCAACTCCCTAACCTGTGGGGCGTGCGCCCCGTCCTGTCCTTGATAGCCAGCCTCGGCGGGGCGTGTCCATATGTCGCGCGACTTCGATGTCAGACCAGATCGCGCGCCAGAACCCGTGCGGCGGCCCCGTCGCGATAATATCGCTTGCGCAAGCCGATCTGACGATAGCCTGCCCCCTCATATAGGGCGCTCGCAGCCGTATTGCGCTCTGACACTTCCAGAAACAATCGCCGGGCGCCCGAACGGCGCGCCGCCGCCTCGCTTTGCGCCAGCAAGAACGCCCCGACGCCCGACCGGCGCGCATCGGGCAGAACGCCAATGGTCAAAAGCTCGCATTCCCCAGCCACCGTGCGGATCAGCGACAGGCCTTGCGGCGTCGCCTCAGACCGCGCAATCAGGCCTTTGACGCCGGATGACGCCAGCAAGCGGGCAAAGTCCGCCTCGCTCCAGGGGTCGTCAAAGCACGCGGCGTGAAGCGCAGCGAAAAGCTCCGCCGCCTCAACGCCGGCTTCAAACCCTTCAACGGCGCTCATGCCGGCGTATGGCCGCCGGGCAGTTTCGCATCCGGCGGACGCGCATAGAGCGGGGAGGGAGAGGGCGCATCATCAGGCGCAGCCTCGGTCAGCTGCAGCAGTTCGCGCAAAGGCGGCGCCGGATCGAAATGGCTCGGATCAGCGCCCACCAGTGCCGCGCCAGACCCGGTCAGATACAGCCCGCCAAAGGCTTCCATTTCATCTTGCGCGTCATGGGCGTTGCCATGGCAGATGTCCGTCACCGGACGGCCATGCGTGTAAAGTCGCCAGACCAGATCGCCGCGCCTTGCGTCATGAATGGCCATGACCGTGCGTTCGCCCTTGGGGTCGGTGCGCAGGGCCAATGCATCCAGATTGGACACGCCCAGCGCCTTCGCCCCGGTCGAGAGCGCCAGTCCGCGCGTGAACGCAACGCCCACGCGCGTGCCGGCAAACCCGCCCGGCCCCACATTCACGCCGATCCGGGTGAGAGATTGCGGGCTGACGCCGGCCTCTGATAGACAGTCCTCGACCATAGGGGCCAAGGCTTCAGCATGGCCGCGGCCGATTTCTTCAGCCCGCATCACGATTCGATCCCCGGCTTTCACCGCGCAGGCGCACCAGGGACCGATCGTGTCCACCACCAGAAAGGCGGGTTTGCTCATGGCTTACTTCATCAGCTTGGCGCCCTCGTCGAAGCTGAGCTTCGGCAAGCGCGGGAAGAGTTTCTCAGTGGTGCCGTATCCAAGATTGATCAGGAAATTGGAGCGCCAGGCGCCCATTTCGGGATCATTCTTGAAAAATTCCTCGTCGACGCCGTCCTTGTCAAAGCCTGACATGGCCCCGCAATCAAGGCCCAGCGCACGCGCCGCCATGATCAGATAGGCGCCTTGCAGCGTGCTGTTGCGGAAACCGTTTTCAAACCGGGCTTCGTCGGACTCAAACCAGTCTTTCGCTTCCGGATTGTGCGGGAAGAGCTGGGGCACTTTCTCGTGGAAGTTCCAGTCCCAGGCCAGAACCACCGTCACCGGCGCGGTGACGGTCTTTTCGATATTGGGTTCGATCAGGTGCGGTTTCAGCCGGGCCTGATGTTCACCCTGCAGGAACAGGAAACGCGCCGGAGACTGATTGGCGCTGGTCGGGCCATATTGCAGCAGCTCGTAGAGCGCGCGGATGGTCGTCTCCGACACCGGCTTGTCTTCCCACGAATAAAAGGTGCGCGCGCCGCGGAACAGCTGGTCCAGCGCGTGATCGGGCAACACCCCATGACGGTCTTCCAGGGCGAGCGGGGCTTGGGCGTCGGTCATAAATGCGGCTCCGATACGATGACAACGGGTGAATCAGCCTGAAGGCGATCAACGTGAAGATCGACCATACTTGTCTGATTTGGTTCTGAAGCGATTAAAGCACAGCCTCGACGCTGCTCACTTCAGGCACATAGTGCTTGAGCAGGTTTTCGATGCCTTGCTTGAGCGTCAGGGTCGAGGACGGGCAGCCTGCGCAGGCGCCGCGCATGTGAAGCTGCACCACGCCCGAGCCTTCATCATAGCTGTGAAAGACGATGTCGCCGCCATCGCGCGCCACGGCGGGGCGGACGCGCGTGTCGATGACATCCTTGATCTCTTTCACGATCCCGGCGGCTTCACCTTCATAAGCGGCATGGCCGTCATGCTCGGCGTCGCCAAAGAGCGCCTTGTCGCTTTCCAGGCAATCCATGATCGCGCCCAATACGGCGGGTTTGATATGGGGCCAGTCCACGCCTTCAGCCTTGGTCACAGAGATGAAGTCCTGACCGGCGAAAACGCGGATGACGCCATCAACCCGAAACAGCTCACGCGCCAGATATGAGTTTTCCGCCTCTTCCGGCGTCGCGAAATCACGCGGACCTTCCATGGAAACGGACTGGCCGGGCAGGAATTTCAGCGTATCAGGGTTCGGGGTGTCTTCGGTCTGGATAAACATATCGGGCATCCTGCGCGGGTCTGTGAACCCTTGAAATGGCCCGTGGCGCGGCGGCGTTCAACCCCAGACGAAGTAAGGGATCATGGCCTGTCAGGTCAGCGCCTTGATATCGGCGCGCGACAGATTGCCGGGCACCACCGTCACCGGAATGGTCCGGTCTTCAAACAGACCCTTGCCGCGGCCCAGCGCGCTGACCAGCGGGCCAGGGCCGTCCTTGCCGGTCGATGCGCCCAGAACGAGGATTGAAATCGCCGGGTCGGTTTCCAGCAGATCACGCAGGGCCTCGATCAGATCGCCGTCGCGCAAGATCACTTCCGGACGGGTCTCGGTGACCTCCTCGACATCCTCTGACAGGCTTTCAAGCGCCGCTTCGGCGGCTTCACGCGCTTCCGCGCGCATGGTCTCGCCCACACCCAGCCAGTGTTCGAACCCGCCTTCAGTGTCCACCACGGCCAGCACGGTGACGACCCCGCCCGTATTGCGGGCGCGGCGGGCGGCGAAATAGGCGGCGGAGCGGCTTTCTTCGGTGCCGTCAGCGATCAGAAGGAATTTACGCGGCGTGCTCATGTCTGCGACGTTGCCGCGTTCCGTCATTTCCGGCAAGAGGGCTCATGACGCAGCCCCTTGAGACACACCATCATGACTGACGCCCCGCTCGCCCAAATGACCGACCAACGCAACGCCTTGCGGCCGGCGCGGCAGGTGATTTTGTATTCTGACCGCCTTGAATGGGTGGAAGAGGGGCGGCTCGAGCGCCGGATTGCGTTGGACGCCGTCAACGGCGTGCGCCTGTCCGTGGAGATGGCGGGCGCGCAAAGCCAGGTGGTGTGCCGGGTCAGCGGCCCGTCTGGCGAGATCCTGTTTGGCAGTCGACGCGCCGTATCCTTGAGTGACTGGCAGGATAATGCGTTGGAGTTCCAGACGCTGCTGGTCGCCCTTCACGAGGCCTTGCGTCCCCGGTTCGGCACAGTGCGCTTTACGGAAGGGCAAACATTGGGCTCACGCCTGATCCTGGGCGGGGTCGGGGTGGTGATGGCCAGCATGGCGATCAGCTATATGGGCTGGATGATGCTCAATGAGCAAAGCGCCATGTTGGCGCTGGCGGGTCTGCCCTTTGCGGCGCTCGGCGGCTATCTGGCCTTCGCCTTCCGCCCCGGACGCCCTGTGCCCTACGACCCCGAAGCACTGATCACGCGCTTCACCGCCAAACCGGACGCAGGTTAGGCGAGCTTGTCTTTCAGCGCTTCGACAAACACCGCGCCCATGTCCGGGCCTTGTTCGGGATAGAGATACGGCTCGATGATCTCGAGCTCCATCACCACCAGCCCGCCGGTCAGGCCGCGCACCATGTCGACGCGAGCGTAGAGAAACTCGTCCTCGCCGGTGATGGCGCGGGCGGCGTTGAGCACCTCGCGCGCCAGAGCGAGATCCGCCTCGGACGGCTCCCAACGCACTTCGGTGGCGCCATACAGCGACTGCACCCGGTAATCGCCGGATTTGGGGCGCTTGTTGAGCGCATGGGAGAACCGCCCGCCAAAGAAGATCATCGAGTATTCGCCCTCTTCCGGCACGCCGGGCAGGAAGGGCTGGATCAGGCAGGCGCCAAGCGGCAGATCATCTGCGTCGGGCAAGGCTTCGCCCTTCTTGACCAGCGCCTGACGCCAGGCACCGCCACCCACCAGCGGTTTCACCACGATCTTGTCGCCGCCAAACCGGTCAAACCCCGCTGCAATAGCGTCCGCATCCGCCTTGTCCGCCCAGAGCGTCGGGATAGAGGGAGCGCCCGCTTCATCCAGCGCCTTGAGATAGGTTTTCTCGATGTTCCAGCGCACCAGGGCCGGGCTGTTATAAACGGGGGCGATCTCATTGAGCCGATCGAGCGTATCGAGAAAATGCTGCAGCTTGGGCGGATAATCCCACACCGTGCCCACCATGAAGCCATCATAGACCGAGGCGTCAAACGGCTGGTCCCAGATGCAGGCTTCCAGGGAGATCCCTTCCGCCGCGCACGCCTTGGACAAGGCGCCGAATTCCAGATCGAACTCGAACCAGTCGTCACGGGCGCCCGGACGATCCTTCATCATGTCGGCGGAGGTCAGAAAACAGATGCGGGTCATGGGCTTCCTCGGTCAAATGGCGCTGGCGCAATCGCTTAACCCGTCCCATAGAGGTTTTCCAGAACCCTTCTGCGGGTTGAGTTTGCCGTGCCCCCGCGGTACACGCCCCCCGATTTCAGCTGCAGGATGACCCTCACATGACCGAAACCCGCTACGACGTTCTTGGCGTCGGCAACGCCATTGTGGACGTGCTCGCGTCTGTGAATGACGCCTTCATCGAGCAACACGGTCTGGCCAAGGACGCCATGCTGCTGATTGACGAAGACCGGGCGCAGGCCCTGTATGAGGCGTTTCCGCCGGCGCAGGAAATCTCCGGCGGCTCTGCGGCCAATACGCTCGCGGGCGTGGCCAGCCTTGGCGTCCGCGGCGCCTATATCGGCAAGGTCGCTGACGACCAGCTGGGTGAAGTGTTCGCCCATGATTTGCGGTCGATCGGCGTGCATTACGACACCAAGCCGCTCAAGGACGGCCCCTCCACAGCGCGTTGCCTGATCGCTGTGCCAGAAGATGCGCGCCGGGCGATGAACACCTTCCTGGGCGCGTCCACAATGATGGATGAAGCCGATATCGACCCCGCACTGGTCCAGTCTGCGACCGTGACCTTCCTGGAAGGCTATCTGTTTGACCGCCCCGAAGCGAAAGCCGCTTTCGTGCGCGCCTCAGAAATCGCCCAGGCCGCCAACCGCCGCGTGGCCCTGACCCTGTCGGACATGTTCTGTGTGGAGCGTCACCGTGACAGCTTCCGCCATCTGGTGAAAAACCATATCGACGTGTTGTTCGCCAACGAGGCCGAGATCAAGGCGCTGTACGAAGTCGATGATTTTGAAACGGCCCTTGCGAAAGTGCGCGCAGAAACCCGCGTCGCCGCCATCACCCGCTCTGAAAAGGGCGCCGTGATCGTGTCCGGTGATGAAGAAGTGCGCGTGGACGCCGACCCCGTTGAAACCATCGTAGACACGACCGGCGCCGGCGATCAGTTCGCCGCCGGTTTCCTCGCAGGGTATTCGCGCGGCGCGGACCTTCACACCTGCGGCCGTCTGGGCGTTATCGCCGCCGCTGAAGTGATCTCGCACATGGGCGCGCGTCCGCTTGTCTCGCTGAAGGATCTGGCGGCGCAGAAAGGCGTCACGCTGGACTAGAATTCAGCCTGTACTGATCTGCAAAGTGCGTAAGACTTCATCAAGGACTCCGCCCCGGCGGGGTCCTTTTTGACTTTTCGCTTCGTCCTTAACCTGATTTTTAGCACATCAGTTCAGCCTCACGGTGTTTCGTGTGCATTCCGCACGCCTTTCGCCTGCAGCTGGGGTCCTGATGGCGCCTATCAGACACGCAATTTCCAGAGTGATGCGATCTCTGGTGATGAAGTTCACTTTGCTTTGCGGGGTGATCCTTGTCGCCGCGACGACTGCGCTCATGGCTGTCGAATACCAGCTGAAGTCCCAAGACAATAATTCGGCGGGCCTGGTCCATGCCGAGCTGATCACTGAATTGTTCACCTCCACAGCCGCCAACGCCATCGCCGTGAGTGACATTGAAGGCCTGACCAATCGTCTGCTGGCTGATTTCGGCGCGAGGCCGGACGTCAGCTCTGTCTATGTGGCCGATGTGAACGGGCGCGTCATCGCGCTCAATGGCGAAGTGCCCTACGGCGTCGGTGATCGCGCCGCCGATCATCTGGTGCAGTCCGCCATCGGCGCTGTGGACACCCGCGTTGAACGCGTGGGCGATGACATTCGCGTCGCCGAGCCTGTGTTCTTCAACGGCCGTCTGATCGGCGCGGTGGTCGCTACCGTGCCCATGTCCGCCGTGGTGACCCCGGCCATCGACATCATCATCCGCCAGCTGGTGATCGCCATAGCGGCCCTGATCGTCTTCCTGCCGCTGGTCGCGCTGATCGTGCGCAAGGCGCTGGGCCCTGTCCGCCGCCTGACTGAGGCCGCGCGTCTGGCGTCCTCACGCAAGCTGGATCTGCGTATCGAAGTGCATACCGGCGATGAGCTGGAAGTGCTGGCGAACGCCTTCAACCGCATGTTTGCGCGTCTCGACGCGTCCGTGAAGCGCGTGCATCGCCTGGCCTATGTGGACATGATCACCGAGCTGCCCAACCGCGAACGCTTCCGTAAGGAAGTCGAGCGCGTGGCGCGCGAAGCGTCTGAATCGGGTGAAGAAGGCGCGATCCTGTTTCTCGACCTCGACCGCTTCAAACGCGTCAATGACTCCCTCGGGATTGGCGAAGGCGACCGTCTGCTTGAAGCCGTCGGACGCCGTTTGCGCGAAGCCGTCCGGGGCTGGGATCTGTCTCAGGGCGATCTGACCAAGGAACCGTCCATGGTCGCACGCCTGGGCGGGGATGAGTTCACCGTCCTGCTGCCGCGCCTGCGCGACAGCGCAGACGCCGCGCGCCTGGCCCGCCGCATCGTGGATTCGGTGCGCCGCCCCTTCGAGATTTCAGGCCATCAGGTCTTTCTGGGCATTTCCGCGGGCATCGCCTGTTTCCCGCGCGACGGATCGGATCCGGAAACGCTGCTGCGTCACGCCGACCTCGCCATGGCGTCGGTGAAACGCGCCGGCGGCAATGCCTGTGAATTCTTCGAGACCTCCATGAACCAGAGCGCGTTTGAGCGACTGGTGCTGGAGAACGAGCTGCGTGAAGCCGTACGCGACGACCAGCTCGTGGTCTTCTACCAGCCCAAGATCTCCATGGTGGACGGCTCGATCGCCGGTTCAGAAGCACTGGTGCGCTGGCGCCATCCGACGGCAGGCCTGTTGTCGCCCGGCGCCTTCATCCAGGCGGCGGAAGAGTGCGGCCTGATCGGTGAAATCGGCGACTGGGTGCTGCGCCGCGCGTGCCATGAAGCCCAGCAATTGCGTGAACGCGGCCTGGATGTGCCGGTGGCTGTGAACGTCTCCGCCATGCAGTTTGAAAGCGAAGGTTTCTCCCAGACGGTGCTGGAAGCCTTGCAGGACAGCGGCTTGCCGCCTGAGTTCCTGGAGCTGGAGCTGACGGAATCCACCGCCATGCGTGAACCCGAGCGCGTGATCGAACAGATCGAACCGCTGCGCCGACTGGGCGTCACCTTCGCCATTGACGATTTCGGCACCGGGCATTCCTCCCTGTCCTATCTGACCCGCATGCCCTTTGACGTCTTCAAGATCGATCAGAGTTTCGTGCGCGATATGAGCCAGGACGAGCACGCCCGCATTGTGGTTGAAACCATCCTGGCCATGGCCAAATCCCTCAAGCTGAAGACCGTCGCCGAAGGCGTCGAAACTCATGACCAGTACCGCGCCCTGCGCGCGCTGGGCGCGACGTTGGCGCAAGGGTATCTGTTTGGCCGTCCCATGCCCTTCGCCGAGCTTGTGACCTTCGCATCTGCTGGTGGTCGGGAAAGTGTGGCCGGCTAGTTCCGGTCTCTCCCCGGATGATGCATAAATATCACTTACAAGATATTTCCACTTTTTAATTCGCTTTTCTATAAATCTGTGGCATTCTTACACCTGCAGCTGAGGGCTGCTCCTGAATGCGCGCCGTCCCCCCGACGCTTCAGGACGTCGTGACGCTCCCCCCAGCGTCATGACACCGCGTCTTCCCTGATGGACGCGAGGCGAAACGCCCGGCGACTTCACCCCAGGTCGCCGGGCGATTTTCGTTCAGCCCCACTATCATGACCGCTGTCGTCTTCCTGCAAGGCGCGTTAAACAGAGGGCATGACCGATTTTGATCCCTCCCCTTCGGACTATAGCGGCGCGGAAGACGAGATTGCGCGCCTGCTTGATGAAATCCCGCTCCTTTACAAGGCGCGCGCCTTCGCAGAATCCGTCGGCGATCCCGCCTTTTTCTCGCGCCTCGGCGAACCGCTCGATTCACGGGAACTGGCGCTGGCCCGCGCCTATCTGGATGGCCTGGGCATGCCCGAGGCCGAGCCCGCGGAGATGGGCGACTGGTCTGACGCCATTGCGGCGGCCGAAACCCTGGACCGGGACCCCTGGGCCTGGGAAGCTGAGGAAATGCAGCGCTCCGCACTGGTCGAGCGCGCACTGGAGCGGCTGGATGAACAAGCGCTTCAAGCGGCGTTGACGCTTGTCGCGTCAAAGATTGGCGAGCTCGCCAAGGAGGCCGCCGAAGCCAGCGCCTCCATGGACGACATGTTTGATGAAACCGTGATCAACGCCGCCGCTGGCGGTCTGGTTCAGGCCGCTCATGGCGCCGTGCTCGTGCTGATGGCGGAAGCGGAAGACGAAGACCCGCCGCATCCCTTCCTGGCGCGCTGGCGGCTGTATGTGCGCGGGCGCTGGCCGGTCGGCGTCGCCGGCGCCACCTACAATATCCTCTGATCTCTTCGACGCATTTTCTAGCAGGATTTCCTATGACCCCGTTCACCCTCGCCACCTGGAACATCAATTCAGTCCGCCTGCGCGCCCCGCATGTGGCCAGCTTTGTGCAACAGGCGAACCCGGACGTGATCGCCCTGCAGGAGATCAAATGCCTGCCTGATCAGTTTCCGCGCGCAGCCTTTGAGGAGATGGGCTTTCCCCATCTGCATATCGTCGGCCAGAAAGGCCTGCACGGCGTCGCCATCGCGTCTCGCACCCCGATCGAGGCCTTGGATCAGGACCCGCTGTGCCCGCGCGGCGAAGCGCGCTTTCAGCGGGTGCAAGTGAACGGGGTCGAGCTGCAGAACTATTACATTCCTGCCGGTGGCGACGAACCTGACCCCGAGATCAATCCCCGCTTCAAGCACAAGCTGGACTTTCTGGACCGGCTCAAGGGCTATGCCGCGGATCGCGCCAAGGAAAACGCGCCCATCGTCATGGTCGGCGATTTCAACATCGCCCCGCGCGAACATGATGTGTGGTCGCACAAACAGCTTCTGAAAGTCGTCTCGCACACCCCGGTCGAAGTGGAAGCGCTGAACGCCTGGATGCAAGCGGGCGAGTATGTCGACGTTGCGCGCGAACTGATTGACGAACCCGAAAAGCTCTTCACCTGGTGGAGCTACCGCAGCAAGGACTGGCGCGCTTCAAATCGCGGCCGGCGCCTCGACCATATCTGGGTCAGTCCGGCGCTGAAGGACGCGGCCCTCAAAGACGGGCGCGACAGTTTCAGGATCTGGGACGAGGCCCGCGACTGGGAGAAGCCCTCAGATCACGCGCCGGTGACCCTGCGGCTAGGATAGAATAGTTAATAAATCTTAATTCAACTGAGTATAAACAATACCGAATAAGCATATGAATTACCATTGCAGCTTTGATGAATCTCTCAACAGTCAAACCGACTGTGGAGGAAAGCATGCAAGAACACGATCGGGCGGAACGTCTGGACTTTCTGGGGTTTGACACGCCGACGCGAGAGGCCTTGTCTCAGTGTCGTCCAACCATTGAAGAAGTTTTGCCTGGCGCATTGTCCGCTTTCTACAACGTCATAAAGTCGACGCCCGCGGCTGCACGCTTCTTCACAGATGAAGATCACATGGACAGCGCCAAGGGGCGTCAGCAGGCGCACTGGATGTCCATCGTCTCCGGTCGCTTTGACAGCTCCTATTTCGAAGGTGTTCGCAGGATCGGGCTTGCTCACAGCCGGCTTGGGCTTGAACCGCGTTACTATATCGGCGGCTACGCCCATCTGGCCTCCGCTCTGATCAGAGCGGTCGCCAAGTCCCAAAGCGCCGGGATCATGGGGCTTCGTCCGCGCCAGACTGAAGTGCTGGACAACCAACTGGACGCCTTGGTCAAAGCCATCTTCCTGGACATGGAACTGGCGGTTTCCTTGTACCTTGAAGAAACCGAAGCCAACGCAGCGCGCGAGAGACATGAGCTCGCATCGCAGTTCGAGCAAAATGTCGGCAATCTGGTCGGCACGCTTACATCCGTCTCGGAAACAATTGGCGACGCCTCACAGAAAGTTGCGTCCACGGTCGAAGCCACTCTTGAACGGGCCGTGAGCGCGGCTTCCGGCGCAGAAGAATCCGCCGCCAGCGTTCGAGCCGTCGCCGCGGCCTCGCATCAGATGGAATCTGCGACGCGCGAAATCGCAGAACGCGCAAACAGCCAAAGCGACATCGCCCGGAAAGCAGAGCAGCTCGCCACAACTGCGGTCACAGACATAGAACGTCTCAATCAGGCGGCGTCACAGATCGGCGGCGTCGTCACCTTGATCCAGCAAATTGCAGAGCAAACCAATCTGCTGGCGCTTAACGCCACTATTGAAAGCGCGCGCGCCGGGGAGGCCGGCAAAGGGTTCGCCGTCGTCGCCCAGGAAGTTAAAACGCTGGCCAATCAAACCGCAAAAGCCACTGACGAAATTGGCGGTGAAATCGCTGAGATCCAGGCTGCGACCGGCACTGTCGTGGAAGCGATGTCGCTCATCAAGGACACCATTTCCAAGATCTCTGAAACGTCTATGGGAATTGGCGCAGCCGTCGAAGAGCAAGCCAGCGCCACCACCGAGATTACACGCAGCTCAACGAGCGCCGCTCAGGGTAATGAAGCGGTCGCCTCCGCGTCCTCGGACATGGAGAAAGCCGCCAGAGACGCATCGATTTCCGTCGACGTTATGACCTCGGCGGCGACGGAGGTGCAGACGTGTTCGTCCAGCCTGTCTGAGTCCGTGGAGCAGTTTCTCTCCACAATGAGAGTGAGGGGCTAGGCATCGTTCATGGCCTTATCCCAACTCATCTACACCTCTTATCCCAGCTTTCCGATCCGCCCCGGCTCGCTCACAGGTCCGTTGGGAGAGATCATGAATGCGGGACGCGATCACAATTCTCGCAATCAGATCAGTGGCATTCTGGGCGTCGAGGTGAACCGCTTCTTTCAGATTCTTGAAGGTCCGACCGCCAAAGTCAAAGAAACCTTTGAACGAATCCAGCATGATAAAAGGCATTTTGGCGTTCAACTCAAACACTTCGACGAGCTTGAAGAGAGAACCTTCAAAGACTGGTCTATCGGCTTCGCCGCTCCTGCATATCTGCCCGCTTGGGAACCCGCCCAGATCGACTTTGATACGGTGAGCGTTCAAACCATCATCAATCGCGGGCGCCTGCTGCGACGCCATGGCGTTATCGCGGAAGCGGGTCTGGAAACCCCTAGCGCATCAGGATTCTGAAATCACCGACTTCGCGAATGGTGTCTTCATAAACATGCTGTTTGATCAGTCGATGATGGCTATGAAGCGCTGTTCCGCCCTGGTCATCCGGGATCGCAGTTGAAACAGCCTGATAATACGCCTCGCCATGTGGCGTGCTTGACCGCCAGGTATTTTCAACCAGAAGCACTTCTCCATTGAAAGCGCCCACCTGCCTGAGACGCTGGAAATGATCATCTGCGTCTTCACCTAATACGCCGTCCAGCCGATCTCCGGGCTCAACCAGGGCGTAACTCCCCCCTAGCGCTCTGAACCCTTTTGAAAATTCAATGAGCTCGACTTCATTTCCCCTGCCCCGGATCAAGCTCACAAGCGTCGGAGACATGCGCACAGTCAGGCGCCACCGATCAAAGGAATACTGGAACCGGACATCTTCGAGCAACCGCATGATCCGGGCATGCAGGTGAAAGGATGGCTGCTGGGCGCCGGTTTCAATTCTGGAATAATGAGCTTGGCTAATGCCGAGTTGTTCCGCCACCGATGCTTGTTTGGCGCCCGTCTCTCGCCGGAACGCCTGCAACAGTTTTCCAACCTCGGTATCTTCCGATTTAATCAAGCACCACCCCCCTGTTTTTCTAGGAGTGATGTGGTCTAAAGACCTACAATCTCAAGGTATTTAATATACACAAAATTAATGTGGATTACAGAACCTTAATGTAAGGCGCTCGTGGGCGCTATCCCGCATATCCCCGCCTCAAGCCCCTGAAGGCGCTCTGGAATTCAATGATTCTCATTCGCGTCATGCTGGCGGTGCCTGTCACCGGCTCAGCACCGCTGCATGTCGCTCTCTGACTACATCTGCAACCTGTAGCCCCCACTCTCGGTTATCAGCAGCCGGGCGTGCTGGGGGTCGGGCTCTATCTTTTGACGTAGCCGATAGACATGGGTTTCCAGCGTGTGGGTGTTGGCTTCGCGGTGATACCCCCAGACCTGATCAAGCAATTCCTCACGCGCCACAGGCTGCCCCCCGGCTCGATACAGGTATTTGAGAATATTGGTTTCTTTCTCGGTCAGACGCGTCTTTCTGTCCTCACCATCCACTAAAAGCTTCATGCTTGGTTTGAAGCGATAGGGGCCAACCTGCAGCACGGCGTCTTCGCTTTGCTGATGCCGGCGTAATTGCGATTGCACGCGCTCGAGCAGCACCACGAAGCTGATCGGCTTGGCCAGGAAATCATCCGCGCCAGAGCGTAAACCCAGCACGTGATCGGCGTCGCCGGACTGGGCGGTGAGCAGAATGATCGGGGTGTTTACGCCGTCCTTGCGCAAATGGCGGCAGGCTTCGCGGCCATCCATGTCGGGCAGGCCCACATCAAAAATGATGATGTCCACCGGCTCGGATCGAGCAAGCTCCATGCCCGGTTTGGCGGCGTCGGCGGTGAGCACCTTGAAATCATCTTCAAAGCTGAACTGCTCGGCCAGGGCTTCGCGCAGATCGTCATCATCATCAACCAGAAGGATCGTTTTCTTGTTCGTCATGGCTTTGTCTCCAGTCGGGCGAGGCCCGGCAAACTGCGCCCACCGGCCGCATTTCGCCCGGTAAGCCTTGCCCGTCCGCACCCGTTTGCGCAACGTCTAACGCGCAATCTCAATACAAGGCGGGTGTACTCCAAACGGCGTGAAACTTGCCTGACGCCTTTGTGAGCCTTGCGAATTTTTTCGTGAGGCCGCCCGCCGTGGTGGGGGAGGCGAACGGGGTACGCTATCGCGTTGTCAAAAGGCGAAACGCACCCCGTCGCCGACCCTCTTACGGCGCCCATACTCCGTTTCACATACGTGTTAGTCCGTGCACAGGCTGGAGATCTTGAATGACGGTGTATAGCGCAAGCGCGCGACAGGCCGCTCTGGCCGGCCCTGAATTTGACGCCCCGTGCGCTTTGGGACGCTCAGGCGTGATCGCCGCCGAACTCAAATCTGAAGGCGACGGCGCCAGTCCGATCGGGCGATGGCGGGTGCGCCGCGCCTATTGGCGGGCTGACCGCATCGACAAGCCTGAGACCGCGCTGGTGATCGATCCGATCCGGCCTGATGACGGCTGGTGCGATGCGGCGTCAGATCCGGCCTATAACCTGCCTGTGCGTCTGCCTTATCCGGCGTCGTGTGAGACGATGACGCGTGAAGACGGGCTGTATGATCTGGTGGTGGTGCTCGGACATAATGACGATCCGCCCCAGCCTGACGCCGGCTCCGCCATCTTCCTGCATTGCGCCTCGCCCGAGTTCAAACCCACAGAGGGCTGCGTCGCGATTGCGCGCGATCAGCTTGTAGAGCTTGTGGGCTTTTTGACGACGAACGACTGGATCGAGATCGCGCCCTAGGCCTTGACCCGCTCGCCAAACAGCGCCGAGCCCACGCGGACCGATGTCGCGCCCAGACGCACGCCCAGCTCGAAATCCGAACTCATCCCCATGGACAGCTTTGTGACCGCGGCACGCTCGGCCAATTTGGACAACAGGGCGAAATGGGGCGCTGCGGGCTCTTGCACGGGCGGAATGCACATCAGCCCTTCGACGGGCAGATCGAGATCTCGGCGGCAATGGCGCACGAAATCAACGCACTCCCCCACCGCAAGGCCCGCTTTCTGGGGTTCGTCACCGGTATTGACCTGCACATAAAGCGAAGGCCGGCGGCCGGTTTTCTCCATCGCCTTTACCAAGGCGCCCGCCAGCTTCTCGCGATCCAGCGTTTCGATGACGTCAAACAGGGCGCAGGCGTCTTCCGCCTTATTGGTCTGAAGCGGTCCGATGAGGCGCAACTCCAGATCCGGGTAGGCTGTACGGCGATCGCTCCAGCGGGCTTGCGCCTCCTGCACCCGGTTCTCACCAAAAATGCGCTGACCTGTGGCCAGCATGGCGTCGATCCGCTCATCAGGCTGGACCTTGGAGACGGCGACCAGATCAATCGCATCGTCGGAGCGCCCCGCCTGCTTGGCCGCTTTGGCGATACGGGTCAAAATCTCGGCGCGCGCTGCGGCGATGCCGTCAATGGAAGTGGGATAAAGGTCTGTCATGGCGATGACTGGGTATGACGACACAGCCCGTCTGGCAAGGCTGGCGGACGCACTGGAGGGCCCGCGAGCGGGTTTGCCGGGCCTGTTTTGCTTCACCGATCCCAACCGCACGCCCGATTTGAAAGCTCTCGCCCACGCGCTTCCAGAACAAGCAGGCCTGATTCTGAGGCTGTTCGGCCGGGACGACCTCCACGCGCAAGCCGTAGAACTGGTGACAATCCAACACGATAAAGGTGGGCTGTGCCTGATCGCGGCGGAACCTGATCTGGCTGCAGAGGCCGGGGCTGACGGCGTCCACTGGCCGGAACGCTGGCTGACCGGCGCCAATGTCAGACGCTCACACGGGCTGATCTCCACCAGCGCGCATACCCCCTCAGCCCTGCGCCGCGCTCAGACGCTGGCGGATCTCGCCTTCGTTTCCACAGCGTTTCACTCCCACAGCCCCAGCGCCACTCGCCCGATGGGCGCGTTCAGGCTGTCCGCCTTCGCACGTCATGCTGAAATGCCTGTTTATGCGCTTGGCGGCGTCAACCTACGCACCATCAAACGGCTAAAGGGCTTGGGGATTTCAGGAATTGGCGCAGTGGGCGCCGTGTCAGGCGAGACGCAAACCTAGAAGCGGAAGGCGGACTCGAACCGGATTTCCGGCGCTTTGTCCTCGCCGTTTTCTCCAAACACCTGCTCTTCAGGAGAGGTGAACCGCACCTCGCCGCCAAAGCGGAAATGGTCCGAAAACTCGATAAAAGCGCCAGCGCTGAAGTCTTCCAGGTCGACGCCCTGATCACCGCGCGCCGGCGCGGTGTATCCCAGCGTCACACCCCAGCGATCGCCCGCTTGGAGCTGAAATTCGTCAGACGGCTGGGCCCAGACCGACCGCGTGGCCGACGGCGCAAGCGTAAACCGCTCATACCAGGGCAGCGCAGAAGCCGAACCGCGATCATCAATGACGGTTGGGCGAGACGGCAGGTCCACCGGATCAGACATCACAGCGTCGGGCGCCGCATCCAGGGCGTCAAATGTCCGTAGAGACAGCGTGAACGGCTCAAGCACAGGGGCCAGGCTGGCGCCCCCGGTCAAGGCGAACGCATTGTCGGAATTGGACTCTTGCGCATACGCCGTCGTGCCGGCGCAAAGAGCGCCGGTGCACAGCAGTGTCGCAAGGAGCGTCTTGAAACGCATCAGTCCATCCAATCAAATTCAAACTCAAACATAGCGTAGCCCTGTGACGCTTGTAAGGCGCCGGAAGAGGCCGACCGTCACAATCCGCATTGAGCGTGTCAAAAACGCAACCCTGTCTCTACAAGCACTTGAACGCTGTCACGATCCGCGCCGTTCGCACGTTCACGCACCGTCATGAGCCCAACTCCCAATAACCCGTTCGCGCCAACCAGCCGGGACGCGCCGATGAGCGCGCTGACACTCTCGGCGCCTACCAATTCAGACCGGCCATACCCAAGCTCGGCGCCATAGACCCAGTCGCCTTGTTCATACGCCAACCCAAAGCCAAAACTGTCGTATTCAGCGTCCAGATAGCCGTCTGACCCAGTCAGACCAGACATGTTGAGCGTCAGATCGCCCGCCTGGCGCACCACGTCCGCCCGCAACAGCCAGGGATTATCGAACAGGCCTGCGACCGGACCTTCCGCCTGCGCGGATTCATACCCCAGTGATGCGCTCCACCGCACGCCGGTTGACGGCGAGCGCCGGTCAAAACTGGCGGCCAGCGACCAGATCGCGCTCAAATCGGCACGCAGAACCTCAGGTCCGGCCGGATGACAACCCTGCGCACAGGGGTCACTGTCTGGCGCAAAGGATGCTGACATCCTCAGACCCACAAGGCGTTGCGTTTGAACCGACACAGTCGGCGCTGCATCCGCCAATGTCAGCCCGGTATCCGCCAGATTCAGACCGCTCAGGTCAAACAGCCCGCCCTGAGCGCGGGTCAGGCGAAACGTGTGCAGCGGCTCAGACGCTTCCAACTCTGCAGCAGTCTCGCCCAATCCGGCGCGAAGTTTCACCCATTGTGTCTGAAGATAGAGCTGCGCCTGTTCAGCGATGAACCGCGCACTGGCGTCATCAAGCCCCGCATCGCCTGACAAGCCCGTCAACAGACCCGCAACAGGGCGCCCTGAGACTTCGGGTCCGATCAACCCGGAACGCGCCAAGCCGCGCCGCCCGTCCGAGCTGGTCAGACGCGCTTCAAGCTCGATTCCATAGCGCCAGGCTTGCTCTGTGAGGGTTTCACTGGAGCCGCGCAGCGTCAGATCGGCGTAAGGCGAGTCTTTTCGAACTGCGGATTCTCCGACCCCGACGACGAGATCAACATCCGCTTCAAACTCAAAATGTGTTTCAGAAAGAAAAGATGGGCGCGCCGGAGCATCCTGGCTCCAGGCTGATGTCGGCGCGGCCACGAGCCCGCCTGAGAAGACGCCTAAAATCAGCGCCTTACGGAAACAGGTCATAACTCGTGGCCTCGCCGAACGGCCCCGTCCCCCCGGACGTGCCCTTGTTTTCTCCGCCTAACCCATGCTGACCGTCAAGCTGACAGGCCAAATCAGACGGCGGAATTGAATATTTGTGACATGAAAACAACAGCTGTTCCGTCAAGAGCGCCAGCCTCAAGACTGGCGTCCGCGCACCGGCATGCTATAGAGCAATAAGATAAAGACGCGTCGGAAACCGGCGCTAAACCGCTTGGCCGGGAGCCGTTTACATGTTGTTTCGCCGTTTGATCACTCCGTTCGCCGTCGCCGCTTGTGTGATGAGCCTGGCTGCATGCGCATCACGTGGCGACAACAGTCAGGATCGTGGTCTTCTGGGCGGCGTCTTCGGCGGCGGCGGACAGGTCAGCGACGCACCTGAAGCCGGCATCGGCGTGAACAGCTTCCTGTGGCGGTCTTCTCTCGAAGTGCTGTCCTTCATGCCGCTTTCTGAAGTCGATCCGTTCGGCGGCGTCATCATCACCGACTGGTACGCCAATCCCGAGATCCAGAATGAGCGCTTCAAGGCGACTGTCTACATTCTGGATACCCGCTTGCGGGCCGACGCCCTGTCCGTTCAGCTGTTCAAGCAAGTGCGCGGCGCCGATGGCGACTGGGCGGACGCCGAGGTTGATCCTGCAACCCGGATCCAGATCGAAAACGCCATTCTGACCCGTGCACGCCAGCTGCGCATTCAGACCATTCAGGACTAATCCGCACAGATGCTGTCCTTGCGCTCCTCCCTGCTTCGCACCGGCGTTCTGGTGATCACACTGATCGGCCTGTCCGCCTGCGGCTTCAAACCGCTCTATGGCGGCGCAGGGTTCAGCCAATTGCCCGGGCTCGAAGTCAGCCGCGGTCAGGAGCGCGTGGACTATCTGATTGAAGACGCCCTGCGTGATTTTCTGGGTGATGGACGCAGTCCCTATCACCTGACTCTGACCAATGAGACGGCGCAAAGCTCACTCGGTCTGAGCGCCACGGGCATCGCTCGCCAATACGCTCTGGTCATC
Organism: Oceanicaulis alexandrii DSM 11625; assembly: GCF_000420265.1. NCBI lineage: Bacteria > Pseudomonadati > Pseudomonadota > Alphaproteobacteria > Maricaulales > Maricaulaceae > Oceanicaulis > Oceanicaulis alexandrii. Next base: position 1,457,595 of record NZ_ATUP01000001.1, read on the forward strand.
ACGACGACGTATACGCTGACCGACGCTGCAGGCGCAGTGATCACGGAAGGCCGGCTGCGCGAAGAATCTCTCTTCGATGCAAGCTCAGATCCCTATTCGCTCGTATCCGGCGCCTCGAACGCGGAAGAGCAGGCTTCTGAGGCCATGGCGGAACGTCTGGTGCAGGAGATCGCCGTTGCGCTGCGTCAGCGCGAGGCGATTGAGCGACGGTGAAGCTCAAACCCCGCGATGCGGACCGGGCTCTGTCCAAGCCTGACGGCTCTTATTCGATCTATCTGGTTTATGGGCCGGATCTGGGCATGGTGCGCGAACGCGCCGATACCCTGGCCAAAGCGCTGGTCAAGGATCCCGACGATCCGTTCGCTGTCACTCGGCTGACCGATGATGACGTGAAAGCCGATCCCGCTGCGCTGGCCGACGCGCTTGCAGCTCTGTCGATGACCGGGGATCCGCGTCTGGTGCGCTTGCGCCTGTCAGGCGATTCTGCGCCCGTCGCCCGTCTGCTGACTGAAGTCGATGACGGCGTAACGCCGTCAGAAGCCACTTTGGTGATTGAATCAGGCGATCTGAGAAAAACCTCAAAACTCCGCAAGGCCGCGGAAGACGGCAAACGCAGCCTCGCCGCGCCCTGCTATGCCGATAATGCACGCGATCTGATCGGCCTCGCTGAAGAGATGTTTCGCGCCGAGAGCCTCTCCCTGGACCCGGACGCACGCGCCATGCTCGCGCCCTTTCTGGAAGGCGATCGCGCCCTGGCGCGTAGCGAGGTGGAAAAGCTCATCCTGTATAAAGGTCTCGCCGCGCAACGCGACGGAGTACCCGCGCAGATCACCCGGCAGGATATCGCTGACATCTCGGCCGTGGGCTCAGAAGCCGCCATGGACCAGATCCTGGATCCAGCGCTCGGGGGTGATGTGCGCGCAGCGGACGCCGCCTATGCCCGCGGGCTCTCCGCCGGTCTGAACCCTGTCGGCGTGCTACGGGGCTTGCAACGCCGCATCGACCAGTTTGACACCTTCCACACCGGTGGCGGCGATGCGGGCGCTTTGGCTCGGGCGGGCGCTCCGCGCTTTGGACCGCCAGCAGACCAGTTCAAACGGTCAGCGCGACTATGGACCGGACGGCGTCTGGACCAGGCGCGTAAATATGCCTTTGACGCTGAACGCGCTGTCAAACGTTCGGGCGCCCCGGCCGAGGCCATTGTCGGGGATCTGATCTTGCGCCTGTCACGCGCCGCCGCAAATGCGCGTCGATAAGTGATTTTATTACAGTTACTTATGGAAAAATTTTGCTGAGAGCGCCTGAAATTTCAATCGGCGTATCTGTCTACGGATCAAGCGCTCTCAGCGAAATGGAAATTCAGGTTAATAGGCGCCTGATCCGGTCTGGCTGAGTCGACGGCACACATCATCAAGTTGCTCGAGGCTGGAAAAGCGGACACGCAGCTCGCCTTGCTCGCCCTTCGCCTTGATCTCGACCGCCAGGCCAAGCCGGCTGGAGAGATCCGCTTCGAGCGCCCGCGTATCCGCATCTTTGGGCTGGGACCCGCTGGACGCCGACTTGCGCTCCGGCGCCTGGCCTGAGGCGTTCCGCGCCAGAGCTTCCGCAGCGCGCACTGACAAGCCGTCACGAATGATCTGTTCGGCCAAGGCTTCAGGATTGGGCGCTGTGGCGATAGCGCGCGCATGCCCGGCGGTCAGACTGCCAGCCTCCAGATGCGCAAGCACCGCTTTGGGCATCGCCAGAAGTCGCAGGGTGTTCGCCACATGAGCGCGCGACTTGCCGACCGCCTTGGCCACGTCTTCCTGAGTATGACCAAACGTCTCCACCAGTTGACGGAAGGCGCGCGCCTCTTCGACCGCATTGAGATCCGCCCGCTGGACGTTCTCGACGATCGCGATTTCCAAGGTTTCGCGATCGGTTAGCTCACGAACCAGACACGGGACTTCATGCAGCTGCGCGCGCTGCGCCGCCCGCCACCGGCGTTCACCGGCGACAATCTGGTAGCGCTCGGTCTCACCCGACATCGGACGCACCAGGATGGGCTGGAGCAGGCCTTTCGTCGCGATGGAGTCACTCAGCTCGGCCAGATCAGCTTCGGTGAAGGTCTTGCGCGGCTGGTCAGGATTGGGCTGAACCAGTTCCACGGGCAAGATCTGCACCCCGTCCCGGCTGGAGCTGGACCGCTTGGCGTTGGCGGTGTCCGCGCGGATGGCGTCCGCCTCTTCCCCTTCGCCCAGCAGGGCGGACAGACCTCGGCCCAGACCGCGGCTCGGCTTGCGTTCGTCTGCACTCATGCCGGGGTCAGCGCGTCAGCTGCGCGCCGCTCCTGCTTGACCACTTCACTGGCCAGTTTGAGATAGGCCTGCGCCCCGGCGCATTCGAGATCGTACAGCAAAACCGGTTTGCCGAAGCTCGGCGCCTCGGACACCCGAACATTACGCGGTATGACCGTCTTGTAGACCTTGTCTCCGAAATGCTCACGCACATCGGCGGCGACCTGAGATGAGAGGTTGTTGCGGCGGTCATACATTGTCAGGACAACACCTTGTATTTCCAAGGTTTTGTTCAAGTTTCCGCGAACAAGATCAATCGTCCGCATCAGCTGGGTCAGACCTTCCAGCGCAAAGAACTCCGTTTGCAGCGGCACCAGCACGGAATCGGCCGCCGTCATGGCGTTCACCGTCAGAAGATTGAGAGAGGGCGGGCAGTCGATCAGGATGTAATCGCAATGCTCGCCCATGCCTGAGAGCGTCCGGCGAAAACGGTCAATCGCATGCCGCAACCGATAGGAGCGACGCGGCGCATCCGACAGTTCAAGCTCGGCGCCCGACAAATTCTCATCAGAGGGAATGATCGCCAGGCCCGGCACATCCGTGTCGATCAAAGCGTCCTGCAACGGACGCTCATCAACCAGCACGTCATAGGAGGTTGCTCGCCGGTCTGCACGAGAGACGCCCAGACCCGTGGACGCGTTACCCTGCGGATCCAGATCGAGGACGACAACCCGTTGACCGATGGCGGCGAGCGCCGTGGCCAGATTAATGGCGGTCGTGGTCTTGCCCACGCCCCCCTTCTGGTTCGCGACGGCGATAACCTTGGGCGGCGCGATGCGAGAGCTTTCAGACACGAGCAAGTCCCCTGATTTTAAGAATAGCGGCCTCGGGCGATGTACGGCTCGGCAAGACCTCTGCCTCAAAAGTCCAGCTTTTCCGCGCCTCGGTCAATTCCTCATTATACCGTGCGCCCTTCGGAAGCAGGGCTACAGCCCCTTTTTCCACAAATGGATGGACATAGCCGAGCAATTTGCCCAAAGGCGCCATGGCGCGGGCGGTGACGACATCCATTTCAGGGACAGGATGGATCGATTCCACCCGGTCTGCACGCGCAATCGCGGGGGCTTTGGTTTCCCGGATGACCTGGTTCACGAACGCCATTTTCTTGGCGACAGAATCCACCATCAACACATGGCCCGCCTCAACACCACGCTCCATCAAGCCGAAAGCGATGGCGAGACCCGGAAAACCCGCCCCGGCGCCCAGATCCGCCCAGCGGGCGGCGCCTGGCATCAACTCCAGCACCTGCCAGCTATCCAGCGCATGACGATGCCAGAATTCGGCCAGCGTCCCCCGCCCCACCAGATTGGTGTGGGCGCTGGTCTCTTCCAGAAGCCGCCGCCAGGTTTCGAACCGCTCCAGTGTTTCACGTGAAACACCGGTTTCAGCCTGAAACTGCTCAGGCCCGTAGCTCATCTCGCTCATGCGCTCTGCGCCCCGGCCGTCCGACGTTTCAGATGCGCCAGGAGCGCCGTCAGGGCGCCAGGCGTAACGCCTTCAATACGAGCCGCTTGCCCCAGCGTGGCAGGGGTCGCCGCAATCAGCTTTTCACGTACTTCATTGGAGAGCCCGCCCACGTCCGAATAGTCAAAGCCGGTGGGGATCCGAACGCCTTCATCGCGTTGGAACGCAAGAATGTCCAATTGCTGACGCTCGAGATAGCCATGATAGACCGCATCGATCTCGATCTGCTCAGCCACACGCGGCTTGATCTCGCTCAATTCAGGCCAGATCGCCGCCATATCACTCCAGCCAATATCGGGATAGCTCAGCAATTCCATCACAGAGCGCCGTTTGCCGTCCTCATTGACCTTGATGCCATGACGTTTGGCTTCCGCCGGCGTCAAAGTGAGATCCGTCGCCATCTTCCGAGCCTGAGCCAGATCGGCCTGACGCTGACGCCAGGATGTTTCACGTGAAACACTCACAGCGCCCAGCGCAATCGCCTTGTCGGTCAAGCGCTGATCGGCGTTATCGGCTCGCAAGGTCAGGCGGTATTCGGCCCGCGACGTGAACATGCGATAGGGTTCGGTCACGCCTCGGGTGATCAGATCATCGATCATCACGCCGATATACGCCTCTGACCGATCGAGAATAAAGGGCTCAGACCCTGAAGCTTTCAGCGCAGCGTTGAAACCCGCCATCAAGCCTTGAGCCGCCGCTTCTTCATATCCCGTGGTGCCATTGATCTGACCCGCCAGGAACAGGCCCGGCATGGCCTTGATCTCCAGCGTCGCGCTCAGCTCGCGTGGGTCTACATAATCATACTCAATGGCATAGCCGTATCGGCGCACCTTGACCTGTTCGAGCCCCGGAATGGTGCGCAGAAAAGCGTCCTGGACCGCATCGGGAAGCGAGGTGGAAATGCCATTGGGATAGACCGTGTCGTCATCGAGCCCTTCCGGTTCCAGAAAGATCTGGTGCTGGCTTCGGTCTGCAAACCGCACGACCTTGTCCTCGATCGAGGGGCAATACCGTGGTCCCCGTCCCGAGATCGCCCCGCCATAGACCGCGGACTGGTCCAGATTGTCAGCAATGATCTTGTGGGTCTCTTCAGTGGTGCGCGTGATGCCGCACGCAATCTGCGGCACCGTGATCGCATCGGTCAGGAAAGAGAACGGCACGGGGGTCTCATCCGCCGCCTGCATCTCCAGCGCCGCCCAGTTGATGGTCGAGCCATCCAGGCGCGCGGGCGTGCCCGTCTTCAACCGCCCAAGTCGCAAGCCCAGACCATAGAGCGTTTCAGACAGGCCATTCGCCGGCGCTTCGCCATGTCGGCCCGCCGGGATGCGCTCATGCCCGCGATGAATGACGCCTTTCAGAAAGGTGCCCGTGGTCAGAACCACTGCGCCTGCGCGATAGGCGCGCCCCTCCCCGTCAATGACGCCGCGGCACTGCCCGTTCTCGATGATCAGGTCTTCCGCCGCAGCCTCGACGATGGAGAGATCAGACTGTGAAGCGAGCGCGGCTTGCATGGCTTCGCGATAGAGCTTGCGATCAGACTGGGTGCGGGGCCCGCGCACCGCCGGACCTTTGGAGCGATTGAGCAGTCGGAACTGGATGCCAGACGCATCCGCCACCCGGCCCATCACGCCATCCAGCGCATCCACTTCGCGCACCAGATGCCCTTTGCCCAACCCGCCAATAGCCGGGTTGCAGGACATCTCGCCTATGGTCGACGCCTTGTGGGTCAGCAAAAGCGTGCGCGCGCCCAGACGAGCCGAAGCGCTGGCCGCCTCACAGCCCGCATGGCCGCCGCCGATAACAATCACGTCCCAGGGCTGCGCCTGGGCTTGGATCTGATCAAGTCTCATGGGTCAACTCTCAGGCGCGGGGTCTCTGCGTCGCGCCGGGCCGCTTACATAGGGCGCCGGGGGTAAGGAGTCGAGATGATGTCAGATTTTCAAGGCCTGAAAATGGCGCCTATTTGCCAATGCAGAACTGGCTGAACACCCGGTCGAGCACGTCTTCCACGTCGATGCGTCCCGTCAGGCTTTCCAGCGCCCGCATCGCCAGATGCACATCGCTGGCCGCAAGCTCCGGCGCCCGTGACAGCTGTCCCCGGGCCGCGTTCAGATGGTCAAGAGCTCGCTCCACCGCCTGACGATGGCGGGCGCGAGACAAGGCTGGCGCCTCCCGGCGGCTCAATCGCTCTATGACCTGACGCTCCAACCAGCCTTCCAGGGCTGACAATCCCTCGCCGGACTTCGCACACAACTTGAACCGGGTCATACCCAGCTCATCTGATAGATGAAGCGCCTGTCCCTGATCCATCTTGTTCAGGATCAGGGCATCATTCGTACGCAGCGTTCCCAGCAACTTGTCGGGACGTGTTTCACGTGAAACATCGACGACGCCGAGCCGAAGATCCGCACGTTCCGCCCGTTCGAGCGCACGCCTGATGCCCTCCGCCTCCACCTGATCGGCCGCGTCTCTCAAACCCGCCGTATCTGCGATGATCACCGGAAACCCACCCAGAACCAGACGCACTTCAACGACATCGCGCGTAGTCCCTGGAATATCGGTGACGATGGCCGCATCTCGACGCGCCAGGGCGTTCAGCAAGGTGGACTTGCCCGCATTCGGTTCGCCGATCAGCGCGATGGAGAACCCTTCACGCACACGCTCTCCCCGCCGCCCATCATCAAGATGCCGGGTCAAAGCCTGGCTGAGCGCCTCAAGCGGAGGACCCGCCGTATCTGACAAGGTGTCCGGCACATCCTCTTCGTCCGGGAAATCCACCTCCCCCTCTATGGCGACGAGGACCGAGATCAATTGTTCGCGCCAGTCTTCGTACAGGCTACGCAGAGAGCCGGTCATCTGGGACAAAGCCTGCTCTCGCTGACCTTCGGTTTCTGCGTCAATCAGGTCAGCAAGGCCTTCTGCCTCGGTTAGATCCATCTTCCCGTTCTGGAAGGCGCGGCGCGTAAATTCTCCGGCTTCAGCGGGTCGTGCGCCCAAGGCCATCAGGCAGTCCGCCAGCGCTTCAATGACCGCTGACCCGCCATGGACATGAAACTCGGCGCAATCTTCGCCGGTGAAGCTGGCCGGGCCTTCAAACCAAAGCGCCAAACCCTGGTCGATGACCGCGCCGCTATCGGATCGGAACGCCCGCAAGACGGCCAGACGCGGCTTGGGTCGCGGCAAGCCCGCGACAGCGTCCAGCACATCTCCTGTCCGGGGCCCGCTCACACGGATCACCGCCACGCCCGCGCGACCCGGCGCGCTCGCCAGTGCAAAAATCGTCTCAATCATGAAGGCGGTCAGCTCTTGTCAGATCCGGAGCTCCGGCCAGAGGCGGCCTGGCCCATCAGACCCATCATCTGTTTTTGCCACTCGCCTCCCATGGTCATCCAGGAGCGCATCAGGGCGTCAGGCTCCATGGCGTCCATATTGGCTGACATGCGCTTGCTCATCTCTTCGACAAGCTGAGCATTGAGCCCCGTGACATCAGGCAGGCCCATAAAGGTCCGCGCCTCTTCCGGAGTGCATTCGATATTGATGTTGACCTTCATGGGGGCCTCGCCTCAGTCTCGCCGCGCAGCGGGCGAAGAATTCATCGCCTCACTGTACGCCTCCATGCGGCACATGACAAAGCCAGGCTGCCGCACCCGCTCAACACGCAAGGAGACTCGTCTCATGGCAGGATCAAACATCATCATTCATGGCCCCGACGGCGACTTTTCCGCATATCAGACCGGTGAAGGCCCCGCCCTGATCGTTTTGCAGGAAATCTTCGGCGTGAACGCCGTCATGCGAGAGCTGTGCGACGATTACGCCGCTCAGGGCTTCACGGCGATCTGCCCTGACCTGTTCTGGCGGATCGAGCCTGGTATTCAGATTACGGACAAAACCGAGGAAGAGCTGAACCAGGCGTTTGATCTCTTCGGCAAGTTCGATGTGGACGCCGGAATCCGCGACGTCGCCGCCACCATCGCCCAGCTGAGACAGAACGGCGCCCCCAAGGTCGGCGCGGTCGGGTACTGCCTGGGCGGTCAGCTCGCCTATCTCACTGCATGCCGTACAGATGCGGACGCGTGCGTGGGCTATTACGGGGTCAACATCCAGAACCTGCTCTCAGAGGCGCCGTCGATTTCTCATCCGCTCATGCTGCACATGGCTGGCCAGGATGAGTTTGTGCCGCCCGAAGCCCAGGCCCAGATCCAAGAAGAGCTGTCCCGGCATGGACTTGTCACGATTCATCATTATGCAGAGCGTGATCACGCCTTCGCCCGGCCCGGTGGCGCTCACTATCATGCCGAAGATGCGGCTCTCGCTAATGCAAGATCAATCAACTTCTTGAATGATCAACTGAAATAGGAAATTTTCCATGCGCTTCCTCTTTGGCGTCAGCCTCTTCGCCCTCGCCGCTTGTTCCGCGCAAGCGCCGGCGCCCGAGCAAGCCGCCGAACCAGCGACGCCGTCCGAGCTCAACGCGGCGCATGCCGAAACCGCCGCAGCGGATCTGTGGCTGACCGGCGTCGATCTGCCCGCCTATCTCGACTGCGCGCGCGAGCAAGGCGTCACCTTGCTCCAGGCGCACCGCACGGGCGATCGTCCGGGCGCGGCGGAAAACTCAATCGGCGCCATGCAGGCCTCGCTTGATGACGGCGCTCTGTTCATGGAAATGGACGTGGCCAAAACTGCGGACGGCGTATTGATCCTGATGCATGACGACACCGTGGACCGCACCACCAACGGAACCGGCGTCGTCACCGAGATGACCTATGCCGAGATTTCAGAGCTGCAGCTCGTCGATGTGGACGGTCAGGTGCTGGATGAAAACGTGCCCACTTTCGCCGATGCACTGAGTTTTCTGGACGGTCGCGGCTTCGCCCAGGTCGACCTCAAGGACACCAGTTTTGAAGAGATCAGCGAAACCCTGGTCGCGGCGAGCGCCGTTGATCGCTCTATCGTCATCACCTATTCGATCGAGGATGCTATCTTGCTCGCCAACCTCCTGCCGGATGTCGTCCTGTCAGTGGGCGCGCGCGACGCCGAAGATCTCGAACGCCTCGAACAGGGTGACGTAAACTTCGACCTCGCGACGATCTGGCTGGGTGTCGGCACAGGGAATCCTGAATGGGATGCTGAGCTCGCCCATCTCGGGATCGAGACAAGCTTCGGTGATTTTGGCGGCGAGCGGAATGGCACGGTGGACTATCAGCTGCTCAGCCGAAACGGCGCGGAAGTGATCTCGGTGGACGATGTTCCAGCCGCCGCTGCAGCGCTGAACGCCGATGAAGCGTCACGGGCTCTGCTTGAGGCGTGTCCAGCGGCTCAGGGCTAGGCTCAAACCTGTTGGACAAGAAAAAAGCCGGCGAGATCTCTCGCCGGCTTTTTCATGCTCAATCCGCGCTGGCGCGCTGCCAGGCTGGACGGGTCCGCAAGCGATCAAAATACGCGTTCACCGCTTCAGGCGCGCCATCAAACTGTTTCACGATCTTCAGAAGATAAAACAGATAGCCCAAGGCGATGTCAGCGGCCGTAAACCGATTGGCCGCCAGATACTCCCGACCATCACCCAGACCGCGCTCAGCAATCAGCTTGAACTGCTTGTCGAGTTCCATGCGCGCCCACTTGGCGAGTCCTGGATTACGCTGTTCCTCAGGCAACAGCGTCGTATGCGCCAAGGTGAGATTGACCGCCATGGACATGGTGCCCTCGCTGAAATGCATCCATTCCAGATAACGGTCATAGTCAGGCTCGTCCGGCGTCACAGCGAGCTCGGTGGGCCCGTATTTGGTGACGAGATATTCCACCATGGCGACCGATTCCAGCATCACACGATCACCGTCCGTCATTGCAGGAATTTTCTGCATGGGATTGATCGCCTTGAAGTCTGCTCCGCCCATATTTCCGCGCTGGTTTGCGGTGATGGGACCAAGATTGACCAGCGTATGCGGCAAGCCCATTTCCTCAAGACACCAGCGGACGCGGACGGAGCGGGACATGGGCGCGTGATAAAGGGTGATATTCGGTTCAGACATGGGTTTTCTCCCCGATACTTTAGCTTTTAAGCATTATCCATATCCCATCATCCAAACGCTAGCCCCAAACGCAAACGGCCGCCCTGAAGGGCGGCCGCTGGAACACACAACACCTTGAACTATCAGGTGTTCATAGAGTCATAGAACTCTTCGTTGCTCTTCGTTTCCTTGAGCTTGGAGAGCAGGAACTCGATCGCGTCCTGCGTGCCCATCGGATTGAGGATCCGGCGCAACACATAGGTTTTCTGCAGATCCTGCTTGGGCACCAGAAGTTCTTCTTTACGGGTGCCGGATTTGAGAATGTCGATGGCCGGGAAGACGCGCTTGTCGGCGACTTTCCGGTCCAGGATGATCTCGGAGTTGCCGGTGCCTTTGAACTCTTCAAAGATCACCTCGTCCATGCGCGAGCCGGTGTCGATCAGCGCGGTTGAGATGATGGTCAGGCTGCCGCCTTCCTCAATGTTCCGCGCCGCGCCGAAGAAACGCTTGGGACGTTGCAGGGCGTTGGCGTCCACGCCGCCCGTCAGCACCTTGCCAGAGCTCGGCACCACGGTGTTGTAGGCGCGGCCAAGGCGCGTGATGGAATCAAGCAAGATGACCACGTCACGCTTGTGCTCGACCAGGCGCTTGGCCTTCTCGATCACCATCTCGGCCACCTGGACGTGACGCGTCGCCGGCTCGTCAAAGGTGGAGGCCACGACCTCACCCTTCACCGTGCGCTGCATGTCCGTCACTTCTTCAGGGCGCTCGTCGATGAGCAGCACCATCAGATAGCACTCGGGATGGTTGGTCTCGATGGCGTGAGCGACGTTCTGCATCAGCATCGTCTTACCGGTCCGCGGCGGCGCCACGATCAGGGCGCGCTGGCCCTTGCCCAGCGGAGAGACGATGTCGATCACCCGGCCCGACCGGTCTTTCTTGGTCGGGTCCTGGATTTCCATGTTGAACCGCTCGTCGGGATAGAGCGGGGTCAGATTGTCAAAGTGAACCTTGTGACGGGATTTCTCGGGCTCCTCGAAATTGATCGAGGAGACCTTCAGCAAGGCGAAATACCGCTCATTATCGCGCGGCGCCCGGATCTCGCCTTCCACCGTATCGCCAGTGCGCAGACCAAAACGGCGGATCTGGCTGGGAGAGACATAAATGTCGTCAGGACCTGGCAGATAGTTGGATTCCGGCGCACGAAGGAAGCCAAACCCGTCTTGCAGCACTTCCAGCGTGCCGCCGCCGGAAATCTCTGCGCCTTCATCAGCCAGAGCCTTGAGAATGGCGAACATCATGCCTTGCTTGCGCAGGGCGGAGGCGTTTTCGATATCAAGGCTTTCAGCCAGCTCCACCAGTTCGGCGGGCGACTTTTCCTTCAATTCCTGAAGCGACATGCGGCGGGTCGAATGGGACACGGCGTCGCTGCCGTCCTGCGGCTCGGTTTCAGGCGTATCGGTCATGGGTTTCTCAGACAGCTCGGCTCACAAGACCGGACACTGCAAGGGTCTTGCGAAACACCAGACGACGAACAGCGCCGGTTGCGGCGCAGATCGACTATGGAAATGGGTAGTCGGCTCAGGCGCTGTCCAGACATGAATGCTGGCGCGGCCCGAAGCCAAAAGGAGGGATCCTGTAAAGGAGTCACCTTTCCCTGCCACGAACCCGGGTCTGCGTCAATGATTTTTGAGGCTCAGAAAGGCTTCACGACAGCCAGCAGCACAATGATGATCACGAGGATCGCCGGGCCTTCATTCATGATCCGCCAGAACTTTTCAGAGCGAGGTCGTTCGCCCTTGGCGAATTTCTTGGCGCTCGCCGCATAAAATCCGTGAATGCCGGACATCAACAGCACCAGCAACAGTTTGAAATGAAACCAGCCCTGGCTGAACAAACTCGGATTTGCGGCGATCATCACAATCGCAAGAACCCAGACCGCAATAAGGGCCGGGTTGAGGATGATCTTGAGAAGATTGCGTTCCTGGATCAGCAACGCCCCTTCCAGCTCCCCCGCCGTCTGGGCCTGATGATGATAAACGAACAGACGCGGCAGATAGAGCATGCCCGCCATCCAGAAGATCACCGCGATGATATGCAGCGCCTTGATCACCAGATAGCCGGTGGAGCCTGGAAGAATGAAATCCATTACGCCGCAACACCCTGTTTCAGACCCGCTTCAAGACACGGGCAGCGTCCGAACTTGCCCGGACAGATCGGTTTGCCCTGAGGCGGCTTGAGGCCGTTGCCGCCTTCAAGTGCTTCTAGCGTAATCTTGGCGAGCGCTGCAATGAAATCAGGCTGATCGCCCAGCGCCGGCACCCGGTCATAGCCGCGTGCGCCATGCTCTTCGGCAAGCTCGGCATATTCCTCATCAAGCTCGACCAGGGTCTCAATGTGCTCGGACACAAAAGCGATCGGGGTCAGAAGAATGTGCTTGTCATCCTGACAGGCGCGTTCGATGGCTTCTTCCGTGGACGGTCCGATCCATTTGAGCGGACCGACGCGGGACTGAAAACAGATCTCGTGGTTTTGCAGGTGTTCAGGCAGGCGCGCATTCACCTGGGCCACGGTCTGCTCGACCTGCCATTGATAGCTGTCGCCCTTCTTGATGATGGTCTCCGGCAGACCATGCGCCGAATACAGCACCCGCGTATTGTCTGGCTTACCGGCTTCGTCCCAGGCCTGTTCGATCAGCCTGGCGTGAGCGGTGATGAAATCGGCCTCTTCGGGATAACAACAGATCGCCCGCGCTTCAGGTCCGCCCGCATCCTTCCACGCTTTCAGCGATGAGCCGGTCGTGGTCGTGGAAAACTGCGGATAGAGCGGCAGAAGCACAATTTCATCAGGATCATAGGCTTTCACCGCCTCAACCGATTCCGCAACGAAGGGATGCCAATAGCGCATGGAGAGGAAACAGCGCACCTCGTCGTCTTCCCCCAATCGCTCTTGCAGAGCGGCGGTGAGAGCGGTCGCCTGTTTCTGGCTTTCCGGCACGATGGGCGATCCGCCGCCCATCTTGGCGTAGTTTTCCGTCGCTTCCTTGGTCCGGGTCGTGGAGATGAACCAGGCCAAGGCTTCTCGGATCAGGCCAGGCGCGCCGATGATTGCGGGATCCCTGAACAAATTGCGCAGGAACGGCCGCACATTCTCGGGCTTGTCCGGGCCGCCCAGATTGAACAGCACCACTGCAATACGCCGCGCCATGACCTTACTCCTGTCTGAAATCAACGCCGCCGGAATGGCTTAAGCCTTGAAACTCCGCACCCGCTCAATCAGCCGGGTGACGTTTTCAGGCGGCGTGTCGAGATGAATGCCGTGTCCGAGATTGAACACATAGGGCCGACCCGACCATGCGGAAAGGAGACGATCAATCTCTGAATCCAGCATGGCGCCGCCTGCGCGCAGCACCGCCGGGTCCAGCTGGCCTTGCAAGACAAGGTTCTTCGGGAAAGCCTCACGCGCCCAGCCCGTATCCACGCCATGATCAAGGGCCAGGCATTGCACCCCGGTTTCACGCGCATAGCGAATGGCTTGCGGACCGGCGCCACGTGGAAAGCCGATGACGGGCAAGTCCACGCCCATTTCACGCAAACGATCGATGATCAGCTTGGTCGGCCTGATGATCACCCGGTCAAACAGGGGATCAGGCAAGCCCTCCGCCCAGGAATCAAAGAGCTTGAGCGCATTTGCGCCTGCATCGGCCTGCGCCTTGAGGTACTGCGCGCTCGCTTCGGCCAGCAGGTCCATCAAAGCGTCAAACTCGGCGGCCTGGCTCCAGGCGAGCGTTCGGGCCTTGAACCGGTCCTTTGATCCGCCGCCCTCGATCATATAGGTGGCGACCGTCCAGGGCGATCCGGCGAAGCCGATCAGGGAGCAGGTGTCAGGCAGACCGGCGCGGACTTTGCGGATGGTCTCGCTGACGGGCTTAAGAACCTCTTTCGCTCTTTCGACAGACAGCGAACCTATATCTTCAAGCGCCAGCGGCTCCAGTTTCGGCCCTTCGCCTTTTTCAAACCAGACTTTTTGGCCCAGTCCGTAAGGGATCAGCAGAATATCGGCAAAGACGATTGACGCATCAAAGCCGTAACGGCGAATAGGCTGCAAGGTGACTTCAGCGGCGGCGTCAGGGTTCAGGCAGAAATTGATGAAATCAGGCTGTCCTGCCCGAACTTCACGATATTCAGGCAGATACCGTCCCGCCTGACGCATCAGCCAGATTGGCGGGGGAGAGACGGTTTCGCCGGCCAGGGCGCGCAGGAAGGGCTGGTTCTTGTCAGTCATTGATAGCTCTCTTCAGCGCCGGGGTTTGAAGGTTATCCCCGGTCAGGTCAGACCCGGTCATACCTTTCTTTTAATTTGAATCAAAAGAGGGGGTGATAGTAGAGGCGCCCATAACGTGGATAAGTGCGACGCATCAACGCTGGCGCCAGCTTTCCACAGGGTGTGAGCATGGGTCATCCACGGTCTGACTTTTGTATCATAATGAGACGTTAACTCATTTTTTACCTTCGTTAACATTGACCTGTGCGAGTGTGTGGTGGCGGAGGGGGAAAAAACCGGGTCCCGGACTCAGGTAATTATCGACAGACCGCAGGCAAGTTTCGATCTGTTTATGCCCATGTGTGAATGAGTGGGCGCCAAATGGGCGCCGACGAGATCCTCGCTCGGTCTTGTCCCCATTCACTTTCATGCCGTGGACAAGCAGACAGGGTTATTCACAGCTTGCGCGCAACAAGCTACCGATGGGGGATGAGGTCTGCTGAGGAGCCGCGCATGCCCCGATCCGGCGATATCGGAATCTATTTCCACGTCCATATGATTTCCGATTCCACAGGGGAAACCCTGATGGAGGTGATGCGCGCTTCGGTGGCGCAGTTCCAGAATGTGAGGCCCATCGAGCATTTGTTTGCTCTGGTGCGTTCTCCGCGCCAACTCGAGCGGGCGCTCGAGCATATTCAGGCGTTTCCCGGCATCGTCATGTTCACCCTGGTGAACGCGGATTTGCGCCGGGATCTGGAAGACGCCTGCGCGTCCATGGGCATGCCTGCGCTGGCGGTTCTTGATCCCATTCAGGCCACCATGTCGAGCTATCTGGGTGCGCCGGTTCAGGGCAAGGCGGGCGCGCAACGCGTGCTGGACGCCGACTATTATCGCCGGATAGAGGCGATGAACTATTCCATGGCTCATGATGATGGTCAGGGGGATGATCTCGCCAGCGCCGATGTGATCTTGCTCGGCGTGTCGCGCACCTCGAAAACCCCGACCAGCATCTATCTGGGCCATCGCGGCGTGCGCACCGCCAATATTCCTCTGGTGCCGGGCGCGCCTTTGCCGGAAATCCTGTACCGGCTGAAGAAACCGCTGATCGTGGGCCTCACCGCCTCGCCCGAGCGCATTATTCAGATACGCCGCAACCGGCTGTTGAACCTGAAAGAAGACCGCTCCACCGATTATGTGGACGAGGAGACGGTGAAAGAGGAGGTCATTCACGCCAAGCGTCTGTTTGCACGCTATAACTGGCCGTCGATTGACGTCACCCGTCGCTCGATTGAAGAGACCGCGGCGAAGGTTCTCAACCTTCTCAATGATCATAAATCCAAATTCTGAGGCGCTTACATGAGCTTCATTCTCGCATCAGGGTCGGCGTCACGCCGCGCCATTCTGGAAAACGCCCAGCTCAACTTCGAAATTGATCCCGCTGATATTGATGAGGGCGCGGTCAAAGACAGTTTTGAAGGCGATCCTGCGGCGCTGGCGTTAAAACTCGCTGAGCTCAAGGCGTTGGAAGTCTCCAGACGACGGCCGGGCGCGCTGGTGCTGGGCTCTGATCAGGTGCTGGAGTTTGACGGCGTCGCCTATGACAAGGCGCGTTCGGTTGAAGAGGCTGAAGCGAGGCTGCGTCAGCTGCGCGGCGGCGCACATTATCTTCAGGGCGGAATCGCCCTGGCGCGAGATGGTGAGATCGTCTGGCGACATCAGGCTCGATCAATTCTGGTGATGCGCGATTTTTCCGATGAGTTCCTGGCATACTACCTTGAGAATGCTGGGGAGATTCTGACCAAGGGCGTGGGGTGCTACGCCTATGAAGGGCTGGGCGCGCAATTGTTTGAGCGCACTGAAGGCGACTATTTCGCCATTCTGGGCTTGTCGCTCCTCCCGGTTCTGGACGCGTTGCGCCGTGAAGGCGTTGCGGCGCGCTGACATGGTGAGTGACTGGCCCAAAGCAGCCGTAGTGGGATGGCCGGCGAAGCATTCGCTGTCTCCGTTGATCATGAAGACCTGGCTCGATGAAACAGGCCAGCCCGGCGATTACGTCATCATTGAATGTGAGCCGGATGCGTTCGCTGAAGCGGTCCGCGCGCGGTTTCATGCGGGTCTGGTGGGCGTCAATGTCACCATCCCGCACAAAGAGGCGGCCTTGCAGGCCGCTGATACCTCCAGTGATGCGGCGTGCGCCATAGGAGCAGCGAATGTGCTGGTCTGGCGTCAGGGCCGCATTGAAGCGGACAATACCGATCATGTGGGGATCGCCCGCGCCCTTGAATCAGATTCAGGTTCAGGACCTGCCGTTCTGATTGGCTCCGGTGGAGCGGCGCGCGCCGCTTTGTATCATCTCAAATCCCAGGACCGTGAAATCCGTATTCTCAATCGTACGGCGGATCGTGCGAAGGCTTTGGCGCAGGATTTTGGTCTGACGGCGGAGATCTATGCGCTGGACGATGCCGCGGCGTTTGAAGGCGCAAGCCTTGTCATCAACGCGACATCCCTGGGCATGACCGGCCAGCCGCCCCTGACTGTTGATCTGTCAGCGACAGCGAGCGACGCGCTGGTGTTTGACATGGTCTATGCGCCGTTGAAGACAGAGCTTCTGGTGCAGGCCGAGCAGCTGGGCCGGCGCACCACTGATGGCCTCATCATGCTGGTGGGACAGGCGCGCCCGGCGTTTGAAGCGTTTTTCGGCGCTCCGGCTCCTGCACATGACGAGGTGCGCGGGGCTTTGCTGGCGGCGTTGGAGCAACGGGCATGATCGTTCTGGGCCTCACAGGATCCATCGGCATGGGAAAATCCACCACCGCCACCCTGTTCGCCGAAGAAGGCGTGCCGGTGTTTGATGCGGACGCGGCGGTGGCGCAGATGTATCTCCCAGGCGGCGAGGCGGTCCCCTTGATCGAGCACGCGTTTCCGGGCTGCACGTCGGACAGCGCAGGGGTGGATCGCGTCAAGCTGAGCGCGGTATTGCAGGCGGATCCGGCGAAATTTGAAACGCTGAACGCGATTGTCCATCCCCTCGTAGGGGCGGCGCGTCGCCGGTTTTTCCATGAGGCGGAACAGTCTGGCGCTGAAATCGTGGTGCTCGATGTGCCGTTACTGTTTGAAACCGGGCAGCATGACCAGGTGCATCATGTGGTGGTGGTCTCGGCGCCCGAAGCGGTTCAACGTGAGCGGGTTCTGGCGCGTGAGGGCATGAGCGTGGACAAGTTTGAAGCCATTTTGGCGCGGCAGACGCCGGATGCGGAAAAACGGTCCCGGGCTGATCATGTGATCGACACCAGCCAGGGCGTTGAGTTTGCGCGCGACCAGGTGCGCGCGCTGCTGGATCAGCTCAAAACGGATGGGGCCGCGTCATGAGCAAGCGCGAGATCATTTTCGACACCGAGACGACAGGTCTGGACCCCAGAGGCGGTGATCGCATCACCGAGCTGGGCTGCGTGGAGGTGATTGACCTCATCCCGACCGGCAAGGACTTGCGCATCCTGATCAATCCCGAGCGCGACATCCCCGCCGAGGTGACCGCCGTGACGGGTCATACCCGCGAAATGCTCAAAGACGAGCCCGTCTTCATCCAGATCGTCGATCAGTTCCTGGAGTTTATCGAGGACTCAACGCTGGTCGCACATAACGCCATGTTCGACATGGGCTTCATCAATATGGAGCTGGAGCGTTGCGCCCGGCCGATCATCCCCAAGTCACGCTTTATCGACACCGCCGCCATGGCGCGGGCGAAGTATCCCGGCTCACCGGCAAGTCTCGACGCCTTGTGCAAACGCTTTGACGTCTCGCTCGACAGCCGCACCAAGCACGGGGCGCTGATCGACTCCTACTTGCTGGCGGAAGTGTATCTCGAGCTCAATGGCGGACGTGAGCAAAGCTTGAGCTTTTCAGGGTCTGACGGCGGCGACGGCAAAGTGGTCTATCCCGTGCGCACGCCGCGGCCGAAATCGCTCAAATCCCTGGTCTCTGAACAAGAACGGGCCGCCCACGCCGAGTTTATCTCGGAGATGGACGACCCGCTCTGGCAGTCTCTGGGTCTGCTCAAGGCTGACGCCTCGGCAGAGTAAGGCTTGGTCTTAGGCGTCAGCCGGCGGGGTCGCCGGCGCGCCTTGCTGGGCCTGGGCGCGCTGAGCCATTTGCTGGCGGTAGAGCGCGGCGAAGTCGACCGGCTCCAGCATCAGCGGCGGGAAGCCGCCATCGCGGGTGGCGTCAGACAGGACGCGGCGAGCGAACGGGAAGATCAGACGCGGGCATTCGATCAGCAAGAAGGCTTCGCGCGCTTGCGCATCCACGTTCTGGATCTGGAACAGGCCGGCATAAGTCAGCTCGACGATGAAGACCGGGTTGGAGTCGCGCTGGGCGCGGGCGCCGATGATCAGCTCGACCTCGAACATGTCGCCGCCCATATCGCGGGCCTGAACGTCCACGCTCAGATCGATATTGGGCTGTCCGGCGCCGCGCAGGCTGTCTGGCGCGCCAGGATTTTCAAACGACAGGTCTTTGACATACTGTCCCGCCACACGGATGGCGGGAGGCATTGGCTGTTCGCCGCCTTGCGGCGTGGCGGGCGCGTCGGTCATGATGAGTTTACTCAGGTTTTGATCGGGACCGCGCAGGCTGCGCCATCCCGTAACAGACTAAGGGTGAAGCGGGGCGCGTAGCATGCGCACGCGTATGCGGCAAGCTCAACCCCCCGCGTGACGCGGGCGGTCATAGCCCCTATATCTGAAGGCCAACGCACTCAAACCTGCGCGAGCGCCCCTTATGGACATTCTTCAAATCCTGTTTTTCGCTGGCCTGGCCGTGTTCCTGGGCGTGCGCCTGTACATGGTGCTGGGCAAGCCGTCGGGACGAACGGCGGAGGATGTGGAACGCGAACAGCGTGAGCGGGCTGAAGCCGCCGGCGCCATGCCGTCTCCGCCCTCCATGCGCCCGCCACAAGAAGATACGCCCTTCGCTGCGAGTTTTTCCGGTCCGGCGGGCGAGGGTCTGACCCAGATCGCCCGGCATGATCCCAGCTTTGACCCCAAGGAATTCACCAAAGGCGCCAAAGCGGCCTATGAAATGATTGTTTCGGCTTACGCCAAAGGTGACCGCGAAGCGCTTCAGCCGCTTTTGTCAGATCGGGTGATGAAAGCCTATGATCAGGCGATATCGGCGCGTGAAGACCAGAACCTGACGATGATCACAGAGATCGACCGGATCAAGTCCGCCGAGATTTCTGAAGCCTCTCTTAACGATAATCGGGCCAAGGTGAAGATCGCCTTCTCCGCCGAGCTCGCCAGTGAAACCCGCAATGCTCAAGGAGATGTGGTGGAGGGAGACCTCACCACTCTGAAAACGGTCGATGAGATCTGGAGCTTTGAGCGTGACGTCACCAACGACAACCCCAACTGGCGCCTGTCCGGGGTCAAGCCCGCTTAAGCTGGCCGGGCTTCTGGCCCTGTTAGTCGTGGCTGCGTGTTCCAGCGGACCGGGCGCGCCCTCACCCGCTCAACCTGGCCAGACGGACCGCCCCGGCGGTTTTCCGCCGCGCCCGGCGGTGAGTTCAGTGACGCTTCATCCGGTGCCGTTCTCTTCGGTTGAGGGCTGGCATCGCGTGGATGCGCAAGCGGCGCTCTCTGCTTTTGTGCGGTCATGCGAGCGTATTGAAGATCGACCAGACCGCGATCCGATGAATCCGCGCGTCAGCTATGCCGGCTCTGCAGGCGATTGGCGTTCGGTCTGCTTGCAGGCGGCGATGATCGCGCCCCTGCAGCCCGATGCAGCCAGCGCGCGCGCCTTCTTTGAGCGCAGCTTCACGCCGGTCGAGCTGGATGGCGCAGGACGGCTGACCGGGTATTACGAGCCTGTGGTCGAGGTCAGCGCCTCGCCGACGCCGGAGTTTTCGATGGCGATCCGGGGATTGCCAAGTGATCTCCTGACCGGGGATCTGGGCCAGTTCATCGCCGGACTCGAAGGCCGCCGCGTCGTCGGCCGGGCCGCCGATCGCGAGTTCGTGCCGTATCAGTCGCGCGCCGAGATCGAAGCGCAAAACCTCGGCGTGCCACTGGCCTGGGGCCGTCCGATTGATGTCTTCTTCTTGCAAATTCAGGGCTCGGGCCGTCTGCACTATCCGGACGGCTCTGAAGCGCGGGTGCGGTTCGCGGCGCATAACGGCCGGCCCTATGTGTCGATCGGGCGTATCCTGATCGATCGTGGTGAATTGTCTGAACACAACGCCTCCAAACAGGATATCGAGAATTGGCTGCGCCTGCGCGGGCCGCAATCCTGGCGTCCGCTTTTTGATGAAAATCCGCGCTATGTCTTTTTCACCCTCGATAGCCTTGATGATCACACCGAAGGTCCGATCGGCGCGCAAGGCGCGCCTCTGACGCCGATGGCGTCGATTGCGGTGGATGCGGCGCACCACGCCTGGGGTGTGCCTGTGGTGGTGAATGCGCGACTTCATGGCGCGCCAAACTGGAGCGGGCTGGTGATCACCCAGGACGCTGGTGGCGCGATTCAGGGTCCGGTTCGGGGCGATCTGTTTTTTGGCTGGGGCTATGAAGCGGGCGAGCGCGCCGGGCGGCAGAATGATCCGAATGCGCGCTGGACGCTGCTTTTGCCGAATGAGCTGGCGGCGCGACAGCTGCGCTGATGGCGAAGCGGCGCACTCCACGCGGGCTCAAGCCTGAAGAGCGTGAGCTCTGGACCCGGTTTGCGCGCGGGGTCAAACCGCTGGATGCAGAGCGTCTGAAACGGCTGGAGCGCGAGGATGTCGAGCCGCCCAAGCCCAGCGCTCCGCCCATCCCGCAGGTCGAACCGTTGAAATCAGGCGCTTTGCAGCGCGATCTGATGCGGGAAATGGCGCAGCGCCCCGCAAGGCGCACCCCTGTGGACCGAACGCCGGAAAAGAAGGTCCGCCGCGGTCAGGTCGAGGTCGAGGCGCGTCTGGATCTTCACGGCATGACCACGGCCAGTGCGCGCCACGCGTTATTGGGGTTTTTGCATCGCTGCCGCGGCAAGGGTTTTCGGACGGTGCTGGTGATCACCGGCAAAGGCGCCGGCGCCCGGGCGCTCGATGACCGCCGGTTCCAGCCCTGGGACCCTGAGGAACGGGCTCTGCCTGGCATATTGCGCCGGTCCTTCACCCAGTGGATGCGCGATCCAGACTTTGCCCAGCTAGCGTCCGGCTTTGCCGAAGCGAGCCGTAAACACGGCGGCTCGGGGGCGTTCTATGTGATGCTGAGACAGCGATAAATCTTAGCATATTCAATCAGGTATATTCCTAACTAAGTTTTTAGTTGATAGCAGGGCGGGCCCATGCGATGACAAGAAAAACTAAGGAATACGTTGATGGCCAGACCTGCCTCCCCGACCCTGACCGAAGCCGAACACCGCATCATGAGTGTCTTATGGACGCGCGGTGAAGCCAGCGTCCGTGAGCTGACGGATGCCTTGGAGCCCGCTTACGGACTCGCCTACACGACCGTACTGACCACGGTGCGGATCATGGCGGACAAGGGTTATGTCAGTTTCCGCAAGGAGGGCCGGGCGCATATCTACGCGCCGGCCTTGTCTCAGGAGGGGGCTCAGCGCACAGCGCTCGGTTCGGTTCTGAAATCCTTTTTTGGCGGCTCGCCCCAGCAGCTCGCTCAGCATCTGATCGCAGACGAGGCTTTGACCCTGGATGATATCGACGCCTTGCGCGACGAACTGCTCAAGCAGAGTGCGCAGAAAGGCGGCGACGCATGATACTCGCCCTTTTCCAGTCGGCCCTGTTCGTTCTGATCGCGTCGACGGCGTTCAGTCTCAGCGTGTTCGGCTTTGACCGCCTCGCGCCGCAATTCCGTATCCGGGAACGTCATGACCTGGCGCTGGCGGCGGTCTTCACCGTGCCGATCATTTTTCTCATCGCGATGACGCCAGCCCGACAAGGCGCCGTTGAAGCTTTCAACGTCAGCTCGGCGGTGGTTGAGCCTGTAGCCGTGATCCCGCCTGAGACACTGGCGTCGCTCCCCGCGTCTGAATGGGTGTCACACGATCAGGGTCTGAGCGTGTCTTTCATCCTGACAGGTCTCGGATTCGTGTTGGTGTTTGTTTGGATGATCGGGCTTGTCTGGGCAGGTCTTGGTTTGATGCGGGATTTGTGGAACCTGAACCGGTTGACCGGTCGGGCGGTTCCAGTGTCGTCAGAGCTGCCCCTGTCTCACCGCGTAGTGCTGAAGACCAGCGCGGACGTGCTTTCTCCCATGGTGGCGGGATTTGTACGTCCGGTGATCTTGATTCCTGAAGGCTTTCGCTTCGATGAAGCGGGTGAAGCCGTACTCGAGCACGAGATCGCCCATATCCGCCGCCATGACGCCATGACGGGGCTTGCCCAGCGGATTATCGCCAGCGTGTTCTGGTGGGCGCCAGGCGTGCACCATTTGAACCGCCATGTGCGAAGCATGCGTGAAGCCCTCTGCGATCAGGCTGCCGTGCGCACCCAGGGCAAGCCTTTGGTGCTGGCTCACGCTCTTTTGGATGCGGCGCAAAAAGCTGTGCTGGCGCGTCCTCTGACGCTGGCCGCCCAGCCGCCGCGCAAGTCTGAATTGAGGTTTCGTGTGAATGCTTTGACCCAAGTGCGCGCGGAATCCGTGCGCCGCTCCTTTCTGAACCTGATGATCGCTTTGCCGGTGCTGATCATTCTGGCGACCCTGCTGACGCCACGTGTGGGTGCGCTCGATTTGCTGGAATCGCCACTGATACAGGCCGTGCGCCAGGGCGATGTCGCTACGCTTGAGGCTCGGCTTGAGCGCGGCGCGGATGTGAACCGCATCTGGCCTACCGATGGCACGGCGCTGATCGAGGCGAGCCGCCGGTCTGACGCTGTCATGGTCGCCCTGTTGCTGGACGCGGGCGCCGAGCCTGATCTCGTCACCCGTCAGTCCGGCACAGCCCTGATCGCCGCCGCCCGGGCCGGCAGTCTTGATGTGGTGGACCTGTTGCTGGAGGCGGGCGCGCACATCGATCTCGCTGCGCCGCAGAACGGGTCCCCGCTCATCAATGCAGCGCGGGGCGGCCATGTCGATATCATGACCCGGTTGCTGATGTCCGGCGCTGATCCGAATGGATATGTGCCGAGCGACGAGACGCCGCTGATCAATGCGGCGGCGGCCGGACAGATCGGCGCGGCCGAGCTTTTGGTGAACGCCGGAGCGGATGTGTCCCTGACGGTTCCGGCGGCGCCCGGAGATTTCGGCGGACCCTATCGCTCCCCGCTCAGCGAGGCCAAACGTTATGAGCAGACGGCGATGGAAGACTGGCTTGTGGCCAATGGCGCCCGACACCAACCGCCTCAGATGAACTAAACCTCTCTCATAACAACAAAAAACACAGATTCTGGTGATCCGTCGATTGATGGAAAGGAGACCTCTATGCCTGGATTCCGCTTCAACCCTGCCCTGTCAGCCCTGATGCTGGGCGCGGCCGCTCTGGTCAGCACGCCGATCCTTTCGGCCTGCCAGCCGGCCTCGGCGCTCAGCACGGCAGACCCTGAACGCTTTACCGAAAACCTGCGCGGGCGCTTCTCCTATGACGGCGTCGTCGAGCGCTTCACGCTTGAAGAGCGCATGGCGCATTTCGGCGTGCCGGGCGTGGCCGTGGCGGTCATCGAGGACGGCGAACTGCTCTACGCGCAAGGGTTCGGGGTGTTGCAGGCCGGGTCTGACGGGCCGGTGACGGCGGACACGGTGTTCTCGGTGGGCTCGGTCAGCAAGATGGCGACCGCCTTTTTGACCTTGAATCTGATTCAGTCCGGCGCGCTCGATCTTGATTCCGATATCAGCCATGCCCTGCCGTACTGGTCGCCCGAGACAGGCCCCTATGACGGTGCGCCGCTGACCGTTCGCATGCTGCTGTCGCATACAGGCGGGCTCAATCTGCACGGCTTTGCCGACTTCATGCCCGGCGAGGCCTTGCCGACACGTGCGCAGACCCTGAACGGGCAAGCGCCGGCCGATCATGACCCCTTGCGCGTGGAAGCGCTGCCAGGATCGAGCTATCGCTATTCCGGCGGCGGTTATACGCTTCTGGAAGGGTTGATCGCGCAGGCGACCGGTTTGTCGTTTGAAGAGACTGCAGAGGCGGCCCTGTTCGAGCATCTGGGCATGACCCGGTCCAGCTTCGCCAATCCATTGCCAGAGGACCATGGAAACATCGCCAGTGCCCATGGCCGGGCGGGGGCGCCGACGGCCTTGCCGCGCGGCTATGAAGCCTTTCCGGAGATGGCGGCGTCGGGGCTTTGGACCAGCGCTCACGATCTCGGGCGTATGACGGCGGAGATGATCCAGGCGTATCATGGCGACAGCGCTTATCTGCACCCGGTCCTGGGTCAGGAGATGATGACGGGGGTTTCGCCCTCAGACCATGGCCTGGGTCCGCGTCTGGAGGGTCGGGGCGAAAGCTTCATCTTCCATCATGGTGGGAGCAATAATTCCTATCGCGCCTGGATGGAGGGCCATCTGGCGACCGGGAATGGTCTGGTGATTCTGACCAATGGCGCCAACGGCGCGGATTTGGCGGTGGAGATCCGAAACGCCATGAATGATGTGATGGGCTGGACGGTCAATCCGGTGCTTGATGTGCCCACGTTGGCGTTAAGCGAAGATCAGCTGGCCCGTTATGAGGGCGTCTACGCGCTGGATTCGAACTTCCCGCTCGATCTGCAAGCCCATATGGCTGCGCCGCCCTTCACTTCTGACCTCACCATCTACCGCGAGAACGGGGCATTGATGGCGAGCTATAATGGCGGACAATCAGGCGCGCGATTGGTCCCGATCGCACCCGACCGTTTCTACATTACTGATTTTTCACTAAGATCAGGCGTCTTTGAACTGAAGTTCAACAGAAATTCACTTGCACAGATCACCTCGGTCAGGGCTTCTATGGCGTCAGCTGAGACGGTGTATCTCCCCGCTTCGTAGCGTGCGGCTTCGGCCGGCGCCGGTATCAGCTCGCGCCGCGCCGGTCCCCTTTTTCGGCGCGGCGCACCCCTTTCAGGGTGCGCCGCTTCAACCTTTAGAGGATGAATTTGGACAGGTCTGCATTGCGGGCCAGGCTGCCCACGCGTTCGGTGACGTAGCCTGCGTCAATGGCCAGGCTGTCGCCTGAGCGATCAGACGCGGTGTAGCTGATTTCCTCGCAGACTTTTTCTAGAATGGTGGACAAGCGTCGCGCGCCGATATTTTCAACGCTGGCGTTCACTTCAGCGGCGAAATCGGCGATGGAGTCGATGGCGCTGTCATCAAAGCTCAGCTCGAAACCTTCAGTTTTCATCAGCGCCACATACTGGGTGATGAGGCTGGCTTCAGGCTCGGTCAGGATGGCGCGGAAGTCATCGCGGGTCAGCGCCTGCAGCTCCACCCGGATCGGCAACCGACCTTGCAGCTCCGGCAAAAGGTCTGAGGGCTTGCTGACATGGAAGGCCCCGGACGCGATGAAGAGCACGTGATCGGTTTTCATCGGGCCGTATTTGGTGGAGACGGTCGCCCCTTCGATCAGCGGCAGCAGATCACGCTGCACGCCCTCGCGGGAGACGTCAGCGCCGCGCGCATCGGCGCGGGCGCAGACCTTGTCGATCTCATCGAGGAAGACAATGCCTTCATTTTCGGCCAGACGAATGGCTTCGGACTGGATCTGGGTTTCGTCCAGTAGCTTGTCCGCTTCTTCATTGATCAGCGGCTCGTAGGCTTCTTTCACTGTGGTGCGCAGGGTTTTGGGCTTGCCGCCAAATCCCTTGCCCAGCATGTCGCCGAGATTGATCACGCCCATCGAGCCCATGCCGGGCAGATCCATGCCCTGGAAGGGATTGCTGGAGTC
This sequence comes from Oceanicaulis alexandrii DSM 11625, assembly GCF_000420265.1. Taxonomy (NCBI): domain Bacteria; kingdom Pseudomonadati; phylum Pseudomonadota; class Alphaproteobacteria; order Maricaulales; family Maricaulaceae; genus Oceanicaulis; species Oceanicaulis alexandrii. The sequence goes on from NZ_ATUP01000001.1 coordinate 1,483,519, forward strand.
GTCGACAATATCGATCTCGATATCCTTGTCGTCGAGTTCGCCGGACAGAAGTTTCTTTCTGAAGGTCTCGCGGGTCGAAGCGCCCGCATCCTTGCCCACAAGGGCGTCCAGAACGCGGTTTTCTGCGGCGGCGTGGGCCTTGGCCTTCACCTCTTCGCGCTTGTTTTCACGCACCAAGGTGATCGCGATTTCAACGAGGTCCCGGGCGATGGAATCCACATCCCGGCCCACATAGCCCACTTCGGTGAACTTCGTGGCTTCGACCTTGATGAAAGGCGCGCCCGCGAGCTTCGCCAGACGGCGCGAGATTTCGGTCTTGCCGACGCCGGTCGGCCCGATCATCAGAATGTTTTTCGGCGTGACCTCTTCACGCAGTCCTTCAGGTAGATGCTTGCGACGCCAGCGGTTTCTCAGCGCGATGGCGACGGCTTTCTTGGCGTCGGCCTGGCCGATGATATGGCGATCGAGCTCATGGACGATTTCGCGCGGAGAAAACTCAGTCATGACGCCCCATGTCTTTTTCAGGTTCGGGTGGTAAGGATACCGGACATGTAGGGCTTTCCGGTCCGGAACTCAAAGCCCGGCGCTGTCACCCTTGCTTCAGGAGAGTTCGATGTCCCGTCCCCGCTTTCATCTCGCCTTCCCCGTGGACAATCTTGAAGCGGCGCGGCGCTTTTACGGCGATGTGCTGGGCTGTCCGATGGGGCGCGAGAGCGAACACTGGATCGATTTTGACTTTCTGGGTCATCAGATCGTCGCGCATCTGGCTCCGGAAGAGTGTCAGGCGGCCAAGACGGGTGCGGTGGACGGCAAGCAAGTGCCCGTGCGCCATTTCGGCCTGATCCTTGAGTGGGACCAGTTTGATCCTCTGGCCGAGCGCTTGCGTCGCGCCGGGACGCCGTTCGTCATTGATCCCTATGTGCGCTTTGCGGGAAAAGCGGGCGAGCAAAAGACGATGTTCGTCACCGACCCGGCTGGCAATGCGCTGGAATTCAAGGCGTTCAAAGATGACGCCATGGTGTTCGCCACCGAGCTTGATGCCTAGCTCGGCCTTCTGAGCTCTTGGCAGGCTGGCGCTTCCTTCCTAATTCACTTAATGAGCAAACTAATACTTCAGGGAGGAGAGCCACATGTCGAACCGTGACTTTGACGTCGTGATCTATGGCGCAACCGGCTTCACCGGCCGTTTGGTCGCAGAATATCTGAGCCGTGAATACGGCAAGACTGTCGCCTGGGCGATGGCGGGCCGATCAGAAGACAAGCTCAAGAGCGTGCGCGACGAGATCGGCGCGCTGGCCGATACCCCGCTTGTGGTGGCGGATGCTTCTGATCCCGCCTCGCTCAAGGCCATGGCCGAGCGCACCCGCGCCGTGATCACCACGGTGGGGCCGTATCAGCTGTATGGCGAAGCGCTGGTGAAAGCCTGCGTCGAGGCCGGAACCGATTATGTGGATCTGTCGGGCGAGCCCGCCTGGATGCACGACATCATCGCCAATTATTCAGACAAGGCCAAAGCGTCCGGCGCCCGTATCGTGCATTCATGCGGTTTTGACAGCGTGCCTTTCGATCTGGGCGTCTATTATCTGCAAGAGCACGCCAAGGCGAAGACCGGAAAGCCGCTCAGCCGCATCAAGGGCCGGGTCCGCGCCATGAAGGGCACCTTCTCGGGCGGCACCGCGGCGAGCTTCGCAGAGACCATGAAGCGTGCGGCGAAAGAGCCTCAGATCATCGACTGGCTGAAGGACCCGTTCTCGCTGTGCGAGGATTTTGAAGGCCCTAAACAGCCCCATGGCGCCAAGGTCATTTTTGAAGAGGATCTGAACGCCTGGTCCGCGCCCTTCGTGATGGCGACGATCAACACCAAGAACGTTCACCGCTCGAACGCCTTGATGGGTCATGCCTATGGCGAGGATTTTGTCTACGACGAGATGTTCATGACCGGACCGGGCGAGAAGGGCGAGCAATTCGCTCATGTGATCGCCAATGACCGGTCCATGCAGGACAACCCGCCCAAGCCGGGCGAAGGTCCCTCGAAAGAAGAGCGTGAGACCGGCTTTTACGACGTCATGTTCACCGGTGAGACGGCCGACGGTCAGCGTCTGACAGCGTCCGTGAAGGGCGACAAGGACCCCGGTTACGGGTCGACCTCAAAGATGATCACCGAATGTGCGCTGGCCCTGGTGAAAGACGTCAGCCGCGACCAGACGCCGGGCGGGGTCTACACAACGGCGCCCGCGCTGGGTGACGCCTTGATCAAGCGCCTGACCGAGCATGCGGGCCTGACCTTCGCCATCGAAAGCTAGAGATGCAACACTCATGCAAAACCCCGGCTCTTAAGGCCGGGGTTTTTTGTCTTCAGGCTTTGACGTCAGGTCCTAGCCCAGTGTCTCGACGGTCAGATTGCCGTTGGAATAGACGCAGATTTCGCTGGCGATCTTCATCGCCTTGCGGGCGATGACTTCCGCGTCGTCTTCATAGTCCAGCAGCGCGCGCGCGGCTGACAGGGCGTAATTTCCGCCCGATCCGATCGCGGCCACCCCGTCTTCAGGCTCCAGCACGTCGCCCGCGCCTGTCAGGGTGAAGGTTTCCTTGGCGTCGGCCACGATCAGCATGGCTTCAAGCCGCCGCATGTAGCGGTCGGTGCGCCAGTCCTTGGCGAGCTCCACGCAGGCGCGCGCCAGCTGATCAGGGTATTGCTCAAGCTTGGTTTCCAGCCGTTCAAACAGCGCAAACGCGTCCGCCGTGGCGCCGGCGAAACCGGTGATCACCTTGCCGCTCGACAGGGGGCGCACCTTGCGGGCGGTGGCCTTGACCACCGTATCGCCGATTGAGACTTGGCCGTCGCCGGCGAGGACGACCTTGCCGTTCTTGCGCACGCTCAGGATCGTGGTGCCGCGCCAGCCGGGGAACTTACGCTCGGTATCAGGCATATTATGCAATCATTTCCGGATCTTCAGAGAACTGGCCGCCCTTGCGGTAGCGCACCAGATAGGTCGGGGTGATCGCTTCGACAGATTCCAGATCAATGCCGAAATCCTTGACGCTGCCCAGATCGTCATCGGTCAGGCCCGACACATTGTCAGACTTGAGCAAGGTCACCTGATCACGGGTCAGGAAGGGATCGACAAAAGGCAGCGCCCCCAGGATCTCGCCCACCATGCCCAGCGGATAAGCCGCAAAGAACGGCACCGGCGCCAGGAAGCGCTTGCGACGGATCGTGGTCAGGATGAACTCAAGGATTTCCTTGAAGGTGTAAATGCCCGGCCCGCCCAGCTCATAGGTGCGACCGGCGTATTTGGACGGCGCCTCCACCGCTTTCAGGACGCATTGGGCGACATCCCCGGCGAAGATGGGTTCAAACCGGGTCTTGCCGCCGCCGATCAGCGGCAGGGCGGGGGCGAACCGCGCCATGGAGCCGAACTTGTTGAAGAAGCCGTCCTCGGTGCCAAACACGATGGAGGGGCGCAGGACGACAGCCGAGGGGATGGCTTCGCGCACGGCCTTTTCGCCCAACGCCTTGGTGCGGGCGTATTCGGACGCGCTGTCTTCATCGGCGCCAATGGCGGAGATTTGCACGAAATTTGTGATGCCCGCCTCGGCGGCGCATTTGGCCACAAGGCCCGCGCCGTCGGCTTGCAGGGCCTGGAAGTTCTGCTTGCCGCTCTGCGCCAGGATGCCCACCAGATTGACCACGGCGTGGGCGCCGTCGACGGCGCGGCGCACCGAGTCTTCATTGCGCAGATTGGCCTGGATCAGCTGGACCTGGCCGACCACGCCCATGGGTTTGAGCTCATGGGCCAGATGCGGGCGGCGGGTCGCGGCGCGCACCCGATAGCCGGCCTTGGCCAGCTCGCGCACCACATACCGGCCGATGAAGCCCGAAGCGCCGAAAACGGTGATCATTTCATTGCGAAGTGTCATGGTCCGCCCCTGAAAGGCTCGCACGCGCCAGTGCGTGCGACATGTAAGATAGGTTTATAGGGCGATAGACCAAAACGGGCGCCGCTGTCCATGCGGCGCTGTAATCGCAAGGCCGTATTGCAACGCCCTGAAAGCCAACGGGCGCAGCATGTGCGCAATGTGCAGATCATCGGCGCCATGCCCGTTGACAGCGCCCTGTCTGCGCCGTATCACCCCCGCTCCTTCACTTGCCCAGGTGGCGGAATTGGTAGACGCGCTGGCTTCAGGTGCCAGTTCCCGCAAGGGAGTGGAAGTTCGAGTCTTCTCCTGGGCACCATATCACTGAAAATTTGGATGACCCCTTTGGGGCAGGCTCACACCCGTCCGGGTGTTCGCTCCTCGCTTCGCTGCGGGCGGCCTTTGGCCTTGCGAACCCTTTGGGTTCGGGGGGATCGAGTCTGACGCGCGCCGCTGCATCCGCAGCGGCTTTTTTGTGTCTGGCTGGGGCCTAACCCCTCGCGCACTGCGCCTTTTTCAGCGCTTGTTCGCGCAGATGGTTGAGCGCTTCGATCCAGGGTTTGAGATCCATATCCGCTTCGCTGGCCATGGCGTGCACACAGGCGAGGGCGTCTGTGGTCTGGGCTTGCAGGGCGCGGCCCTGATCAGTCAGGCGGATGCGCACCACGCGCTCATCCTTGGGGTCGCGCGTGCGGGTGAGATGGCCCATGCCCTCAAGGCGTTTCAGAAGCGGGGTCAGGGTGTTGGTGTCCAGATAGAGCCGTTTGCCCAGCGCGCCCACGGTCACGTCATCCGTCTCCCACAGCGCCAAAAGTGCAATGTATTGCGGATAGGTCAGCCCCAGCTTGCTCAGATATGGGCGATACATGCGGTTGATCGCGGTATTGGCCGAATAGATCGCAAAGCACAGCTGGTCATCCAGCGTGGCGAGGTCGGGCGTTTGCGAGCGAGGATCGGTCATGCCAGGTCTTTCTGATTAATCGCGCACGATAATATCGCCGAGGCTTGACGATCGCAAGCGGGTGATTATATCGTGCTCGTAAATATCGTGTGCGATATAAAGGAAGCACCCCATGTCAGTTCTCTACACCGCCCGCGCCAGTGCGAATAAAGGCCGTCAGGGCCGCGCTTACTCCGATGATGAACGCCTCGATGTTCAGCTCTCCACCCCCGCCGCCCTGGGCGGGGATGACGGGCCGGGCACCAATCCCGAGCAGCTGTTCGCCGCCGGCTATGCGGCCTGCTTCATGAGTGCCATGGGTCTGGTGGCCCAGCAGGCCAAACTCAAACTGCCAGACGACGCCAGGGTGGACGCTGAAGTAGGCATCGGCCCGCGCGAGGCGGGCGGGTTCGGTTTGGAAGTGACGCTGATCGGCTATCTGCCGGGGCTCGAGACCGAACAGGCCAATGAATTGATGGCGAAGACCGAGAAGGTCTGCCCCTATTCCAACGCGACGCGCGGCAATGTGAAGACGACGCTGAAGCTCGGCTGATCTTCGTTCGCTCTTGCATGAATGACGCGTCCGGGGCCCAGGCTTCGGGCGCGTTGTCATGTGTGATCAGAGCGGCTGACTGGCGATGAAGCGCATGCCCCGTCTCTGCGGCGCTACCCGCCCAGATTGACGCTTCGAAGCGAACGTCCGATACCCTGTGCATCCTTACAGATTGAAGCTGCGGAGCTGACGCCACATGACCATCCATTTTCATCGCGGGGATTTGCCGGACGGGCTCGATCTGGGCAAGCGGGTCGCCATCGACACCGAAACTCAGGGTCTGTCGCTGGTGCGCGATGGTCTGTGCCTGGTCCAGCTCTCGGCGGGGGATGGCGACGCCCATATCGTCCAACCGGATCGCAGCACCTATGACTGCCCTAATCTCAAGGCGTTGTTGGCCGATCAAAGCGTTGAAAAGCTGCTGCATTTCGCCCGCTTCGACCTGGCGATCGTCGAGCGTGATCTGGGCGTCACCATGACGCCGGTTTATTGCACCAAGATCGCGTCCAAGCTGGTGCGCACCTATACCGACCGTCACGGGTTGAAGGATGTCTGCCGCGAAATCGCAGGCGTGGAGTTGTCCAAACAACAGCAAAGCTCGGACTGGGCCGCCTATGATCTGAGCGAAGCCCAGCTCAATTACGCCGCGTCCGACGTGCTCTATCTGCACGCCATCGCTGATGGCCTGACGGCCATGTTGGAGCGCGAAGGCCGCATGGAGATCGCCCGGGCGTGTTTTGACTTCCTGCCCCAGCGCGCGCGTCTGGACCTGATGGGTTGGGACGAAACCGATATCTTCGCGCACTCCTGAGCCTGCTTGCACGCGGCGGCGATGACCGTCACAAAGGGTGCAGTCAATATTCAACCGGAGCCCGACCGCTGATGTCTGCGGCCCTGATACATGCGGATGGCCAGATGATTGGCCAACGCCGCGCGAAATCGCTGGCCGACGCCCGTCGGCGCAGTCGCTTTGTCGCGGGCTTGCGCGGGGTGCTGATCGCGGCGGCGGTACTGGTGGCGCTTAATGCGCTGATCCAGATGGTGCTGTCCGGCGGAACTGATAGCCCGGCCACTGACGTGGCGATCAGCGCTGGCGCTGGCGAATCCGAGCGCATCATCAATCCGCGTTTCACCGGACGAGATGAGGGCGGCGTGCCTTATGTCATCACGGCTGAAACGGCTGAACGTCGCCGTGGCGCCGAGCAGGCGCTGACGGATCTGGAGCGCCCGACGCTGGATTACGCGCTGTTTGACGGCGGAGAGGACGCGTCGCGCGTTCTCGCTGAGCATGGCGTGTTTGACGATGCGAACCTGTCCTTGCAGCTCGACACCAATGTGCGGCTGACCACGCGTTCGGGATATGTCTTTGACACCCAGTCGGCGACGCTGTTTCTGCGCGAAGGCGTGGTGACAGGTCCTGCGCCCATGCATGGCCTGGCGCCGTGGGGTGCGGTGCGGGCGGACCGGTTCGAGGTGCGCGACGACGGCCAACACATAATATTGGAAGGGGATGTGCGCACACGGTTTGACGCATCCTCCACTCCGACCGCTACAGACGTTGACGCCGGCGCGGGCCGGTCAGAGGAGAACGAGCCATGACCCTGCGTATCCTGATCGCTGCGCTGCTTGCGGCGCCGCTGCTTGTGACGGCTCCCGCCCTGGCGCAATCCATCGGGCCGGGCGAAGGCCCTGCCGATATCAGTGCGGATCGCAGCGAGCTGTTCGACGCCCAGGGGCTGGTGGTCTATTCGGGCGACGTGAACGTGGTGCGCGGCGGCGTACGCCTGCGGGCGGACCGGCTGGAAGCCTATTATGTGCGCCGTGACACCGGCGGGCGCGAACTGCGCCGCATCGTGGCGGAGGGCGAGGTGTTTTACGTCACCGAGGCCGAGATCGCGCGCGGGGACCGCGGCACCTATGATCTGGTCAACGAGGTCATCGAACTGACCGGATCTGTTGTTCTGACCCAGGGCTGCAATGTCTCCACCGGCGAGCATCTCTACGCGGAGCTGGCGACCGGAATAGCGCGCCTGGATGGCGGCGAGAACAGCACGGACCGTGTGCGGTCTGTCTTCTTCACGGATGATGACGCAGCGAGCGCGCAAACGCCGCAAGAGTGTCCCGCGCCCGTCATTCCGGGCGACGGCCCGCGTCCCTATGAAGCGCCTGAAGGCTGAGCCTGCGCGCTGAGTGCGCCAGACTTCACAGTTTTTTAGGCCGTCGGAGTTAAGCATGACGACCATGGAATACGAGCGGATCGACGCGCCAGACCAGGCGTTCGCCGGGGAAGGCGTCCAGGTGCAGAATCTGGGCAAATCCTATGGCAAGCGCGCCGTGGTCAAGAATGTCTCCCTGTCGCTCAAGCGCGGCGAAGTGGTGGGACTTCTGGGTCCGAACGGGGCTGGCAAGACGACCTGCTTTTACATGATCACCGGCCTGGTTTCGGCCGATCACGGACGCATCATGCTTGACGGCGAGGACATCACCGGCCTGCCCATGTACCAGCGCGCACGGCTGGGCATCGGCTATCTGCCGCAGGAAGCTTCGATCTTCCGCGGTCTGACGGTGGGTGAAAACATCGCGGCGGTCGCTGAAATCGTCGAGCCGGACCGTCAGCGTCGAGAGACCTTGATCAACGAATTGCTTGAAGAGCTGCATATCGACCATTTGCGTCACAGCCCGGCCATGGCCCTGTCCGGCGGTGAGCGCCGCCGTGTGGAGATTGCGCGCGCGCTCGCTGCACAGCCGAGCTTCATGCTGCTGGACGAACCGTTTGCAGGGATCGACCCGCTGGCCATCGCTGATATTCGCGATCTGGTCGATTATCTCAAACAGCGCGGCATCGGCATTCTGATCACCGATCACAATGTGCGCGAAACGCTCGAGATCACGGATCGGGCGACCATCATCCACGATGGCGAAGTCCTGTTTGAAGGCGCTCCCGATGCGGTGCGCAATGATCAGGACGTGCGCCGCTATTATCTGGGCGAAAGGTTTTAACTAGGGATCTGAATGGCGGGACTGGGACATAAGCTTGAGGCTCGGCAGGGCCAGGGTCTGGTGATGACCCCTCAATTGCAGCAGGCCATCAAGCTGTTGCAATTGAACAATATCGAGCTGGCCGAGTTTGTGGAGACCGAGCTTGAGCGCAATCCCTTGCTGGAGCGCGACGAGCGCTCGGACGCGCCGGCGCTCGATGAATCCGCCCCGTCTGATCCCTCTGTTGCGGCCAAGTCCAAAGAGGGCGACGAACTCAGCTTTGATACGCCGGGCAAGGCCGACGAATCCTTCGACGCCGATACCGAGGCGATGTATTCTGATTCCAAATCCGACATGGCGGGCGCCGAGAGCGCGGCCGGGTCGGTGGACTGGTCCCGGGCCGGACCTGGCGGATCCTTCAATGCATCCGAATTTGACGCCGCCGATCACGCCAGTCGTGAAAAAACCCTGCATGAGCATTTGCATGACCAGCTCGCGGATCTGGCGTTGCAGCCCTCTGACCGGCTGATCGCAGCGCATTTGATCGATCTTGCGGACGAGGACGGCTATCTGCGCGCGGACCTGGGCGAAACCTCTGATCGTTTGGGCGTCACCCGCTCGGAAGTCGAAGCGGTGCTCTTCGCCTTGCAGAAATTCGAGCCGACCGGCGTCATGGCGCGCACCCTGCAGGAATGTCTCGCCATGCAGCTGCAGGAGCGCGACCGTCTGGATCCGGCCATGGCGGCGCTGGTGGATCATCTGCCGCTTCTGGCCAAGCATGATTATGCGGGTCTGAAAGCTCTGTGCGGCGTGGATTCAGAAGATCTTGAAGACATGATCGCCGAGCTCAAGCGCCTGACCCCCAAGCCGGGCCTGGGGTTTGGTGCCGACGGAGCGCGGGCGGTCGAAGCAGACGTGATGGTGCGTGAGCGCCCGGACGGCGGTTGGGCGGTGGAGCTGAACACTGACACCCTGCCGCGCGTTCTGATGAATAATCGCTACGCCGCCCAGATCAGCGCGTCAGCGCGGTCAGAGGACGAGAAAGTCTTCATCAGCCAGTGCACACAGAACGCGTCCTGGCTCGTGAAAAGCCTGGATCAGCGCGCCCGGACGATCCTCAAGGTCGCCAGCGAGATCGTGCGCCAGCAAGACGCTTTCTTTGCCAAGGGCGTGGCCTGGCTGCGCCCGTTGAACCTGAAAACGGTCGCGGATGCGGTGGGCATGCATGAATCCACCGTCAGCCGGGTGACGTCCAACAAATACATGGCCACCCCGCGGGGCCTGTTCGAGCTGAAATACTTCTTCACGTCTGCGATCGCGTCTGCAGATGGCGGCGAGGCCTATTCCGCCGAGGCGGTGCGGTTCCGCATCAAGGCGATGATTGAATCTGAAACGATCGATGATGTGATGAGCGACGACAAGATCGTCGAGCGTCTGCTGGCGGACGGCGTGGACATTGCGCGCCGCACAGTCGCCAAATACCGCGAAGCCATGAACATTCCCTCTTCGGTCAAGCGCCGGCGCAAGCTCAAGGGCATGGGCTGACCGCGGAACATGTTGCGCTGCATGATGCGTTTGCATCATCCGCCGTTCACCGTGTCGCACCGGTTCTGATTGACGGCCCGGCTCGCCAGCAGATACCGTGAATGTCCGGTCTTTCGTTAGGCCGGCCGCGCCCGGCGCGGGAGTGGCCCTTCAGGGGTCCAACGCGCCGAAGGCGCGCTTTTGGACCCCCAGTTGAAGGGAGCTCTCATGTTTATCCAGTTCGTCTCCAAAGGTATCGATGTGTCCCCGGCTCTGCGTGAGCGCATGGAGACCCGCATCACGGACGCCGGCTCGAAATATTTCAATCGACCGGCTGAAGCCTTTGTCGTCGCGAGCAAGGAAGGATACGGCTTCAAGGTGGACATTTCGCTCCATCTTCCGTCCGGGGCTTTTCTTCAGGCGTCCGGATCGGCCGAGGAGGCCTATAGCGCCGCGGAAGACGCCGCCGGGCATCTGGAAAAACGATTGCGGCGTTACAAACGCCGCCTGAAAGACCACCAATCGGGTCCCAAGGCGGATCTGCCAGCAGCGGAATCCACGCCTGTTCTGGTCCTGCGCTCGGATCGCCGGGCTGTGGAAGTGCCTGAGGATGAGTTTGAAGAGGATGATGGCGGCGCGGTTGGCGGCGATGAGCCGGTGATCATCGCCGAACAGGTGGCGGAGCTTAAGACCCTCACGGTCTCCATGGCGGTGCTGGAAATGGACCTTGCTGACGCGCCATTTGTGATGTTCCGCAACGCCGCGAACGGCGCCATGAACTTCGTCTACCGGCGCCCTGATGGTCATGTGGGGTGGATTGATCCGTCCCGAGGGGCTAAAGACGCGGCCAGCGCGGCTGCGGAGTGATCCAAGCTCACAGCCGCTGGAGCAATCAGCAGTTGAGCGTTTCATGGCTCTGAGCACACTTCTTTCGCCAGGCGGCGTGTCCGCTGAACTGGCCGCAACCAGTCGCAAACAGGCCCTTGTCGGCTTGGCTGAGCTGGCGGAGCGCGCTTTGGGCGTGGCGTCGCGGCCTGTTCTGGACGCGGTCATCGAACGCGAGAAACTCGGATCGACCGGGGTGGGGGATGGCGTGGCCATTCCCCATGCCCGCACTGATCTGGTGGACCGGGTTTGCGGCGTGTTTGCACGACTTAAACATCCTGTAGATTTTGACGCCATTGACGGTCAGCCAGCGGATCTGGTGTTTTTGCTGTTGGCGCCGGAAGACGCCGGCGCAGACCACCTGAAGGCCCTGGCTCAGGTGTCACGCTTTTTCCGGCGTGAGGATTTACGCCGTGCGGTGCGCGCCGCACCGGATGCGGATGCGATCACAGCCTTGCTCAATAATGGCGTGGAAAGCGACGCGGCCTGACCGGTTCGCTTCAAGGACAGTAAAAAAAGCCCCGACCGATCGGTCGGGGCTTTTTTGCAGTGGTTGGCGAGGCGGATCAGCTCATCTTCACGTCGATACGGCCATCAGAATGCACGATGGCGCGCTTCATGCCGGGGGAGTTGAACTGGGCGGTGACCGCGCCTGAGGCGTCGACTGCGATCAATCCGCCTTCCCCGCCGAGCTGCGCCACGTCTTCGAGCGCGCCTTTGACGGCTTCCGCCAGCGGCCTGCCCGCATATTTGACGCGGGCGGAGACGTCGGCGGCGGCGTTGGCGCGCATGAAATACTCGCCCTGCCCCGTACAAGACACCGCCACGCGCTGATCCGCCCAGGTGCCCGAGCCGATGATGGGCGTATCGCCCACTCGTCCCCAGACCTTGTTCAGCGTGCCGCCGGTCGAGGTCGCGGCGGCGAGCCGTCCGCCGAGATCCAGAGCCACCGCGCCCACCGTACCGGTGGGAATGGGGCGAGGGTCCGGGTCGGCGGCGGATTTGTAATACGCGTCAGGATCGTCAACCTGAGCCAGCCCGGCCTTTTCCGCAAAGGCTTCCGCCCCCTTGCCGGCCAGCAGCACATGGGGCGTGGTCTCCATCACCGCGCGAGCCGCGCGGATGGGAGACAGAAAGCCGGTGAGGGCGGACACCGCGCCCGCATTGCGGTTGGCGCCGTCCATCACCGCTGCGTCCAGCTCATACCGGCCCGCCGCGTTGGGCGCGCTGCCCTTGCCGGCCACATAAAGCCCAGAGGCCTCAAGATCGGCCACAGCCTCCACCACGGCGTCCAATGCGGACTGACCCGCCAGCAACGCGTCTCGGGTGCGTTCGGCGAGGGCGGTGAGATGATCGATCTCGCGATCATAACTGCGCTGAGCCAGCACGCCCGCGCCGCCATGGAGAACCAGAACCGGTGTCGTCATCACGCCCTCATCGGTTTGAATTGCAGGGCTGACTTATCACCCTTGAACGCAAGCGCCTAGCGGGGCTGGCGGACGCGTCGCGCGGTCGCATACGCATGCAATTCCCTTTCTGGTAGTATGGGTATTCCAGTCGCTACGCTGACTGGACCATAGAGCTGATCAGTACAGGGAGAGTGAGATGACTGACACGGACACGACGCCGACTGAACGTTCCATGCTGCCTGCGCAGGGATCTATGGAGGCGTTTGAACGTCTGCGAACCGACATGATGGATGTGGCCGAGAACTTCTGGCGAGGCGCGCCGCTGCCCTGGATGTCGACGCCAGCCTGGCCGCTCGCAAACGGATGGGGGCCGATGAACCCGCCTGTGGATATGAGCGAGACGGATGACGCTTATGTGGTCACGGCTGAGTTGCCTGGCCTGAAGAAAGACGATGTTGTGGTCGAGGCGGACAATCAGTTGCTCACCATTTCAGGATCCAAGGAAGACGAGCACAAATCCGTCCGCAAGCATCACCAGTACGCCGAGCGCCGTTATGGCGCCTTCAAGCGCATTTTGACCCTGCCCCGGGACGCCGATGTGGAGGCTGTGGACGCGGTGTTTAAAAACGGCGTGCTGACGGTCACCCTGCCCAAGCGCGCAGATGTGGCGGCGGGTCGCAAAGTCCCGGTAAAATAATACCCTTCAGAGTTTGACCTCTGCGTCGCCCGAACCGGGGCGGCGCATTTTCTTTTGTTCGCGCCCGCGGTATGAAGTTTTCGAACGCGCCGGAGGGCTCCGGCGTCACGCCTTCGATTGATAAAGCCCAAAGGGGAGAATTTCATGGACTTCAAAGGCATCGCAGCAGTCGTCACCGGTGGTGCATCGGGTCTGGGCGAAGGCACCGCCCGCCGCCTGGCCGCCGAAGGCGCCAAGGTCACCTTGTTCGACCTCAATGAAGAGCGTGGCGAAGCGGTCGCCAAGGAACTGGGCGGCGTGTTCGCCAAGGTGAATGTGGCCGATCCTGAAAGCGTGAAGGCCGGTTTTGAAAAGGCGCGCGCCGCACATGGCCAGGAACGGGTTCTGGTGAACTGCGCCGGCATCGGCTGGGCGGAAAAGACGGCGCGTCGGTCCTCCAAGGGCGATATCGTGATGCACCAGCTCGACAAGTTCCAGCTGGTGATCAATGTGAACCTGGTGGGCAGCTTCAACTGCGCAGCGATCTCCGCCGCCGGCATGCTCGAGCTTGAGCCCGATGCGTCGGGCCGCGGCGTGATCGTGAACACCGCGTCCGTCGCCGCTCAGGACGGCCAGATCGGTCAGGTCGCCTACGCCGCCTCCAAGGGTGGGATCTACGGCATGACCCTGCCGATGGCGCGTGATCTGGCGCGTGAAGGCGTGCGGGTGAACACCATCCTGCCGGGCTTCTTTGAAACCCCGATCTACGAGCAGATGCCGCCGGAAGTGAAAACCAATCTGGCTGCGAACCTGCAATTCCCGCAGCGTTTCGGCACCCCGGCGGAATACGCCGATCTGGTCGCCTTCATGGTGTCCAATGACTACATCAACGCCGAATGCGTCCGTCTGGACGCCGGCGCGCGCATGCCCCCGAAATAAGGGCGGTTTTAGCGCTGGAAGAACAAACCCCGCAGCGGAAGCTGCGGGGTTTTGTTATGATTTGATCCAGGCTCTGCCTGCCTTTTTCAGCCTTCCCGCCTTGCTGAAGCTCCGCAAATCCTGTCTGACACGCTCGATTATTTCGATAGGGAGAGCAGGATGGGCTTTGCAGCGATCTTTCTGGCGGTGTTTCTGGCTGAGTTGGGCGACAAGACGCAAATCGCTTCCGCTGCATTTGCAGCCGGCGATCCCGGCCGGGCCTGGAAAGTTTTCGCCGCGTCGTCGCTGGCGCTGGTCTGTTCGACGGCGATCGCTGTTTTTGTCGGCCAGTATGCGGGCGAGCATCTGGCGCGTCTGCCGTTGAAGCTGATTTCAGGCGTGGTGTTCATCGCGCTGGGCGCGCTTGCGGTGTTTGATCATTTTCGAACGCTGGGCGCCGCCTGACCCTAAAAAGACAACGCGCCCGCTCATGAGAGCAGGCGCGTTTCCTGTTGCATTCATGACTGTGGTCGGAGCGTGTGCTTAGCCTTCGACTGGGCGCTGAACACGCGGCCCGAGATTCTGCACCACTTCGCGGGCGGTGAAGGCATCGGGCGTATCCGGCGTGGCGCCGCGTCCCAGAACGATTTCCGCCATCGCTTCATAGCGCGTGACTTCGCGGATGTTCACATCATTCCAGAATGGATCGTAACGGCCATACCAGCCATAGGCGGGGTGGTAATAGCGATACTGCAGGCCGAACCGATCATATGTGCTGGAACCGACCAGACGGGTCTCGGTTTCGGTGTCGCGCTGGGCGAGGCGGAAATAGTCATAGCCTTGAGACAGCGTCAGCTCAGCGGCGCGATAGAGCAGATAGGTCTCCACCGTATCGCGGTCTGTCAGCGAGTTGCCGCTGAAGCTTATTCGGAAACGGTCGGATTCAACCTGTTGCTCGGTCAGCCCGTACCGGCTGTCGCCTGCCGGGGCATAGGGCGTGGGACCGCCAGCGCAGCCCGCCAGGACGGCGGCCAGAGTGATGATGGTGATGGATCGCAGCATGATCTCAGTCCTCTCATGACCTCTCCTCAAAATATGGGGAGAAGCGGGCGCCAAGTGAAGATGTGAAGACAAATTTAACCTTGGCGCGGGACTGAACGGCTAGAATGCTATGTGCTTGCCACGCAGCACGACGACATTATCCGTGTTCAGCAGGCGACGGCGTTTGTCCGACAGGGTCCGACCCCGTCCTGCCTTGTGCGCCTTTTGGGATGTCGACTTGGCGAGCGCCAAGATGTTGAGAGAACGCCGCATAACAACCTCCTGTACGGTTTCAGGAGAAAGATTGCACTCAAAAGTTGTTTTTGAAAAGCCTTAACCGGTGCGTCGCGCGTCAATTATGCGGCCTCGGAGCACCAGGATGTCGATATCCTCCGGCGACAGGGCGCGGGCGGTTTCAATATCACTCAGCGCCTCATCATAAGCCTGCAAGCCCAATCGCGCTTCGGCGCGCAAGCGCCAGATAAGGGGTCGGGCATCGTCCTGAGACAGGGCGAGGCTGGCGGCGTCTTCGGCGGCGTTGAAATCTTCAAGCGCCAGATGGGTCCGGGCGAGCCCGGCCAGAAGTCCTGCATCGTGCGGGGCGAAGTCCAGCGCGACGGTGAAGCTGATCAAGGCCTGATCGTATTCTTCAGCGGCCAGAAAGGCGTCGCCCGATTGGCCGAGCATGATGGCGCGGCTCGGATCGCTCGCCATCTCCGCGTCCAGCGCCGCCTCGCGTAGCCGCAGCGCGCCGGGCGCTTCCTGTCCCAAAGCGATCAGAGCGAGAGAGACACAATGCTCTGCGGGCCAGCCGCCGCCTTGATGCCGCCAGGTCAGCGCGTCTTCATAGGCGTCTTCAGCATCGTCCTGAATGGCGCTCAGGCAGGTTTCAAGCCGGTCCTGATCACTGGGCGGCGGGGTCCATGCGGTTGCAAGAAGCACGGACACGATGAGCACTGGCGCCATGGGCGGGTTTCCCTCGGGCTGGGTTGAGCGCTAAGCCTATCGGCCAGATCAAGGAGACGTCCATGGGCGCACGCAGCATCTGTCTTTTGGGGTTCGGCTTCACCGCCAAGGCGGTCGCCCGGCGACTGAGCGCTGAAGGCTGGCGGATTTCCGCCACCACGCGATCCGCCGAGCAGGCCGAGCAGATCCGGGCGCAAGGGTATCAGCCTGTCCTCGCCGATCCGGCCAAGCCAGACGATCGCGACGCCTTGCGCACGGCGGTCAGCGCCTGCGACGCCGTGCTCGCCTGCGCGCCGCCAGGCGAAGCGGGCGATCCGTTTCTGCCGGCCTTGCCAGCTGAAACCCTGAGCGGGAAATGGCTTGGATATCTCTCCACCACCGGTGTTTATGGCGACCGGCAGGGGGGCTGGGCGTTTGAGTATGAACCCGTCAGCCCCGGTCAGGACCGTTCGATCCGGCGCGCTCAGGCGGAAGCACAATGGTTGGAGCATGGCGCGCGGTTGTTCCGCTTGGCGGGCATCTATGGTCCGGGGCGTTCGGCCTTTGACCGGCTGGAGGCGGACAAGGTTGTTTTTGACGTGCCCGGCCATGTGTTCAGCCGCATCCACGCGGACGATATCGCCCAGGCGATCGCGTTGAGTCTTGAGCAGCCCGAAGCGAAAGGCGCGTTCAATCTCGCCGATGATTGGCCGGACACCCAGCCCAATGTCATGACCGGCGCGGCGCAGATCGCCGGCCTGCCCGGCCCGCGCATCGAAGCCTTTGATCCTGACAAGGCCAGCCCCATGCAGGCGAGCTTTTATGCGGAATGTCGCCGCGTTTCGAACGCCCGCGCCAAGGCGGCGCTGGGCTGGCGGCCAAGTTATCCGAGCTGGCGGGAGGGGCTTCAGGCGATCTGGGATCAGCGCTAGCCGCTGACGCTTTCGATTGCGTCCACCAACGCCTTGAGATCTTCCGGCGTGCTCAATCCATGATCGCCGGCCTTGGAGAGCTCATAGCGCACATCTGTTGAGGTGAGCTGTTCGAGCACGCGCAGGCCATGGCTCCACGGCACGTCCTTGTCCTGCCAGCCATGCAGGATCCGCACTGGGCCGTCAAAGGGAATGGGCGCGTTCAGGAGGCTCCAGGTCCGCCCATCCTCAATCAGGGTTTTGGTGATCGCATAGGGCTCGCCATAGGCGTTGGGCCGCAACCATTGGCCCTCGGTCTCGATCTGCTCGCGAATGTGGAAGGGCAATTGCTCCCAGATCAGGCTTTCGGTGAAATCTGCTGCAGGCGCGATCAACACCAGCGCTTTCACCCGATCTGGTCGCGCCATCGCCGCCAGCAGCGCCATCCAGCCGCCCATGGATGATCCCACCAGGATTTGCGGCCCGTCCGTGCACTGGTCGAGCATGTCCAGCGCATCCTGCCTCCATTGGGTGATCGTCGCGTCCTGCCAGGCGCCCTCGGACGCGCCGTGCGCGCTGTAGTCAAAGCGCAGATAGGCGCGGTCGTTCTCATTCGCCCAGTCCTGCAGCGCTGTGGCCTTGGTTCCGGTCATGTCAGACTTGAACCCGCCCAGAAACATCACGCCGGGCCCCTGTCCGGGACGGTCGAAATAAGCGAGGCGGGGCTGGCCTGGGCGGTCGAGGTGTTTGGGCTGAGTCATCTCATCGGCCTCCAGTGCGGCGCTCATGGTTTACGGACCGGGCCGGTCGCGGTTATCTGATCATATCGCGGGCCGTCAACCTGTCCGCTCGTATAAGGCGAACGCGTTTGAATATCTTGCAGGTTATCCCCCAGATGCATGCGGGCGGCGCGGAGCGCACGGTCATTGAAATGGCCGAAGCCATTCTGGCCGATGGCGGTCAGGCGGTCGTCGCCAGTAGCGGGGGGCGACTTGTGGCGGACCTTGAAGCGCTGGGCGCGCGCCATGTGACGCTGGAGATGGCCACCAAGAACCCGCTCAAGGTCTGGACCAATGCGGACAAGCTGGCGCAGCTGATCCGTGCTGAAAAGATCGACATTGTTCACGCCCGCTCCCGCGCGCCGGCCTGGAGCGCGAAATGGGCGGCGCGTCGCACGCACATCCCGTTCGTGACCACCTATCACGGCTTTTACAAAGCCAAATCCCGTCTCAAGCGCTGGTATAACTCGATCATGGCGCAGGGCGACCGGGTGATCGCCAACTCAGAGTTCACCGCCCGGCATGTGCGCGAAGAGCATGAGATCGACCCGAACCGGCTGCGGGTCATCCCGCGCGGCGTGGATCTTGACCAGTTTGATCCCGCGCTGGTCAATCCGGAGCGCATCAAGGCCCATCGCGCGGCCTGGGGCGCAGGACCTGAAAAGCTCGCTATCGTGCTGCCCGGCCGTTTGACCCGGTGGAAGGGTCAGCTGTTGATGATCGAGGCGCTGGCGCGGCTCAAGCTTGATCCCGGCCCTTTGCTGGTGTGTCTGGGCGAAGGCGGCGACAAGCCTGAATACCAGGCCGAAATCAAGGCCGCGGCGGATGCGGCGGGCGTCGATCTGGCCCTGCCGGGCCATACGACAGACATTGCGGCGGCCTATATGGCGGCGGACCTGGTGGTTTGCCCCTCGCTCGAGCCTGAAGCGTTCGGGCGCACCGCCGCCGAAGCCCAGGCCATGGGCGCGCGGGTGATCGTCGCCGATCATGGCGGCGCGCGCGAAGTGGTTCGCGACGGCGAAACCGGCTGGCGCGCGGCGCCGGGCGATGCGGAGGCGTGGGCCAAAGCGGTCAAAGCCGCCTTGTCACTGAACGCTGAAGGCGCCAACACTCTGGCGCTGGCTGCGCGCAAGCGCGTCAGAACGCATTTTTCCAAGGTGCAACTGCAACAAGCCACCTTGCGGGTCTATCGGGAGCTTCTAGACTAAGCCCATGTCCGAAGACGAAGCTGACAAAGAACAGATCCTGGTGATCCATGAAGGCGCGCTCACAGACGTGGTGCGCATGCTGGCGCCCGCCAAGATGATCCGCGATCATCACCGCAAGGCGCGGATCACGCTGCTGTGCGGCGAGGAATATGAGGGCCTGCTCAAGCATTGCCCCTATTTCAATGCGGTGGAGACCAATCTCGACGACACCGCCAAACGCAACTTCTTTGACCGGCTCAAGGCGGCCCGCAATTCGGGCTTTGACGTGATCTATGATTTGTGCGGCAGCGAAGGCGCGAAAAAGATCGGCCGCGCCGTCCGGTTTTCCAAAACGCGCTGGGTCAACGCTGCGCCGCGCTCTGATCGTCCGGGCCATCCGCTGGAACAGATGGCCGCCCGCCTGGGGGAGGCCGGTCTGGGGCCGACGACCTATCTTCTGGGCGAGGCGCCGCCGCCCGATTTGAGCTGGATTGATTTCGTCGCCAAACGCTCGCGAACGCTGGAGCCGGCGTATTTCGGACTTCTGGGCCGCTACGCCCTGTTCGCGCCTGCCGGAGAAGACGTGCTGCCCGCGCAACGCTGGCCGAAAGAGCGCTGGGCGTCTTTGGCGCACGAACTTCTTGAGACCGGTGTGGAGCCGGTCATCGTTGGCGGGCCGAACACGCGCGAAGTGGGCCGGTATGTGGCTCATGTCACGCCCGGCGCTCGGGATCTGACCGGACGGGCGAACCTTATTCAGCTGGCCGGGCTTGGCCGGAAGGCCAGCTGCGCCTTTGGGGAGGCGGCTGGATTGCTGCATTTGATGGCCGCGGCCGGATCACCCGCCGTGCTCTTCCATCCCGGTGATAACGCACCGCTTGAGAGCGCGCCGCGGGGCTTGTCGCCCACCTTGCTGATGCATGCGCCGACCCTGGCGCAGATCAATGCAAAGGAGGCTGTGCAGGCCATGCGCTGTGCTGGAGGCTTCGCTGACGCCTCAAACGCGGCGTGACGACCTTGATTTTCGCCTGTTGTTCGCGGTATTCGCTACCGCTCACGCACAAAGTCAGTTACTTTGCGCGTTCCACTCGCAGTCGCCATGGAGAAGACGCATAGCACGACGTCCGCATGCCGCGCCCCCGCCTAAGAAAGAAGGGCCGCGCATCAACAGAGAAATCCGCGTACCGCGGGTTCTGTTAATTGATGAATCTGGGGAAAAACAAGGTGAAATGCCAATTGACGCAGCGCTTGAAGCCGCGTCAGAGGTTGGTCTTGACCTTGTAGAAGTTTCGCCGAACGCCAACCCGCCGGTCTGCAAGATCGTCGATTACGGCAAGCTCAAATACCAAGAGCAAAAGAAAAAGGCCGAAGCTCGAAAGAAACAGAAGACCCAGGACGTCAAGGAAATCAAAATGCGTCCGAACATCGACATCCACGATTACCAGGTCAAAACCAAAGCCATGACCCGGTTCTTCGAGGATGGCGACAAGGTCAAAGTGACTTTGCGGTTCCGCGGGCGCGAAATGGCGCACCAGGAACGCGGCATGGATGTGATGAATCGCGTCAAGGCGGACTTCAACGAAGTCGCCAAGGTCGAGTTCGAACCCAAGCTCGAAGGCCGCCAGATGATTATGGTGATGGCCCCGCGCTAGCGTTTTCGGACGTTTCGCCGCATTCCGGCTTCTAAAAAACCCTATCGCTCTGAGCGGTAGGGTTTTTTCATGCGCCGTTCAGATTCCATCACCACAATAGACCTCGAGACTTTTTGAAAAATGGGGTGGTCGATCAAGGTTCGATCTGGCCCTTTTAACCAAGCCTGCTTAAGGTGAACGGATGATCCGCAGCCTGCTGCGGGGGAATACGGGGGACGACATCATGATGAAATCTGTAACGCTGACGGCCAGTGTTTTTGCGGCGGCGCTTTTCGCCGGACCTACGGCTCTGGCTCAGGACTTTACTGAGCCGCCCTCCTTTGGACGGGCCACCTTGAGCGCTGGGTTCACGCCGGACCCTTACGTGCGCAATCTGACGGCGGGCGGATCGATCCGCGCGCAGGACCGGTTCTCGGATTGCCGCGGTTATATCGCCAATGCGCCGGACTTTTCGGTTAATTACAGCGCCGGCTCTTTCCCGCTGATTTTCTCGGCGGATTCAGACGCTGACACAACGCTGGTCATTAATGGCCCGGATGGTCGCTGGTATTGCGATGATGACGGCGCGGAAAGCCCACTCAATCCGCTGGTGCGGTTCTCGAACCCGTCTTCCGGCCGGTATGATATCTGGGTGGGCACCTATCTGAGCGGTTCTGGCGTTCCTGCGACCTTGTTTGTTTCTGAACTCGGCGAGTACACGCGTGACAGCGCAGGCAGCGGCGCGGGCGGCTATAATTACGGCGACACTCTGGATATCTCTCTGGCGTCCCGTTTCGCCGACATCACGCTCAATGGCGGATTCTTGCCTGACCCGTATCAGCTGCGCCTGACGGCGGGTGGTTCGGTGTCAGTTAGTGACGCGTTGGAATATGGCAGCGGGTCCTGCCGCGGTTATGTCACGCGCGAACCCAGCGTCGAGCTTGATTACAACGGCTATGGCTCTCTCTACATCTATACGGACGGAGATGCCGACACGACGCTCGCCATCAATGGCCCGGATGGTCAGTGGTACTGCTCTGACGATGAGATCGGCACGGATGCCGGGATCGAGTTCAACAGCTCCACACGGGGTGTTTATGACATCTATGTGGGCACCTATTCACGCGGTGACCGTCAGACCACGCTGATGATTTCCGAGATTGAAATGGGCTACCGCCCGTCCCGGAAGTAACCGGTTCGCTGACGCGCCCCAGGCGCGTCAGCGCACACCGCTTTGATGGGGGAGCCGTCAGGGCCGGCAGGAGGATAGCAGGGAACCGAAAGGGTCTTGAGATGCGCTATAGTCTGATTACCGCCGTTGCAGCTGTCGGCCTGATCGCCGTCTCCGCCCAGGCTCAAAATGTTTCGTTGAGCCCGACCTACGGCACTGTCAGCCTCTCGAGCGGATTTTCACCGGATCCCTATGTCGTCAGCCTGGATGCAGGCGGTTCGATTTCGGCGTCCAATATCGGATGTACCGGCTATATCGCCAATGCGCCTGACCTGCGGCTCAATTATCGCGCCGGCGACTCCCTGCCTTTGATCATCTCGGTCGCTTCGGAAGCCGACACCACATTGGTGATCAATACGCCAAACGGCGGATGGGCGTGCAATGATGATGGCGGGAACGGCTCCAATCCGTCGATCCGTTTCAATGCGCCGCAAACGGGTCAATACGACATCTGGGTCGGCACCTATAGCAATGGCGGCATACGCCCTGCGGATCTGCACATCTCCGAGATCTACAGCCAGTAAGCCTAATGCGGGCTCGCCTTGTTCCGACGGATCACAAGGTATTCCGAGCCCGGCGCCGGATCGACATGATCTGGCCTGTTTTTCAGTCACACACTGACTGATCTTGAGATTTCAAAGGGGGACGACATGACTGCATCATTGAAATACGCCGCATCCGCGGCCGTTCTGGGCCTCGCGATGACTGTGAGCCTGGGCGCGACCGCCTCCGCGCAGTCTTTCTCTGGCGACCCGGCCTATGGCGGGGTGAGTCTGCGAGAGGGGTCGGTTGAGGCCGCTGTCCGAGCGGGCGGCGCCTGGAGCGCGGATCTGCTGAGCCAGGGCTGCTACGGCTATATCACCGAAGGGCCGACGCTGACTGTGGAGTATGCAGGGGGCGAAGACCTGTATTTGTCTGCAGGCGCGGACGAAGACACCATGCTTGTGGTTCGCACGCCGAACGGCGATCTGCATTGTGATGATGACGGCGCGGGTGATTTGAACCCCGGCCTGGTGTTTGCGAAAGCCGAGCGCGGCGTATACGAGCTCTGGCTGGGGACGTATTCAGCGGGCGTCGGCACGCCGCCGGCCCAGATTCACGCCTCTACGGTCGGTTTTGACACCTCAAATCCGTTCAGCGTGACGCCGAACGCGAGCTTGCCCGCTGATCAGGCTTTGCGCCTGCGCGCAGGCTTCCGTGATGATCCGCGCCTGATTGATGTCATTGCGGGCGGTGAGGCGCGGCTCGAGGTGCTGGGCGATATGTGCTACGGTTATTCAGGTGAAGCACCCGACCTGGCGCTGACCTATCGCGCGGGTTCCTTGCCGCTCTATATCGCCATGGAAAGCGAGCGCGACGGCGTTCTGGCGGTGCAGACGCCGTCTGGCGAAATGCTGTGCAATGACGATGCGATCGGCCTCAATCCCGGCGTGCACATCGAAACCCCCGAACGCGGCGAGTATCTGATCTGGACAGGTCTTCTGGGCGACCGGGGCGTGACCGCGGATGGCGTTCTGTCGATTTCCGAGATTGGCTTTCAGGGCGTCGACCGGCGTCTGGACCTGACCGAGCCGGCCCTGTTCGGTTCACGGTCGCTGCGCGCCGGCTTCATGCCCGACCCGTTGGCGGTCCAGGTGCAGGCCGGCGGCCCGATCGAGGCGAATATGGCGGTGCAGGACAGCGTTGTCTCGATGGGGTATTGCGCTGGTGATGTCACTCGCGCGCCGACTTTTGAGCTCGACTTCACGGCTGGTGAGGCGCCGCTTTTCATCTCCGCTGTCTCTGATGACGATACGACGCTGGTGGTCAACGGACCGGACGGCGCCTGGATGTGTGATGATGATAGCGGCGCGGGCCTGAACCCGGTCCTAGAGATCAATGATCCGCAAAGCGGCGTCTATGACATCTATGTGGGTCGGTTCTACAGCGAAAGCGAGACGTCCCCGGCGACGCTTTATGTCTCCGAGATTGGCGGCGGCGCGGACCCGATCAATTCGCGTGTGGATCTGAGCTTGCCGGCGATGTACGGCGATCATGAGCTGGATGCCGGTTTCGTTCCGGACCCGTACCGGATCTCGGTGCAGGCGGGCGGCCCGCTTGAAGCCAGTTCGTCGGGTATTTCCTCGGATACCGATTGGTGCAGCGGCAACTATACTGCCGCGCCGACGGCCGAGTTGAGCTGGAATGGAGCGGACGGACCGCTGTCGATCTATGTGGAAGCCGAGCGCGACACCACCCTGGCCGTCAATCTGCCTGATGGCAGCTGGGCCTGTAATGATGATGGCGGTCCGGGCCTGAACCCGGCGCTCCAGTTCGACCGCGCGCTGAGCGGCGTCTACGATATTTATGTGGGCGTGTTCAGCGGCGAGCCGTCCTCGGCGCAATTGATGATCTCCGAGTTCGACGCGCCTAGCGACTAACAGGCGTATCAGCACGGTATAAAAGGCGCCTCGGGCGGACCGGGGCGCCTTGCATTTTGGGCGGGGGCGCGTATAACCCCCGCTCTTACTCACCAGCCTCCCCGGCTTCATCGACATGCCGGGCGGCTGAGAACGCTGGAAAGACTGGCCCTGAACGGTCGGATTTCCCCGCAGGAATGGAGAGCGAAATGTCGAAACTGAAGACCAAATCAAGCGCCAAGAAACGCTTCAAGGTCACGGCCTCTGGTAAAGTGATGGCCGGCCCGGCGGGCAAGCGCCACGGCATGATCAAGCGGACCCCGAAACAGATCCGTCAAAAGCGCGGCACCTCCGCGCTGGCGGCTCCGGACGCTAAAGTCGTCAAGCGCTCATACATGCCGTACAACCGCTAAGGCGGAACGGCTAAGCCCACCTTTTAAAAAGATTTAGGAGACAGCCCGAATGGCTCGAGTGTCCTCCGGCCCGGCCCGTCACGCCCGGAAAAAGAAAGTTCTTGATCAGGCGAAAGGCTATTATGGCCGTCGCAAAAACACCTTCCGCGTCGCCAATCAGGCGGTGGAGAAGGCTGGTCAGTACGCCTATCGCGACCGTCGCGCCAAGAAGCGCACCTTCCGCGCGCTGTGGATCCAGCGGATCAACGCTGCTGCGCGTCTGAACGACTTCACCTACGCCCGCTTTATGGACGGGCTCAACAAGGCCGGCATCGAGCTGGACCGCAAGGTTCTCGCCGATATCGCCGTGCATGAGCCCGAAGCCTTCGCCTCTCTGGTCGCACAGGCCAAGCAGGCTCTGCAGGGCTAAGTCGAACTCGTTTGTTCGACAGCTTGTGACAAGCGCCCGTCTGCAGACTCTGCAGGCGGGCGTTTTCGCGTTTGAGATCAGGCGCGGGCCTCGCTAAACCCCTATCTGAATGATTGCTCGTCCGATCCCCGGAGTGACTAATGACCGCCTCTTCCGATCTTGATGCGCTTGAAGCGCGCCTGTCCGCCGACATTGAAGCCGCCCAGGATCTCGCCGCGCTTGATGCGCTGCGCGTCGGCGCGCTCGGCAAGAAGGGCGAAGTCTCCCTGAAAATGCGCGAACTGGGCAAGATGAGCCCCGATGAGCGTCAGGTCATGGGCCCGGCGCTCAACGGTCTGAAAGACCGTCTCAACACGCTGCTGGAGAGCCGCAAGACCACTTTGGAGGACGCGGCCATGAACGCGGCTTTGGCCAGCGAGACGGTGGATGTCACCCGCCCTGTGAAGCGCGAGGCGCAAGGTTCGCTGCACCCGGTGGCGCAGGTTATGGAAGAGTTGGCGGTGATCTTCGCCGATATGGGCTTTGCGGTGGCTGAAGGCCCCGACGTGGAAGACGACTTTCATAACTTTACGGCTCTGAACTTCCCCGAGGATCACCCCGCGCGCGACACCCATGACACCTTCTTCATGCAGGCGGCCGAGGGTGAGACGCCGAAAGTCCTGCGCACCCATACGAGCCCGGTGCAGATCCGCACCATGCTCAAGTCTAAGCCGCCGATCCGCATCATCGCGCCGGGTCGGGTCTATCGCTGTGACTGGGACCAGACCCATACGCCGATGTTTCACCAGGTCGAGGGCCTCGTCATCGACAAGGAAACCCATATGGGCCACCTCAAGGGCTGCCTGATGGATTTCGTCGCAGCCTTCTTTGAGACCGACAAAGTCGAGGCGCGCTTCCGCCCCCACCATTTCCCCTTCACCGAGCCGAGCGCGGAGATGGACGTGCGCTATGAGCGCGTGGGCGATGCGGTGAAAGTGGGCTCGGGCGACAAATGGATGGAGATCCTGGGCTGCGGCATGGTCCACCCCAATGTGATCAAGTCTTGTGGTCTGGACCCGGACGAGTATCAGGGCTTCGCCTTCGGCATGGGCGTGGACCGTCTCGCCATGCTCAAATACGGCATGCCCGATCTGCGGCCCTTCTTCGAGCCTGACACCCGCTGGCTGAGCCATTATGGCTTCAGTCCGCTCCTGCAGGCGAACCTCGCAACCGGGCTGAGCTAGGACACAGACGATGCGGCTCAACTCTGATTATCTTCAGGCCTTCGGAACGCTGGCCGCCGCTCTTGCGGCGCTCATTGCACTGTTTGTGGCGTGGGATCAGGGCCGGGTCATGCGCCAGGAAATCCGCGCCTCGGTGTGGCCCGCTCTGCAGGTGGATGGATTTTCCACCCAGCGGGACGCTGACATCGTGCAGGGGCTGAACATCCAGAACGCAGGCGTGGGGCCCGCACGGATCGATTCCATCTCCGTCTATTATCAGGACGCGCTTGTGCCTGATCTTGAGGCGCTGTCAGAATTGTTCCCCGGCCATATCGGTCGCTCCGCCACCAGCGTCACCGGGCGCATTATCGGCGCGGGCGATACGGTGGAGGTCTTCGCCTTCCAGGCGCCGCGCTCTGAAGACGATGACGCGGTCGAGATGATGTACGACCTCGCCAGCAATTACAGCGTGGACGTGTGCTATTGCTCGGTTCTGGACGAGTGCTGGATCGCGCATACCAGCGGGTCCGCCAACCCGAAACCTGAATCTGTGGACGCCTGCCCTGCCAGTGGCGTCAGCCAACTCTAATTCTCCGACCCTTTGGACCTGACCGATGAAATTCACCTATTCCTGGCTCAAAGAGCATCTGGACACCGATCTGACCCTCGACCAGCTGGACGAGGCGATGACCATGGCGGGTCTGGAGATCGAAGAGATCGAAAATCCCGCCGCCAAGCTTGAGGCGTTCTCCACCGCCTATGTGAAGGACGCTCAACCGCACCCTGATGCGGACAAGCTGCGCATTTGCACGGTGGAGACCAAGGACGGCGAGAAACAGATCGTCTGCGGCGCGCCCAATGCGCGCGCAGGCATGACCGCCATCTACGCGCCGCTGGGCGCTTACATCCCCGGCCTTGATTTCAGCCTCGACAAGAAACCGCGCAAGATCCGCGGTGTTGAGAGCTATGGCATGATGTGCTCGACCAAGGAGATCGAGGCGGGCGAGGATCATGATGGAATCGCCGACCTGGAGGGTGATTGGCCCGTCGGCACCCCCGCCGCCGAGGCGCTGGGCGTCAATGATCCGGTCATCGATTTTGAAGTCACCCCCAACCGCCCCGACTGGCTGGGCGTATACGGCATTGCGCGTGATCTGGCCGCGGCGGGCGCCGGCACGCTGAAGACGGGTTCGGTCAAGAAAATTCCGGGCAATTATCCCTGTCCGGTCACAGTGAAGCTCGACTGGCCTGAAGCCTGCCCGATTTTTGCGGGCCGGGTGATCAAGGGCGTGAAAAACGGTCCGTCGCCCGAGTGGATGCAAAAACGCCTCAGCGCCATTGGCATCACGCCGAAGAACCTGCTGGTCGATGTGACGAATTATGTTTCGTTTGATTATGCGCGGCCGCTGCATGTCTATGATCTCGCAAAGATTGGCCCGGTGCTCTACGCCCGTAAGGGCCGGGGCGAGGCGGACCAGCATGTGGCGCTGGATGAGAAGACCTACACCCCCTCTGAGATCGATTGCGTGATCGCCGATGACGCGCGGGCGCTGGGTCTGGGCGGCATTATGGGCGGCCAGTATTCGGGCTGCTCGGCGGAGACGACCGACGTCTTCATCGAGAGCGCCTGGTTTGACCCGGCGATCATCCGCAAGTCCGCGCGCGCGCTGGGGATTGAATCTGACGCCAAATACCGGTTCGAGCGCGGCGTGGACCCTGAAAGCCCTGTGGACGGCATTGAGCTGGCTACAGCGCTGATCCTTGAATATGGCGGCGGCGACGCCTCTGAGGTCACTGTCGCGGGCGAGGCTCCCGCGCGCCCGGACGACATCGCGTTTGATCCCTCCCGCATCAAGCGTCTGCTGGGCCTTGAGCTCTCTGAAGACAGCATCGAAGCGATCCTGGTGTCCTTGGGCTTTGGCGTGACCCGCGGCGAGCGCTGGACGGTCAGCGTGCCGAGCTGGCGTCGGGATTGTTCGCATCAGGCCGACCTGATCGAGGATGTGGCGCGCATCGCCGGCTATGACAATCTGCCGGTCGTCTCCTTCCGTCGCCCTGAGGGCGAGCGGTTCGAGGCGCCGGCCACCGAGCTACAAAACCGCGTGCGCGCGGCGCGCCGGGCGGCGGCGAACCGCGGCTATCGCGAAGCGATCACCTGGTCCTTCTGCCGCACTGATCAAGCTGATCTGTTCGGAGGCGTGGGAGACGGGCTTGTTCTGGAAAATCCGATCAGCTCGGAACTGGATGTCATGCGCCCCTCAGCGCTCATCCATCTTCTGACCAGCGTTCAGAAAAGCGCGGATCGCGGCTTTGACGACGCACGCTATTTTGAAGCCGGCCCGATCTATCTCAATGACAGCCCGACCGGTCAGGACACCGTGGTGTCTGGCGTGCGCCGCGTGGTCGCTGCGCGCGACTGGCGCGGTGAGGGTGCGCCTGATGTCTTTGACATCAAGGCGGACGCCCTGGCGGCGCTCGAAGCAGCCGGCGCCCCGGTCGAGAAGCTGCAGGTGACCGCGGATGCGCGCGACCACTGGCACCCCGGCCGCTCTGGCGTGCTGCGTCTGGGGCCGAAAGTGCTGGCGGAGTTTGGTGAAATTCACCCCAAAACGCTCAAGGCGCTGGATGTGGATGGCCGGGTGCTGGCGTTTGAGGTGTTCCTCAACGCCATCCCGTCCGCCAAGAAAAAAGCTCTGAAGGCGCGCCCGGCGCTGGAACTTTCAGACCTGATGGCCGTGAAGCGTGACTTCGCTTTCCTGATGGAGGCGTCGGCGCCAGCCGCGGAGCTGATCAAGGCCGTGAAGGGCGCCGAGAAGCAGCTGATCACCGATGTGGCGCTGTTTGACGTGTATTCCGGCCAAGGGGTGCCTGAAGGCCAGGTTTCGCTGGCGCTGGAAGTGACCATCCAGCCGAGCGACAAGACCCTGACCGATAAAGAGATCGAGGCGATCAGCGCCAAGATCATCGCCAACGCCCAAAAGGCCGGCGCGAGCTTGCGTGGTTGAAGACAAGACAAACGCCCCGGAGGCTTGAGGTCTCCGGGGCGTTCTTGCCGCCCTGCCCATAGATCAAAGCGTTAGACCGTCAGATTGAGGCCGCCTCTGGCGATCTCCTGCGGGGTTACTGCGCCGTCCAGATTGTTATCGAGGGGCTGGTTGACCGGCCGGGCGCGCTGGGGATCGGGCGCGACGTCATTCAGCCGGTCGGCGGTTGTGGGGTTGGGGTCACTGCGGCTGATGCCGTCATCGCGCGTGGAGAGCCCGCTGTCGGCGCGCGCGAAACGGGTTTCAAACTGGGTGTTGGGAGTCGTCACTTCCGCTTCGGCGTCATTGACCGTATCGCTGTCAGGGCGAGCTGAACCCAGTCCTGATGCGCTGCCGTCCGTATCGGCCTCAGCGGAATCACCCGCTGTCTCAGCGGCGGCGTTACGCGGATCAGCGCGGTTCACGGCGCTCGACTGCTCCAGCGCTGCTGTCGTGGGATTGATCGCGTCTGACGCCCGCGCCGCCGGGTTCAAGCCAGCCTGGGTCGCGTCGTTCTGAGCGGGCGCTATATCGGTACGGGATGGGCGCGGCTCAGCCTCGACGGGTCTGGCGGCTTGCGCCTGAGTGTCCTGCGGTCGCGTGTCTTCGGTCACGGTCCGAGTTTCAACGGTTTGCGTCTCTACACGGCGTGTGTCGCGGGCTTCATCGGCGTTCCGGGCTTCTGCGGCACGCGCCTGGCGCTCAGCGGTTTCCGCTTCTCGGGCTGAGGTCAGTGTCGCGGCGAGGGAGTCTGTCTGCGGGCTGCGCTCAGGGGCGGCTTGCGCCGTCACTTCACGGCTTTCAACCGAAACCTCGGTCGTCGTCTGGCGCGGGGAGGCCGTATCAGGCTGATCCGGTTCCGATCGGGTCTGCACGCGCGCTTCCTGGGCTTGCAGCAGCGCGGCGTTGGTGGAGGCGTCCAGTCGGTCACCCACCGCCTGGCCGAAGCCCTCGGCGGCGGCGGAACGAGTCTGACGGTCGTCGCCAGCGCGGTTCTGATCGGATGCGGATCGCTCCACGGGCGGGACTGCAGCCGCATCGCGTGCGCTGGTCGTGTTGATCAGGGCGGGCTCGGATTCACGGGGCGGGGTTCGATATAAATCAGCGAGATATCCCGCACCGCCTGCAATGTCAGCGACCATGGCGCACCTCTGCACAGCTGAGTTCACTGAGCAGCATACAGTTTTTGCGTTTCAAAGGTTCCCCTGACAGGGGATGGTGCTTTCTGAAATCTTAATGGCTGGGCCCAAAAAAGCCCTGAAGCAGATGCTTCAGGGCTTTTCTGATCGGCGATGCAAAGGCGCGGTCTAGCCTTCGCTCTCGGCGTCTTCATCCATCAGCTCTTCCATCAGGAAGGTGTATTCGAGGGCCAGTCGGCGCGCGCTTTCCTGAAGGTTGGCGGCGGCGGAGTGACCGCCCTCCATGTTCTCATAATAGAGGACATCCTGATCCATCTCATTGAGAAGATAGGCCAGTTTACGAGCATGACCGGGATGCACCCGGTCATCCTTGGTGGAGGTCAGAAGGAACATGGGCGGATAGTCGACGCCGGTCTCCACATTGTGGAAGGGCGAGATCGAGCGCAGGAAGGCGCGCTCTTCGGCGTTCTCATCGGGGAAGCCGTACTCGTCCTGCCAGCTGGCGCCGGCCAGCAGCGTGTGGAAGCGCAGCATGTCCAGAAGCGGCACCTGGCTGATCACCGCGCCCCACAGATCGGGACGCTGGGTGTACATCACGCCGGTCAGCAGCCCGCCATTGGAGCCGCCCTGAACCGCGAGATGATCAGACGTGGTCACGCCGTCATCAATCAGGTCTTCGGCGACCGCGATCAAGTCATCATAGATGCGCTGACGGTTGGTGCGCAGACCGGCCTGGTGCCAGGCCGGGCCGAATTCGCCGCCGCCGCGGATGTTCGCCAGCACATAAGTGCCGCCGTTCTCGAGCCACATCCGGCCACGGGTGCCCGAATAGGACGGGGTCAGGCTGACCTGGAAGCCGCCATAAGCGTAGAGCAGCGTGGGCTGCGGGCCTTCGGCGTCTTCCGCGCGAACGATGAAGTACGGGATCATCGTGCCGTCCGTGCTCTCCGCCTGACGCTGTTCGACCACAAGGCCTTCGGCGTCAAACCAGGACGGCGCCGCTTTGGCCGGGTCCAGTTGCAGATCGGCGGACAGGCGGTAAAGCGCTTCAGGCTCCAGGAAGCCTTCCACATTCACATAGGCCAGACCGGAATGATCATCGGCGGTGACGATGGAGATCGAGGCGTTCTCCGGCGTCTCGACGCTTTCGCTGGTCCAGCCGCTGTCAGAGCGTGTGAAGGCTTCCAGACCGCCCACCACATTGTCATTGATCACCATCAACAGATGGTTCGCCGTGGTAGCGACGCCATCAATGGACTGACGCTCATTGGGGGTGAACACCACCTCGACCGCCGGAAGCTCGCCGGTCTCGACAAATTCGCCCATGTCAAAGCTGAGGATCGAGCCGGTGGGGTAGGTCTCGCCGCCCTCAACCGGTGTCCAGTCTTCTTCGATGGAGAAGACCAGCTGACCGTCAAACAGGGTTTGCGGGCTCGATTTGCGCGGCAGCGGCATTTGCACCGGCTCGCCAGTTGCGCCGTCAGGCAGGTAATAATAGATGCTTTCAAAGAAGCTCGCGGCCTGGATGGCCATCATGTAGGCCGTGCCGTCCGCCTGTTCGAAACGGGCGGGCCAGACGCCCACATTGTCCTCGGCGCCGGAGATGACCACTTGCGCCTCTTCGATCGGCGTGCCGCGGCTCCAGCGCTTCACCACGAAGGGATAGCCTGATTGCGTGGCTTCAGCCGGATCGAGCGCCGTGGCGATCAGAAGCGTGTCTGCGTCAATCCAGGCGGTCGAGCCCTTGGTTTCATCAATGACGAAGCCGTCTTCGATGAACTCGCGGGTCTCCATGTTGAATTCACGGCGAACCGCGGCGTCTGACCCGCCATCTGACAGGGTGATCATGCAGCGCGTGTAATCGGGCGCCAGGCAATCGGCGCCGCGCCAGACCCAGTTATGGCCTTCGGCTTCGCCCAGCGCGTCGAGATCGAGCACCACATCCCATTCAGGATTATCTGTGGCGTAGCTCTCGACGCTGGTCTTGCGCCACAGGCCTTTGACGTGGTCGGCGTCCTGCCAGAAATTCCACAGCTCGCCATTACGCACGCCCACATAGGGAATGCGGTCGGTGGATTGCAGCACTTCAAGCGCCTGATTGTAGAGCGTGTCATAGCGCGGATCAGAGGTGAGGCGGTCGAGCGATTGCTCGTTCATCTCGGTTGCGAAGGCGAGGGCGCGTTCGCCTTCAACGTCTTCGAGCCATTCAAGGCTTTCGGTTTCCGCCTGGATGGCGGCGTTCAGCTGCGCGCCGGGCAGATCGGCGGTGTCTGTCACGCCGGACTCCTCAGTATCAGTCATGTTGGTTTCTTCGGACGGCGAACAGGCCGCGAGCGCCAGAACGGCGGCGGCGGCGGACAGGTGATAACCCCAGCGGCGCATCATGCTCTCCCCTTGTTGAGCGACTGCGCGCATTCAACAGGGCGTTGGCCTTCGGGTCAAAGTGATACTGTATTACAGGCCGTTTATCTTGCGGCCTGAGCCTCATGAGCGTATCGCTGCCGATATGAGAGCTTATGCCATGAACGGGGCGGGAAACGCCTTTATCGTGCTGGATCGCCGCGACGAAACCGGCGCGTCCGCTTTTAGCGCCAAAGATATCGCCGCGATGCTGGGCGTGCATGCCTTTGACCAGTTGATTGTCCTCGATCCGTCATCAGAGGCTGACGCCGACCTCAGGGTCTGGAACAGCGATGGCGGCGAGGTGGGCGCCTGCGGCAACGGCACGCGGGCGGCGGCCTGGTTATTGTTTGAAGATGGCGCGAAGCCTCATCTAAGTTTCACCTCAGCGGGCGGACCCATGCGGGCGCAGCGTTTGCTATCGGGCGCGGCCGAGGTCGATCTGGGCTCGGCCCGGCTTGACTGGCGTCAGATCCCGCTCTCGCTGCCCATGGATACGGTGCGGCTCGATTTCGGCGTCAATCTGCCCGGCGGCGGACGGTTGGAGGGTCCGGGGGCGGTTTCCATGGGCAATCCCCATGTGGTGTTCCCGGTGGACGATCTCGAGAGCCTGCCCATCACCGAGATCGGGCCGACGATCGAGCATGATCCGCTGTTTCCGGAGCGGGTGAATACGGGTTTCGCTCAGGTGCGCGACCGTGATGATGTCCGCCTGAAAGTGTTCGAACGCGGCGCGGGCCTGACGCTCGCCTGCGGGACGGGCGCTGGCGCGGCGTTGGTCGCGCTTCATCGTCAGGGCTTGGTGGATCGTGAAGCGGTGATCGAGGCCGATGGCGGCAAGCTGCCTGTGCGCTGGGACAGCGAGGGCCATGTGCACCTGTCCGGCCCGGTTGTGCTGGAGCGTGAGCTGGATTTGCGCGGCGTTTGACGCATAGCCGCCTTGCAGACTCCCTTCCCCGCTTGACCCAAACCCGTCTCAACCCCACTTTGCGCGCCAATGAGCACACCTGTGGAAAACCCTGCCCCGTCCCATGAGGCCTCAGAGGGGCGCGATGTGGAGATCGTCACTTTTGGCTGCCGGCTGAACGCCTGGGAGTCAGAGGTGATGCGCGATCATGCGCGTGCGGGCGGCCTGTCTGACGCTGTGATCATCAATACCTGCGCGGTGACTAACGAAGCCGTGCGTCAGGCGCGCCAGACCATTCGCCGGATGAAGCGCGAGCGGCCCGACGCGAAGATGATCGTCACCGGCTGCGCCGCCCAGATCGACCCCGAGCAGTTCGCTAAAATGGCTGAGGTGGATCAGGTGCTTGGCAATGCTGAAAAGCTGCGTCCGGAAACCTTCAAATCCACCGTCATTGCAGGCGGCGACAAGGTGAAGGTCGATGACATCATGGCGGTCAGCGAGATCGCCAATCATCTTGTGGATGGCCTTGACGGTCGCGCCCGCGCCTATGTGCAGGTGCAGACAGGCTGCGATCACCGCTGCACTTTCTGCATCATTCCCTATGGCCGCGGCAATGCCCGCTCCGCCCCGGCGGGCGAGGTGGTCGAACAGGTCAAACGCCTGGTGGAAACAGGTCATTCCGAAGTGGTTCTGACCGGCGTCGATATGACGAGCTGGGGCCAAGACTTGCCGGGGACGCCCAAGCTGGGCCGTCTGGTGCGCGCCATCCTCAAGCAGGTCCCTGACTTGCAGCGCCTGCGCCTGTCCTCGATCGATGCCATCGAGATCGACGAAGACCTGTTCCGCGCCATCGCCGAGGAAGACCGGCTCTGCCCCTATATGCACCTCTCGCTTCAAGCGGGCGATGACATGATCCTCAAACGCATGAAGCGCCGCCATTCCCGCGATGACGCGATCGCCCTCGCAAAGCGCCTGCGCGCCGTGCGCCCGGACATTGCGTTTGGCGCGGATCTCATCGCGGGCTTCCCCACCGAGACCGAGGAGATGTTTGAAAACTCGCTTCGGCTGGTGGATGAGTGCGATCTCGCCTTTGTCCATGTCTTCCCCTACTCGCCTCGTCCCGGCACGCCCG
The DNA here is from genome assembly GCF_000420265.1 of Oceanicaulis alexandrii DSM 11625. Classification (NCBI taxonomy): domain Bacteria; kingdom Pseudomonadati; phylum Pseudomonadota; class Alphaproteobacteria; order Maricaulales; family Maricaulaceae; genus Oceanicaulis; species Oceanicaulis alexandrii. The sequence goes on from NZ_ATUP01000001.1 coordinate 1,518,070, forward strand.
CCGCGCGCATGCCGCAGGTGGACCGCGAGGTTGTTAAAGAGCGCGCCGCTCGCCTGCGCGCGAAATCACACGAGGCGCTGCAACGCCATCTCGCCTCGCGCGTTGGGCAGGAGATGACGGTGCTGGTGGAAAAGCCCGGCTTCGCCCGCGCCGATGACTTCACGCCCGTGCGTATGGAGTCCTCGGCACGGCCCGGAGCGCTCGTCCGCGCGATGATTACGGGCCATGACGAGAAAGCCCTGACCGCAACCCCGCTGGAGGCTGCCCTGTGAGCTGGTTCAAATTCGGTTTCGGCAAGAAAAAACAAAAGGACGAGGCCCCGTCCGAGGTTCCGGCGCTTGATGCGCCAGAGCCTGCGGCTGAACCCGAAGCGCCTGCTGAAGCCCCGGTCATTGCGGCGGTCGACGCGGCGCCAGAAGCCCTGGATGAAGCGCGTCCCGCCGAGCCGGCGCCCGCTTCCGCGGATGCAGATGATGTGTTGGAAGCGCGCGCCGAGGCCGTCATTGATGACAATGCCCCGAGCCCGGAAGACATCGCTGAAACCCCAGCCCAGGCGAGCGGGATCGAGGATCTGGCGGAAACACTGGCGCAGCCTGAGACTGTTGACCCGGTGACGGAAGAAGCGCCGCCAGCACCTGAGCCTCAGCCGGCGCCGGAAGAGGAGAAGAAGGGCTTTTTCGCACGGCTCGCGGCGGGCCTGAAAAAATCCTCTTCGCGTCTCAGCGATGGTCTCAGCGCGATGTTCACCCAGCGCAAGCTCGATCAGGCGGCGCTGGATGAGCTGGAAGAATTGCTGATCGCAGCCGATATTGGCGCAGCGACGGCGGCCAAGGTGATTGATCGCCTGGCGAAGGACCGGTTTGACAAGGATGTCTCTGACATCGAGATCCGCGAAGCGCTCGCAGACGTGGTCGCTGAAACGCTTCAACCCTATGAGCAGCCGCTCGACATGACCGGAGACGCCCCGCGCGTGGTGCTGTTCGTCGGCGTCAACGGCTCAGGCAAGACCACGACGCTTGGCAAGATCGCGGTGAAGATGACGCGTGAAGGCGCGGGTGTGATCACGGCGGCGGGCGACACGTTCCGCGCCGCGGCGGTCGAACAGCTTCAGGTCTGGTCAGACCGCGCTGGCGCGACCTTCATGTCGCGCGATCTGGGCGCGGATGCGGCCGGCCTCGCCTATGACGCCATCCAGCAAGGCCGGACCGATCAGGCGGACGCGGTGCTGATCGACACGGCAGGCCGTCTTCAGAACAAGGCCGAGCTGATGGACGAGCTGCGCAAGATCGTCCGGGTCATCAAGAAGATGGACGAAACCGCCCCGCATCATGTGCTGCTGGTGCTCGACGGCACCGTGGGCTCGAACGCCATCTCTCAGGCCGAGGCCTTCATGGAAGCCTCCCACGTCACCGGCGTCATCATGACCAAGCTTGACGGCACCGCCAAAGGCGGCGCTTTGGTGCAGGTCGCCGAACGCTTCAAATTGCCCATTCACTTTATCGGCGTGGGCGAAGGCGAGGCGGATTTGCAGGCCTTCAAGGCGAAAGAGTTCGCGCGGGCCCTGGCGGGGCTTGAAGCCTAGCGGGCTTCATGGTCCTGGGCCGGAGACACTAAAGACCCCCGCCGACGCGGTTCTTCCAATAGCCCACATCCTCGGCGTATTTGCCGACGACCTCGCCCAGCACCTGGTTGAGCTTGAGGGTGTGAAAGCTGATCCACTCGCCCTGATCGATCTCTTCGAGCGCCTTCATCGAGTTGCTGAGGAAGAAGGCGTAGAGCATGGCGATCAGGATGAAGAGCACCGGAAAGACCCAGCCCAGCGCGACAATGGTGGCGAAGGGGTTGAACAGGTCGAGCGCCGCGGCGAGTCCGAACAGCGCCGTCACCGCCAGGATGAAGGCCGCCGGCACGAAGAGCAGGTAATAGCTCGAGTTTCTCGTGATCTGGAACACCACATTGCGCACATAGCTCTCGATGAAGAACACGCGCAGGGCGATCCAGTTGATATTCAGCGTCCACAGGCGCGCCTCGGCGGAGAGCTGTTTGGAATCGCGCTCTTCGCCGACGGTGACGGACTTCGCCCGACCGATGGCGGTGCGGTAATGATCGTTCAATCGCGCGCAATATCGGGTCAGGAAATTCGCCATTTCGCGCGCTGTGTTGCGCTGATAGGGGGAGTATTCGGTGTAATAGAGCGCCCACATCACCAGCGCCGCCAGCACGCAGGACCCCGCCCCGAACATCAGCGAATTGAGCGCGCCGGCGGTGTTCTCTCCGAACAGATCGCCATGCAGCGGGCCGAACGCATCCACTACGCCCACAGCGTTCAGCACAATGTTCGCGACCAATACCAGGGTCAGGATGGAGGACAGCCAGATCGACAAACGCCGTACATTGGCGTTCATCAGCTTGCGGGTCTCATTTAGCATATAGAGAAGGCCATGTTCGCTATCGGCGAACTGGCCTGCGATCACCGCGCCTTCCACGTCTTCGAACAGGGCGCGCGGATCCGACGCGATCGGCACCGGAGCGCCCAGGAAGCGGTCGGCGAGCTCGGCATAGTCTTTCGCCAGCGCGTCGGTCATCTCTTCGGGCATGCGCATGAAGCCCACGCGCACCATCATCCATTTGAAGATCAGGCCCTGACGCGAAATGAAGCTCTCTTCATGGTCGAAATCCTCGCCCAGCGCGCCTTCCAGCAGGGTCTTGTGGCCTGATACCGCCGCCGCCCAGGCGCCGGGCCCCATTTCACTGGCGGTGTTCGGGCTCGCCTTTCGGCCGAGTCCCACGAGCCGCAGCAACAGACGGAAAGGAAAGGAGAGGCCGCGCAAGAGCCCTGCGCCCAGCCGGGAGGCGTAGCGGCGCAAGCCAAACACCAACAGCGCCAGAAACAATCCCGCCGCCAGCCCGGCGGCAAACCCTGTGACAGTCATCAATCCGTCCATGTTCGAGGCCCCCCTCTGAACCCCGGTTCTGAAAGCTGAGGCTCGTGGGGAGTCTAGCCGCAATTCATGACGGATGCGAGGATTGGTTAATCCGCATTTACCCTTAGAACGGGATCCAGTTGCGCTGACGCGAATAGGCCAGATAGCCCACATTGGCCCCCGCGCGCAGGCCGACGCCGGACCGGATCGGCGCCAGGGTGATGCCGTCGGCGCGTTGATAATTCACGCCCAGACCCGCCACGAAATAGGCCGAGCCTTCCACGCCGGGAAAGCGCTGATAGAGCCGGTCGGTGTCGTTGAGGCGATAGACCAGAGTGAAGACCCGGCTGGCGTTGCCCCCGGCGTCGAACCCGATGCTGGGGCCCTGCCAGTAGACCTTTTGCTGGTCGGGGCTGCCTTTCAGGCTCAGATAGCCCTCGCCATAGCGCAGTCCGATGCCCGCCGCGCCGGAGACCTCCTCGCCGGCGATATAGCCGACGGGACGTCCCAGATCCGAGAAGACGCGTTCCAGTGCGGAGGCGGCGGCTTCGGCTGTGACGCCAAAGAAGTCGGCCGTGACTTCCACCAGCTCTTCACGCGAATAGGTGTCGATATTGGACTGGTACTCGCTCGGCTGACCGTAATCAGGGTCGTCCGCACGGGTGGCGGGTTGCGCACCGCCCGTGCTCGCACAGGCGCCGAGCGCCAGCGTCAGGGCGGTGGTCGTGATCATGGAAAGGATGGATCGTGTGATCATGGTGCGCCTGCCTTGTCTGACCGGTTTGATGCGCCGGACGCTGAACGTCAATTAGGGCCTCGGTGAGGCGAAAGGGTAAACACTGCGTAAACACCCGCCCCAAAGGCGGGCTTCACTGCCAATAAGCTTGGCGCAGAGGCTTGCCAGTGCTAACTCCCGCGGCATGAGCACAGATCCGTCCCTGATCCGAAATTTCTCCATCGTTGCGCACATCGACCACGGTAAATCCACCCTGGCCGATCGCCTGATCCAGCACACTGGCGGTTTGACCAACCGCGAGATGAAGGAACAGGTGCTCGACAATATGGAGCTCGAGCGCGAACGCGGCATCACCATCAAGGCGCAGACCGTGCGTCTGAGCTATACCGCCAAGGATGGCCAGACCTACGCGCTGAACCTGATCGACACGCCCGGCCACGTGGACTTCGCCTATGAAGTCAGCCGCTCGCTGTACGCCTGCGAGGGCGCGCTTCTGGTGGTGGACGCCGCCCAGGGCGTTGAGGCCCAGACGTTGGCGAACGTCTACGCCGCCATCGATGTCGATCTCGAGATCGTGCCGGTCCTCAACAAGATCGACCTTCCCGCCGCCGAGCCTGAGCGGGTGAAAGCCCAGATCGAGGATGTGATCGGCATTGACGCGTCCGACGCCATCGAGATTTCCGCGAAGACCGGCCTTGGGATCGAGGATGTGCTGGAAGCCATCGTCACCCGCCTGCCCGCGCCAAAGGCCGGCGATCCGACCGCGCCCCTGAAGGCGCTGCTGGTGGACAGCTGGTATGACCCCTATCTGGGCGTCATCTGTCTGGTGCGGATCATCGAAGGCACGCTGAAAAAGGGCATGCGCGTGCGCCTGATGGGCGCTGAGGCCAGCTATGGCGTGGACGGGGTGGGCGTGTTCACCCCCGCCAAGGAAAACCGCGATACGCTCGGCCCGGGCGAGATCGGCTTCCTGAACGCCTCGATCAAGCAGGTGCGCGATGCGCGCGTCGGCGACACCATCACGGAGGAAAAACGTCCCACGGATTCCATGCTGCCGGGCTTTGAGCCGGCGGTGCCGGTGGTGTTCTGCGGCCTGTTCCCGGTGGATGCGGCCGATTTTGAAGACCTGCGCGACGCTGTTGAGAGGCTGGCGCTCAACGACGCGTCCTTCAGCTATGAGATGGAGACCTCCGCCGCGCTGGGCTTTGGCTTCCGCTGCGGCTTCCTGGGGCTTCTTCACCTTGAGGTCATTCGCGAGCGGCTCGAGCGCGAATACAATGTGGATCTCATCACCACCGCGCCGTCGGTGGTCTACAAGATCAAGATGACCGACGGGTCCGAGCTGGATATGCACAATCCCGCCGACATGCCCGATCCGGTGAAGATCGACAGCATTTCTGAGCCCTGGATCAAGGCGACGATCCTGGTGCCGGACGAATATCTCGGCGGCGTGCTCAAGCTGTGTCAGGACCGGCGCGGCATCCAGCTGGAGCTGACCTATGCTGGTTCGCGCGCCATGCTGGTCTATGAGCTGCCGCTCAACGAGGTGGTGTTTGACTTCTATGACCGGCTGAAATCGGTCTCCAAGGGATACGCCAGCTTTGACTACCAGTTCATCGAGCATCGCGAGGAAGACCTCGTGAAAATGTCGATCCTCGTGAATGAAGAGCCGGTGGACGCCCTGTCGATGATCGTGCACCGCTCGCGCGCCGACATGCGCGGCCGCGCCATGTGCGAGAAGCTCAAGGAGCTGATCCCGCGGCACATGTTCAAGATCCCGATCCAGGCCGCCATCGGCGGCCGCGTGATCGCGCGCGAAACCCTGTCGGCCATGCGCAAGGACGTGACCGCCAAATGCTATGGCGGCGACGCCACCCGGAAACGCAAGCTTCTGGACAAGCAAAAGGCCGGCAAGAAGAAGATGCGCCAGTACGGCAATGTCGAAATCCCGCAGGAAGCCTTTATCGCTGCGCTGAAAATGGACGACGATTAAGCCTCAAGCGCTCTGACGACACGAAAAAGCCCCGGCCGATGGCCGGGGCTTTTTGCATTCAGCGCATGATATCGTCGCTACTGACCGTCACCCTCTGACGCCTCGGTTTCACCGTCATCGGCCATTTCATGACCCTCATGGCTCATCGCGCCCATGTCGGGATCAAGCTCGGGGGCGGTGTCGCGGACGGGGAGGGTGACGGCGAGGGTTTCGCCGTCGGCGAATTCCAGCGTCAGGGTCATCTCGCCATCCTCGAGCTCAGCCGGGTTCACGCCGAATATCATAAGATGGTCGCCGCCGGGCGCAAGGCTCGCTGCGCCGCCCGCCGGGATGTCGATGGCGTCCACATGGCGCATGCGCATCACTGCGCCATCCATGGCCATGGTGTGCAGCTCGATGGCGTCCGCTTCCTCGGTCGTCGCGCTCACCAGCTGACCGCCCGGCGCGCCAGCGGTGAGGGTGACGAAGCCTGCGGTGACGTCTCGTCCGCCCAGAGGCGCGCGCACCCAGCCTTCGATCACGGCGTAGTCGGCGGGCTCAGCACTGGCGGGGGCGTCTTCCGCCGGCGAGCAGGCGGCGAGGCTGAGAACGCTTAAGGGGGCGAGGGCGTAGAGGGCGCGTTTGAGCATGTCATCTCTCCATATGAGACGGGCGACGCCAATGGCGCCGCCCGAAACCGGTCGTATTCAGATTTGGCGCGTGGCGCGCATTCGCGCAAGCGCGCAGCCTGCGGCGTTTACGCGCCCCAATAGCCGATCAGTTTCTTCACTTCCGCCATGACCGGCTGGGCCGCGGCGCGAGCGCGCTCGGCGCCGTCTTTCAGCACCGCGTCGATTTCGGCTTTGTCATCAAGCAGGCGCGCATATTCCTCGCTGACGGGGGAGATATACTCCACCGCCGCCTCGGCGAGCTTGGGTTTGAAAGTCCCGAAGCCTTCGCCGCCGAACTCTGCCAGAACGTCCGCTACCGATTTGCCGGTCAGCGCGGCGTAAAGCCCCACAAGGTTCTTCGCTTCCGGGCGATCATCAAGGCCCTCTGCGGTTTCAGGCAGGGGCTCGGGATCAGTCTTGGCCTTCTTGATCTTGCGCGCGATCGTGTCCGCATCGTCATGCAGGTTGATCCGGGCGTTATCGCTGGGATCGGACTTGGACATTTTCTTCGTGCCGTCCTTGAGCGACATGATCCGGGCGCCCGTCGGCATGATGACCGGTTCTGGCAGAGGCAGGATGATCTGGCCGCCGCCAAAGTCGCGGTTGAAGCGGGCTGCGATGTCGCGCGACAGCTCCAGATGCTGTTTCTGGTCTTCGCCGACAGGGACATGGGTTGTCTTGTAGACCAGAATGTCCGCCGCCATCATTACGGGATAGGTGAACAGGCCGACGCTGGCGCGTTCGGCGTCCTTGCCGGAGCCTGCCTTGTCCTTGAACTGGGTCATGCGTTCCATCCAGCCCATGCGGGCCACGCATTGCAGGACCCAGTTGAGCTCGGCGTGCTGAGGCACGGCGGACTGCGCGAAAATCGCGCTGCGCTTGGGGTCGACGCCTGCGGCGATATAGGCGGCCGCCACGCCGCGCACCCGGTCGGGCAGTACGGCGGGATCGTACTCGATCGTCATGGCGTGCATGTCCACGGCGCAGAAAAAGCATTCCTTGCCGCTGTCCTGCATGGGCACCCAGTTCTTCAGCGCGCCCAGATAATTGCCCAGATGCAGGCGGCCAGTGGGCTGCATGCCGGACAGAATGCGTTCGGGGCCGGAATAGACGGGCGTCGCGTCAGTCATGGGAGTTTCCGCTAAAGAATGGAGAATAAGGGAGGCTGTGTCTTAAAGGGCGAGGGGCCGGGCCTCAAGCGTCGGCGCCGTCTTCGGCCTGATCCTTGATGGAGGGAGCCGGGTCCCGTTTAAGCGCGCCTAACAATTCCTGAGGTCTCAACCCGCCCAGCGCCAAGGTGCTGACGCCAAACACCGCAAGACCGCAGAGAACCAGGAGTCCCATCCAGACCAAGGCGATCAGCGTTGTAGGAAGCAGGGTTTGCATCGCGGCGAGAATTGGCGCCTCCCCGAATGCAACGAGCGCCCACAGCGCCCCCATCATCAACAGGCAGGCGAACAGGATGCGGGGCAGGCGGTGCATGAGCCGGGTGTCTGGTGTGAATTGCCGCCGCCGGATCAGCGTGACGCCCAAAAGCCCAGCGTTCAGCCAGCCCGCCAGAGTGGTGGCGAGGGCCAGACCCGCATATCCCAGAGGTCCAAAAAACAAGGCGATGCCGGCGATCATGTTCAGGGCCATCGAGGCGGCGGCGAACTTCATCGGCGTCAATGTGTCTTCGCGCGCGAAAAAGCCCGGTGAAAAGACCTTGATCAGCACAAAGGCTGGCAGTCCTGCAGCATAGATCGCAAGCGCCAGCGCTGTGCGATCTGTGTCGGAGGCTTCAAACGCCCCGCGCTGGAAAAGGCCTGCCACCACGGCGTCCGGGATCACCATAAGAGCGGCTGCGGCGGGCAGGGTCAGCGCCATGGAAATTTCGATCGCTCGATTCTGACCGCCCATGGCGCCGCTATCGTCGCCCGCCCGCAAGCGTTTGGACAGGGCGGGCAATAGTGCAACGCCCATCGCGATGCCGATTACGCCCAATGGCAACTGATACAAGCGCTCAGCATAATAGATCCAGGACCGCGCGCCTTCCTGAAGCGTCGCAATGGAGCCCGACACCAGCTGGTTGATATGGGTTACCCCCGCCGCCGCTGCGCCTGGGACGCCCAGCACAATCAGGCGTTTGACCCCCGAAGTCAGGCGCGGCGCCTTAAACGCCAGCCTGATCCCTGCTCGCCGTGCGGCCCAATAGAGCCATGCGGTCTGTAACACGCCTGACACTGTGACGCCTGCGGCTAGATATAGCGCCAGATCATTACGCTCGCCTGGCGCGGCCAGAAGGATCGAGATCAGAACGACGTTGAGAAGGATGGGCGCCGCCGCCGCAGTGGCGAACCGGGCATGGGTGTTCAAAGCGCCGGAAATCATCGCCGCCATCGACATGCACAACAGGTACGGCATGGTGATCTGGGTCATCAGCACGGCAAAACCGAACAGACCTGGATCACTGATGAAACCCGGCCCCAGAAGGTACATCAGCCAGGGCATTAGGATTTGCGCGATGATGACGATGCCCAGCACTGATAGCGTCAGGACTGACAAGACTTCACTGGCGAACCGGTCCGCTTCCTCGGCGCCCTCGCCCTCTAGCCGTCGGGCGTAGAGCGGGATGAAGGCGGAGTTGAACGCGCCTTCGGCGAAGATCCTGCGAAAGAGGTTCGGGAATGTCAGGGCGACGAAAAAGGCGTCCGTTAATGGGCCGGCGCCCAGACGCGCAGCGAGAAGGATGTCCCGCGCTACGCCGAAAAACCGGCTCAGCAGTGTGAACCCACCCACAACAGCAGAGGAGCGCAATAACCGCATCCGCTAGCGTCCTGCGCTGGCGGGAGTGGCGACCAGGCCCTGTTTGGCGCGGTGCACGGCGACGGCGTCTTCAGCGTCGGAGAGAACGTTCATCAATTGCACCTTGATGCCCACAAGCCGGGCGTCGCCAGAGGGTTTGCCGCCTTTTTCGGTGACGTAGAAGGTGTCGACGGCGCGTTCTCCATAGCCGTCAATGCGCGCCGCCTCCAGCGACAATCCGATGTCAGACAGGGTTTTGGCCAGCGCATGAAGAAGGCCCGGCCGGTCGCGTCCCGTCGCCTCGATCACTAGCGCGTCATCGGACGCCTCAAGATCAAGATTGACCGAGGGCGTCACGGTGAAGGCGGCTTCGCGGCGTCGCAGGGGTTTGAGCATGGGCCGGGCGTCATCGCCGGACAGACCGTGCTCGGCTGCGTGCTGGACGCTGTCGCGCAAACGGTCCTGGATATAGCTGTCTGACCAGCCAAACGGCTTGCCGCCCTGCTCCTGCACGTAGAAGACGTCAAAGGCGCGTCCGTCCGAGGTGGTGGTCACTTGCGCGCCGACAACATTGGCGCCTTCGCGCGACAGGGCCCCGGCAATGTCGGCAAAGAGACCATGCCTGTCTGGCGTCAGCACCATGACTTCGGTGGCCGAGCGGCGCTTGTCGGTGCGTACGCCGACGCTGGTCGCCTGGCCGCGTTCAAAGGCGGCGCGGGCGAAGGCGGCGTGACGGAAACGGTCATCCTCGCCAAAGGCCAGCCAGTAGGAATGATCGAGCACTTCGGTCCAGATGCGGGTGAACTCCGGATCGATGCGCGACAGCGCTTCGTGGAAATGATTGCGGGCCAGCGCGGCGCGCTCGGCGAGGCGGGCGCGAGCCTCGGCCTCGTCGCGCCGGTCTCCGCCCTTGAGCACAGCGGCGGTGGCCTGATACAGATCGCGCAGCAGCTGGGCCTTCCAGCCATTCCACACGCCCGGGCCCACCGCGCGAATATCCACCACTGTCAGGATCGTCAGAAGGTTCAACCGGTCCATGGTGCCGACCTTCTCGGCGAAATCGAGCACGGTGCGTGGATCGGAGAGATCGCGGCGCTGGGCGACGTCGCTCATTTCCAGATGGTTCTCGATCAGCCAGGCGACGAGATCGGTCTCGTGATCATCGAGCCCCAGACGCGGACAGACCTGGCGGGCGTTCTCGCCGCCCTCAACGCATTGATCGCCCTTGCCCTTGCCGGTGTCGTGCAGCAGCACGGCCAGATGAAGCGCCCGGCGATGCAGGATTTCCGGCGCCAGCTTGCTGGCCAGCGGATGGTCGGCGTTGAGCTTGCCCTGTTCGAGAAGCCGTAACAGCCCCAGCGCGTTCAGTGTGTGCTCGTCCACCGTGAAGCGGTGATACATGTTGAACTGGGTGCGAGCGACAATGTCGCCGAACTCAGGGATATACGCGCCCAGCAGCCCCGCCTCGGTCATAGCGCGCAGGATGATGCGCGGATCGTCAGCATCCAACAGCACAGCAAAAAAGCTGCGCGCGGCGCGCGGATCCGTTCGAAACCGGTCATCAATCTGGCGCAGGCCGCGACTGATGGCGGCGACGGCGTCAGGGTGCAGATCCAGATGACGCGCGGCGGCCTTTTCAAACAGGCGCAGCATCATCACCGGATCGGTTTCTGGCGCTTGCGGATCCGCGAAATCGAGCCGCCCGGCATGCAAGGTGAAGCCGCGTTCAGCCAGCTCGGTTTCGTTCGCGCTGCCGTCCGCGGGCAGGAAGCGCCCGCCGGGCGGGTCTTTGAGCTCTTCGGCTTCCAGCTTGGCGCAGACCAGTCGGGTCAGCGCCCCCACATCGATCGCCTTGAGGAAATAGCTGCGCATGAAGGCTTCCACGCCCAGCTGGTCGTCGGTGTCCTCGAACCCCATGCGGCGGGCGATTTCAGGCTGCAGGTCAAAGGTAAGCCGGTCATCCTTGCGGCCGGCCAGGGTGTGCAGGTGAAAGCGTAGGGTCCAGAAGAAATCCGCCGCGCTGAGATAGCGTTTCACATCGTCGATGGAGAACAGGCCGGCCACCACCCAGCGTTCCAGCGCATCGTCGCCATAGAGGATTTGCGCGAGCCAGCGCAGGGTCTGCAAGTCGCGCAGCGCGCCCTTGCCGTCCTTGATATTGGGCTCGACCGCATAGCGGCTGTCGCCCTGTCGATCCACGCGCTCATCGCGTTCAGCCAGCTTGGCGGCGGCGAATTCGGCGTCGTTCTTGATGCGTATGTCTTCATCAAAGCGCGTATGCATCTGGCGCACCAGGCGGATATCGCCGGAGATCGATCGCAGATCGAGCAAAGCCGTGCGTTCTGACAGATCGTCTTGAGCGAGCGCGATGGCTTCATCCAGCGTACGTACCGCGCCGCCGCCGATTTGCAGGCCGCTATCCCAGATCGCATACTGGGTTTGCTCGATAATCGCCTGAGCGAAGTCCGGCGGGGTGCTCGAGGTCAGAAATACCAGGTCGATGTCAGATTGCGGCGCCAATTCGCCCGCGCCATAGCCGCCCAGCGCACACAGGGCGAGGCCGTCCAGCGGATCGTCGGTGTAATCAGAGGTGATGGAATCAAACAGAGCGCGTAGGGCCGCGTTCATCACGCCCGACCAGGTGCGCGCCGCCTCCAGCCCGCCTTCCGCGCCATTGAGGCGCGTCTGGGCCAGGGCCCGGCCTTTCTCGAGATAGCGTTTGAGTCGGCTCATCGCCAGCTGGCGATTGGCGGGCTTGTCCCAGCCGTCGCGGGTGGCGGCGGACAGCTCGGCGCGCAAGCGCAGCCCATCAAGACTGGCGGGGAGGGTTGTGGGTCTCATGGCGTTGATTCTACGCGAGGGCGACCGGCGCGTCAGCCAGAGTTTTGGCTCAAGGCTTTAAGCGCATACAGCACGTCCAGCGCTTCGCGCGGCGTCAGACTGTCAGGATCGATGTCTTTCAGGCGCTCATCGCTGGCGCTGGGCCGGAATTCCGGTTCCGGGGCGAGGCTTGAGAAGAGCGGCAGATCCGCCAATGCCGCCGCGGGCGCGTCATCGCTTTCCAGCCTTTTGAGAATCTCCGTCGCGCGCTTCACAGCTGCTTTGGGCAGGCCGGCGCGCTTGGCGACTTCCACCCCGTAGGAGCGATCCGCAGGGCCCTGCTGGACCTCGTGCAGGAAGATCAGATCGCCTTTCCATTCCTTGGCCTTGAGCGAGCAATTGCCCGCCGCGTCCAGCTCGTCGGCCAGACGGGTCAGCTCGTGGTAGTGGGTGGCGAACAGCGCCCGGCTCTGATTGATCTCATGCAGGTGTTCGACCGCCGCCCAGGCGATGGACAGGCCGTCAAAGGTCGCGGTGCCGCGCCCGATTTCATCCAGGATCACCAAAGCGCGCGGCCCGGCCTGGTTGAGGATGGCAGCGGTCTCGATCATCTCCGCCATGAAGGTCGAGCGTCCGCGGGACAGATCATCGGCGGCCCCGACGCGGGAGAACAGCCGATCCACCAACCCGATGCGGGCGGATTTTGCGGGCACATACAGACCCGCCTGAGCCAAAATCGCCATCAGCGCGTTCTGGCGCAGGAACGTTGACTTGCCCGCCATGTTCGGTCCGGTGACCAGCACCAGGCGCGGATGATCCCCACCCGCGCCGTTCAGATGGCAGCCATTGGGCGTGAAGCGACCCTCGCCGGATCGTTCCAGCGCGCGTTCGACGACGGGGTGTTTGCCGCCCTCGATATCAAAAGCGAGGCTGTCATCCACCTGTGGGCGCTCGGCGCCAGTTTCCTCAGCCCAATGAGCGGTTGCGGCGGCCACATCCAGCCCCGCCAGGGCTTCGGCCGCGCGTCGGATGGACGCATCCAGCGTTTCGATGCGGGCGCGGAAGGCGTCAAAGATTTCAAGCTCCATCGCCAGGGCGCGCTCGCCCGCTTGGGCGATTTTCGCCTCCAGCTCGCCCAGCTCTGGCGTGGAGAAGCGCACGGCGTTCGCCATGGTCTGGCGGTGGATAAAGGCGGTGTCGCCCATCAGGGCGTCGGCGTTCTTGGCGCTGACCTCAATGAAATAGCCCAGCACATTGTTGTGTTTGACTTTCAGCGCGCTGACGCCGGACTGCTGGGCGTAGGTCGCTTGCAGACCCGCCACCACGCGGCGCGATTCATCCCTCAGTCCGCGCGCTTCATCGAGCGCCGGGGTCCAGCCCGGCGCGACGAACCCGCCATCACGCGCCAGAAGCGGCGGTTCAGCGACGAGAGCTTGTTGTGTCTCCTGCACCAGGCGCGCCAATTCAGGATTTTGCGCCAGCGACAGGGCGTCGAGCGCCTGGTTGATCGGCGCGGGCGGGGCGTTCAGCGGGTCCTTGGCGAAGCCCGCGATCAGCTTTTCGCCTTCTTTCAGCGCCCGGCTCAATTGCGCCAGATCCCGTGGCCCGCCGCGTCCCAGAAGCAAACGCGACAGACACCGCGCCGGATCGCCCGCCGCTTTCAGTCGTTCGCGCGTTTGTTCGCGCAAGCTTCGGTTCTCCAAAAAGAAGTGCGCCGCGTCCAGCCGGTCCTGAATCTCTGGCAAGTTCATCGACGGTCGCGACAGCCGGTCCGCCAGCAGACGCGCGCCAGGCGCCGTCAGGGTGCGGTCGATGGCGTCGATCAAAGACCCTTTGCGCGACCCCTGCAGCGTGCGATCGATCTCAAGGCTCATCCGGGCTGCAGGATCAATCACCATCGCGGCGCCGGACGGCAGGCTGAGCGGCGGGCGCAGGCGCGCAGGCGCGCCTGCCTGCGACAGTTCGAGATAATCCAGAAGCGCGCCGAGCGCAGACAATTCAGCCTTCGAAAAGGCGCCAAATCCATCAAGGCTTTGGACATTAAAGCGCTGCTTGAGACGACGCTCGCCGGCGGCTGAGTCAAACTTGGCCCGAGCGCGCGGTGTGATCACCGCATGAGGCGCCAGCTCTGACGCCAGCTTGGCGTCCTCGTCAGAGCACAGGACTTCAGACGGGTTGAGCGCGGCCAGTTCCGCCTCCAACCCCTCATTGCCGACGCGCATGCTGGCGAACTCACCGTCTGACACATCCGCCCAGGACAGGGCGCACTCGCCCGTCGCCAGGCGCGCGATGGCGGCGATGCGGTTGGCGGCGCGGGCCTCAAGCAGATCATCTTCGGTCAGCGTGCCAGGGGTGACGATGCGGGTGATGCCGCGTTTCACCACCGATTTCGCGCCGCGCTTCTTGGCTTCGGCGGGGTCTTCCATCTGCTCGCCGACGGCGACCTTGAAGCCCGCCTTGATCAGACGCGACAGATAGACGGGGGCATTGTGAACGGGCACGCCGCACATGGGGACGGGTTCGCCCTGGTGCTCGCCGCGCTTGGTCAGCGCAATGTCGAGCGCTTCGGAGGCGCGCACGGCGTCGTCAAAGAACAGCTCGTAGAAATCGCCCATGCGGTAAAAGAGCAAGGCGTCCAGCGGCGCTTCGGCGCGCAGCTCCAAAAACTGCACCATCATCGGCGTCCCGCCCTCAGGGGTCGGGAAAGCGCGGGCGTTCAGGGCGATCGGATCGGCGTGTGACGTCATGGGCGCAAGGTAACCGCGCCGCCGCCCGCCGCAAGTGTGACAGCGCGTGATTTGCTGTACGCCGCGAAGCGGCTAGTGTGCAGGTCCACACCTGTCCACCGCCCTTTTTTCCGGATCCGCCATGACTGACCGCCGCTCCCGTGTCGATGACGAAGAAGCCCTGAACTTCCACCGTTTCCCGAAGCCCGGAAAACTGGCGATGACCGCCACCAAGCCCATGGCGACCCAGCGTGATCTGTCGCTGGCCTACAGTCCGGGCGTGGCTGCGCCGGTCAAGGCGATCGCCGAGGATCCTGACCTCGCCTACGATTACACCTCCAAGGGCAATATGGTCGCCGTGATCTCCAACGGCACCGCCATTTTGGGCCTCGGCGATCTGGGCGCGATGGCGTCCAAGCCGGTGATGGAGGGCAAGTCGGTGCTCTTCAAGCGCTTTGCGGATGTGGATTCCATCGATATCGAGGTGGATGAAAACGATCCCGAAGCCTTCATCGAATGCGTGCGCCGGTTCGGCGCCAGCTTTGGCGGCATCAATCTGGAAGACATCAAGGGTCCCGATTGCTTCATCATTGAAGAGAAGCTGCGCGAGCTTCTCGATATCCCGGTCTTTCATGATGACCAGCACGGCACGGCGATCATCTCCGCCGCCGGGATCATCAATGCATGCGAGCTGTCGGGTAAGGATATCAAGGCGCTGAAAGTCGTCGTGAACGGCGCCGGCGCCGCCGGCATCGCCGTGCTCGAATTGCTCAAGGCCATGGGCGTGCAGCACGACAACGCGATCCTGTGCGATTCCAAGGGCGTCATCTTCAAGGGCCGCGACCACGGCATGAACCAGTGGAAATCCGCCCATGCCGCTGACACCGATGCGCGGACGCTGGATGAGGCGATGAACGGGGCGGACTGCTTCATCGGCCTGTCGGTCAAAGGCGCGGTGACCAAGGAGATGGTGCGCTCCATGGCCGCTGATCCGATCATTTTCGCCATGGCGAACCCCGATCCCGAAATCACGCCCGAAGAAGTGCGCGAGGCGCGTTCGGACGCGATCATGGCCACGGGCCGGTCTGATTATCCCAATCAGGTCAACAATGTGCTGGGCTTTCCCTATATCTTCCGCGGCGCGCTCGATGTTCGCGCGCGCACCATCAATGAAGAGATGAAGATCGCCGCCGCCAAGGCGCTGGCCGAGCTGGCGCGCGAAGACGTGCCGGACGAGGTCGCCGCCGCCTATCACGGCGCGCGCCCGACTTTCGGCAAGGAATACATCATCCCCGCCCCGTTTGATCCACGCCTGATCAGCCATGTGCCGCCCTATGTGGCGCAGGCGGCGATGGAGTCCGGCGTGGCGCGCAAGCCGATCTCGGATATGGAGCAATACAAGGCGGCTCTGGCGCGCCGGCTCGATCCCACGGCGGCGATCCTGCAATCCATTCAGGATGATGTACGGGCGGGCGAGCGCAAGACGATCGTCTTCGCTGAAGGCGAGGAACCCTCCGTCATCCGCGCCGCCTACGCCTTCCAGAACCAGGGCCTTGGGGATGCGATCCTGATCGGCCGGGAAGAGACGGTTCACGCCAATATGCGGCTTCTGGGGGTTCAGTCCGACGCCATTCGGATCGTCAATGCGCGCCTGTCTGACAAGAACGCCGACTATGCCGACTTCCTGTTCCATCGCCTGCAGCGTCAGGGTTATCTGCGCCGCGACGTGCAGCGCCTTGTGAACAATGACCGAAACGTCTTCGCCGCCTGCATGCTGGCGCTGGGCGATGCGCACGGCATGGTCACTGGCGTCACGCGCAACTACGCTCAGGCGCTGGGTGATGTGAAACTGGTGCTCGACACGGCTGAAAATGAGCGCGTCATGGGGATGAGCCTGGTGCTGTCACGCGGACGCACGCTGTTTATCGCCGATACCAACGTCACTGAATTCCCGAGCCCTGAAGCGCTGGCGGACATTGCGGTGGAGACGGCGGCGGCGGCGAAACGCTTCGGCGTCACCCCGCGCGTGGCCTTCCTGTCGTACTCGACCTTCGGCAATCCGTCCGGCGACCGGGCCGACGCCATCCAGAAAGCGGTCAGCTATCTTGATGAGCGGGGCGTGGATTTTGAATACGAGGGTGAGATGAACGCCGATGTGGCGCTGGATCCTGACCATCGCAGGCTCTACCCGTTCTCGCGCCTCACCGGCCCGGCGAACGTGCTGGTCATGCCCGCCATTCACTCCGCCTCCATCGCCACCAAGATGATGCGCGCCGCAGGCGGCGCCACCGTTTTGGGGCCGATGCTGGTTGGGCTGGAAAAACCGGTGCAGATCGCGCGTCTGGGCGCCAGTGTGAACGACATTCTCACCCTCGCGGCGTTGGCCGCGCATGACCTCTCAGACGAGCGGGCGGAGAAGGCGGCGGAGTGATTACTCCGCCTTTTCGCCCTCGGCGGCGTTGTCGGCGGTGCGGCGTTCGGCGAATTTGAACTGTCCCTTCGCCGCCGTCGGCCCCCATCCCAGCACCAGTCCCAGCAATACGGCGGCGGGCACGGTCCAGCCCGCGGTCAGGATGAAGAACCACACCCAGCCCACCTGATCAGCGAGCACGCCGGAAAAGCCCGCCATGAATTTGGGCAAGAGGGCGTAAAAGGAACTCAGGAGCGCGTACTGGGTGGCGGCGTTCTCCGGGTCCACAAGGCTCGAAAGGTAGGCGATGAACACCGTCGTGACGAACCCGCCCGCCAGGTTGTCGCCGACCACCGCAATCGTCAGCTTGCCCAGATCGTCAGGCCCCGCAGTGGCCGCCAACCACGCATAGGCGCCATTGGTGATCAGGGTGATCACCAGACCGATCACCAGCGCCCGCATCATGCCGAAGCGCAGGCTGGCCAGACCGCCGAGGAACAAGCCTGTCATGGTAGCGATCAGGCCCGGCCCGCCTTGAATGCCGCCTACGGCGTCACGTGCGAAACCCAGATCGGAATAGAGCGGCGCCGCCATCACCCCCATGGTGAAATCACTGATCCGATAAAGCGTCACCAGCAACAACACCGGCAAAAGCCACCAGCCGAGCCGCCCCATGAATTGTTTGAACGGGTCGACCACCGCCTTGACGATTTTCGTTGGCAGGGACCCGGTCAGGGCATGCTTGTACGTCCCCGTCGCGGGTTCTTTCATCAAGAAGACCAGGCCCGCAGACAGCGCCATGGCTGCGGCCATGGCCAGGAAGGACCAGTCCCAGTCCGCCCATTCGGAGATCGCGAGCCCGAGCCCCGAGGTCATGTAGGCGACGCGGTAGCCCAGCGAATAGGCGGCGGCCATATTGGCCTGCATGTCATTGGGCGCGCTTTCAATGCGCCAGGCGTCGATGGCTACATCCAGCGTGGCGCTGGAATAGGCGAGCAGGAAGGCCGCGATCGCCACGGGCGCGAGGCCTTGTGTCGGATCGGTCTGGGAGATGATCACCAGAGCGATGACCGTGCCGGAAATGGCGGTGACGATCCAGGATCGGCGCGGCCCCAGAAGTTTGGCGAGGAATGGAATCTGCACCCGGTCAATGATCGGAGCCCAGAGGAATTTGAGGGTGTAGGACAGCGTCACCCAGTAGAAAAACCCGATGGTGGAGCGTTCGATCCCGGCGTCGCGCAGCCAGTAGGACAGCTTCTGGAACACCATGTAGAGCGGCAGGCCGGAGGCGAAGCCCAGCACGATCATCGAGAGCATGACCGGGGTGAAATACACCCGCACGGTTTGCGCCCAGCTGCGCGCGGGCGGGTCTGTTTGCACGGTCATGATGATCCCTCGTCTGGTGCTAACCGAAACTGGCCCGGTTTTGCGGGGCGCACAAGCCGGTGAGGATCTCGATCAGGGCCTGGGGCTGCAAGGGCTTAGTCAGGAACGCGTCCATGCCGGCGGTCAGACAGGCTTCGCGGTCGTCTTCTGTGGCGTTCGCGGTCAGCGCGATCAAGGGCAGCGCCGCGACCGGGCTCTTGAGACTGCGAATGGCGGCGGCGGCGTCCAGCCCGCCCATTTCAGGCATGCGCATATCGAGGAGCGCGGCGTCAAACTGGCCACCCGCGACGGCTTCCAATGCGGCGCGGCCCGTATCGACCACCGCGACCACCGCGCCCAGACGGGTCAGAACCGTACGCGCGATCATGGCGTTCACCGGGTCGTCTTCGGCCACCAGAATATTGAGCCCATCCAGCGCGCGATCGGGCACGCTGGGAGCGGGAGGTTCTTCGGGTTCGATCTCAAGCCCTTGGGCGTAAGCGGCCAGCGAGCTGAGCCGGACCGGCGAGACCAGCCAGCCATCAATGCCGGGCGGACCGTCCTTGTGGGTGAAGCGGTCCTTGGTGCGCGGTTCGGCCAGCACCAGAATGCGCAGATCCGGCGCCAGCGACTTGAGCGCGGGGGCCTGGTCGGCCCAGTCCGCATCCAGGATCAAGGTGGCGGCGTCCTCGGTCTGGGTCACCAGATCGGAAATGGCGTAGACCGATGCTGTCTCAAGCGCCTGTCCGCCCAGGGCCTGCGCTTTCAAGGACAGCGCTTCGCGGCGAATGTCGGAGGGCGAGGCGATGATGATGGTGCGGTCCGCCAGCGGGCGTTCGGTCGGCGGCGGCGACACGGCGGGGGCCGGAAAGCGCGTCCAGAACACCGCGCCCTGGCCGGGTTCGGAACTGACCCCCACATCGCCTTCCATGGCCTCGGTCAGGCGCTTGACCATGGCCAGGCCCAGCCCGGCGCCAGGGGTGGCGTTATGCTCCGCCGCGCCGCGCTCGAAATGCTTGAACAGGCTGGATTGATCGTTCTTGGCTATGCCGGGGCCGGTATCCTTGAACGCGAGGCTCAGCTCGCCTCCATGATAGCTCGCCTGCACCAGAACGCCTCCGGTTTCGGTGAACTTCACGGCGTTGCCGCCCAGATTGAACAGGATCTGCCGCAAGCGGGCGGGGTCGGCGCGAATTTCAGCGGGCACGTCAGCGCTGATGGCGTGGGCGAGCGCCAGCCCTTTTTCCGCCGCGCGGGTCGAGAGGATTTCGCACGCATCTTCGATCAGGCTGCGCAAATCGACCGGTTCGGCCCGCAAGGTGAGGCGTCCCGCCTCCAGCCGTGACAGGTCCAGAATATCGTCGATCAGGTTCAGCGCATGCTGGGCGCTCGAGCGCACCGCTTCCAGGTAAGCGGCCTGGTCGGGATGAAGGCCGCTGTCTTTCAAAAGCGCTGCGGCGCCCAGCGCGCCCGATAGGGGCGTGCGCAATTCATGGGTGACCGAGGCGAAGAACACGGACTTGCCCGCCGCGGCTTCGCTGGCCTCGGCGCGTTCGCGGCGTTCGTCGCTGACATCGCGTCCAATGGCGACGGTGCCGCCAGTCTCAAGCGTGGTTTCCGACCATTCAATCCAGGCCGCTCCGGCCCGTGTGCGCATCGCGGCGTCATACCGCCGGGCCTGGCCTGACGAGCTGAGCGCGGGGGCCACGGCGAACCAGCGCCCGATCCAGTCCGAACGCGTGCCGCCAAACGCATTGAGAAAGGCGGTGTTGACCTCGGTCACACGTCCCGAGGCGTCCCGGGCAAGCACGAGCTCCGCCATCGCGTCCAGAAGACTGCGCTGAGCGGTCGTATCTTCGGCGGCGGGGTCCCATTCACGCGTCATGAACCTTGTGTACGCGCCGCGCGTTAACGAAGCGTCGAAAGCGACGCCGATCCTTTCATGGCGGCGGGAGTGGAGACCGCCTGCCCTTGCGAAGCGGCGCGGCGGGCGCTCAGCGCTTCGGCCACATGGATGCGCCGCACCTGTTCGGATTGATCCAGGTCCGCCAGGGTGCGCGCCACCCGCAAAACACGGTGATAGCCGCGGGCGGTCAGCCCCATCGCCTCGCACGCGCGTAACAGGAGCGCGCGCCCCGGTTCGTCAGGGCTGGTGTGCCGGTCAAAGGCTTCGCCGCTGAGATGAGCGTTCAGCGCGCCGCGTTCGTTCTGGATGGCGCGGGCTGCGGCCACGCGCGCCGCAGCCTCCGCCGTGCCTTCAGGGGCGGGGGGCAAAGCTAGATCCGCCGGCGTCACGGGCGGAATGTCGATCTGCAGGTCGATCCGGTCCATCATCGGGCCAGATACGCGGGCCTGATAGCCTTGGGCGCATTTGGGGCCGCGGGCGCAGGCCTGCCCGTTTTCGCCCGCCCAGCCGCAGCGGCAGGGATTCATCGCTGCGATCAGTTGGAAACGGGCGGGATAGGTGATGCGGGCGTTGGCGCGCGCCACGGCGATTTCGCCGGTTTCCAGAGGTTGGCGCAGGCTGTCGAGCACCTGAGGGTGAAATTCGGGCAATTCGTCCAGGAACAGAACGCCGTGATGCGCCAGGGACGCTTCGCCAGGCCGGATGCGCGTGCCGCCGCCCACCATCGCCGCCATGGAGGCGGAATGATGCGGCGCGCGAAACGGGCGATTACGCGACAGGCGCCCCCGATCAAGCAGGCCCGCCACCGATTGCACCATCGACACTTCCAGCAGTTCTGACGAGGTGAGCGGTGGCAGAAGGCCGGGCGCGCGGGAGGCCAGCATGGATTTGCCAGCGCCGGGCGGGCCGACCATGAGAAGATTGTGCCCGCCCGCCGCAGCGACTTCCAGCGCGCGCTTGGCGGTTTCCTGTCCGCGAACTTCACGGAGATCCCGGCACGGATCAGCTTCGATCAGATCACCGGGCGCTGGCCGGGACAGCACCTGTCCGCCCTTGAAATGATTGACCAGCTGGATGAGCGAGGCGGGCGCCAGGATAGGCAGCTCGCCGCCGGCCCAGGCGGCTTCCGGCCCGCAGCTTTCAGGGCATATGAAACCCAGATCCTTTTCTTGCGCCAGCATGGCGGCGGGGAGTGCGCCCGGCGAGGGCGACAATCCGCCATCGAGCCCCAGCTCGCCCATCACCAGATGCTCGGCCAGCATATCCACGGGCAACACGCCCATGGCGGCCATCAGGCCCAACGCGATCGGCAGGTCGTAATGGGCGCCTTCTTTGGGGCGGTCGGCGGGGGCGAGATTGACGATCAGGCGCTTGGACGGCAGCGACAAACCGACGGCGGCGAATGCGGCGCGAACCCGTTCACGGCTTTCTGCGACCGCCTTGTCGGCCAAGCCTACGATCATGAAGTTGGGCATGCCGCCGGCTATCTGGACCTGAACGTCCACCAGCCGCGCCTGGGCGCCGTCGAAAGCGGCGGAGTATGTGCGAATGCCCATGGCGCCCTCATTCAATGAATCTGATTACTCAAACAACACGGTTAACGCGAGTTATCCACAATACGCGGAACAGAGATGTTCAAAACAGGAACATTAATAGAATAAGTGACGATTAGGGGTCAACCTATAGGAGAATTTTTTTCTATGTGACGCGTTTCAGGCTGGCTTTGCAACCCAAACCTTAATCACTTCCAGGCCCGCTCAAGCCTCGGGATCAGCAGACAGATCACAGGCCTGCGCCTGTTGCGCGCCGCGCGCAGGCAAGTTGGGCGTGACGTCGGGGGCCCGTGTGAGAACCACCACACGCTCAACACCCTCCACCAGCGCAGCGTGGGCGGCGGCGCGATCACTTTCCGCAGAGCTGCGCGCGAAGCCCAGCAGATAGACGACGCCGGAGTGAGTTTCGATATTGAAGTTGAGGCTGCGAATGGCGCTGTCGGACGCGAGTCGCGAGCGCACTTGCTGGGTGATCCAGCCGTCTCGTGTGGCGTTTGTAAGGCCGCGTCGCCCGCCCAGTTCGATCTGATTGGAGACCGAGCGGACGCTCTGAACGGACCAGGCGAGGCATTCAGCATACACCCGGTCTTCAGCGCGCGGTGCGCGTCCGGTCAATAACGCGACGCCTTCAGTGATCTCCACGTCCACGCCGTTGAGCGCATAGCCCTCGGCGCGCAGCATGGCCGATTTGAGCGACACGGAGGCGTTGAAATCATCAACCTGCCGTCCCACCGAACGCCCGGGTTGAAACGCCGCACAGCTGGTCAGGACCACAGTCGCAAGAACAAGAAGGACAATTCGGATCACGGTCATGAGATTTGTCTTTCTGTGGGAGACGGAGACGGTCAATTTATCCCCGGGACGTGAGAATTGGGTTAACCGAGCGTTACCGCTTCAGCTTTTGTCCCGATCAGATCAGTCCGACCAGATCCTCAGTCTCGATCATGAAGGCGCCTTTTATATGGCGCGGCCAACCGTGTTCGGGCCAGGCGATGACGTCAAAACGCGGCTGCAGGGCCGCCAGAGCGTCATGACGGCTGCGCCACAGGGCGGCGGCGCGGATCAGCCGGCGTTTCTGAGAGGTTGTGACGGCGGTCAGCGCATCGTCAAGACTGACCCGATGTTTGACCTCGATAAAGGCCAGAACCGGTCCGCGGCGCGCGACCAGATCAAGCTCGCCGACCCCGGTTCGCGCCCGCTGATCTAGGATGCGCCACCCTCTGAGCTGCAGCCAGAGCGCACTGAGCGCTTCGCTGCGCCGACCTCGACGTTCCGCGTTGCGTCGGGCTTGTGTCATGACCGCGTCACCCGCTGCGCGCATGCTTGCCCCTGACGCAGCCGGGGGTTAGCTTCGGCGCGGACAAAGGCGGCGCCGCACTGCGCCGGTCGGGGGGAAGAGGTGGCCGTCATGGTTGAAAGCTTTACACCTATAGCGGGCAAGGCGCGAGTCGGCTCAGCTCTGGCGGCGCTGGGCGCCGCGCTTCTGCTGAGCGCTTGTACGGCCTCTACGCCCAGCGCACCGATCCAGACCGTGCCGGATCGCCCGGTCGTGGGCGCGCCGCCGCCGCCAGCGACACTGCCGGTCGAACTGGCTGATCGTGGATACACGCCCGCCTTTCTGGAGGGTGAGCCGGATCTGGTGAGGGTCGCGCTCTTGCTGCCATTCAGCGCGTCTTCTTCCGCAGCGCGAAACGAAGCGGCGCAATTGCTGCGCGCCGCAGAGCTGGCGATCTTTGAACGCGGCGGGACCAATCTGGTGCTTTTGCCAAAAGATACGGCCGGAGATCCAGCAACGGCCCGTACGGCGGCCGAATCCGCCATTTCAGACGGCGCTGATCTGATCATTGGTCCCCTGTTTCAGGACGCAGTCGCAGCCGCAGGCCGTGCTGCACGCGACGCGGACGTGCCGATGCTCAGCCTGTCCTCCTCCAGCGCCGTGGCCGGTGACGGGGTGTATCAGCTGAGCTTCCCGCCCGATGAAGAGGTGCGGCGGGTGACCGAGTATGTGGGCGCGCTGGGCGCGACCCGTTTCGCTTTCATTGGCCCGGCTTCGGCGTATGGCCAGGTGACCCAGGCCGCCTACGCAGAAACCATTGAAGACCTGCTCGGTGAGTTCCCGCTGCCTGAAACGGTGATGCTGGAAGAACCGGTGTCTGATGAGGAAGACGCAGAGACGATCCTGGTTGAACGCACATTCGACACGGGCCTGGTCGCCAGCCAGTTCTATGATGGCGGCGTGTCGGCGATGACGGAGGCTGCGGCCCGTCTGGCGACTGTGGGCGTCGAAGAACTTGATCCCGCCCAGGCGGCGATGATGAGCGGCGCGAATTGGGCGCCCTCTCCCGGGTCAGCTTTCCAGGTGGTGCTGCTGCCCGAGGGCGGCGATCAACTGCGTATGCTGGCGCCGGTGCTCTTGTATCAGGATATTGACCCGCTTCTGGTGAAGTTTGTCGGCACCGGCCAATGGCTTGATGACTCCCTGGCGCGAGAACCAGCGCTGGCGCATGGCTATTTCGCCGGACCTGATCCTGAGGCCCGCACTCGCTTTGAACAGGTCTTTGAAGAGTATTATGGCGCAACGCCGTCTCGTCTGGCGGGGCTTAGTTATGACGCCGCTTCGCTGGCGGCCTTGCTGGCCGAGGGCGGTTATGGCGCAGATCGCCTGACCGGGGCGGACGGGTTTGTCGGCGTGGACGGATTGTTCCGCTTCCGTGAAGACGGCACGATCGAGCGGGGGCTCGCCGTGTATACAGTCCGTGGCGGGGGCTTCCGGGTTCTCGACCCTGCGCCGGAACGCTTTGGTCCGGCCGACATGTCTGATGATGACATGTCTGGCGCGGACACGATGGATAAGCCTGTCACAGACCCGGCTTTCTAGGCGTCGAAATCGGGGATCAGCGCTTCGGCGACATGATCGGCGAATGCGCGCCCGGACTCTGTCAGGACGAGCCTTGATCCGGTTTGCCTGATCAGCGACTGGGCTGTCATGCGCTCAAGCCCGTTAGGGTCAGGTCTCAGCCCGGTGCGCGCGAACAGGCGATCAAGGTCCAGACCATCCTCGGTGAGCCGGATGCCCATCAGCAAACGTTCAGTCAGCTCCGCCTCGGCGTTCAGCTGCTCGCGCTCATGAGCGTCTCCCTCGGCGACGCCCGTGATATAGGCGTCCGGGCGCAGTCGGGCCGCTGCGCCTTCTCGTCCGCCGCCATCGAACCCGCCCGTGCGTGAATGCGCGCCCGGCCCGATTCCGATCCAGTCTTCGCCTTCCCAATAGAGCCGATTATGCACCGACTGATCGCTCCGGCTCCGGGCGTGATTGGAAATCTCATAGGACGGCAGGCCTGCCGCCGCGCAGACAGATTGCGTTAGGGCGTACATGTCCGCAGCGGCGTCATCTGTGGGCGGCGTGAGCGAACCGCGTTTCAGTTTGCGCTCGAAGGCGGTGCCCGGCTCGATGGTCAGCTGATAGAGCGACATGTGACCGGTCCCGAAGCTGAGCGCTGTCTCCAGCTCGGTGCGCCAGTCCTCTGGCGTCTGTTGCTCACGGGCATAAATCAGATCGAGCGACACCCGCTGAAAGAGGCTTTGCGCGCTCTCAAGCGCCTGAAGCCCCGTGCGCGCATCATGATCGCGGCCCAGACGTTTGAGGCTGGCGTCATCCAGCGCCTGAACGCCCAGCGACATCCGCTCCACCCCGGCGGAGGCGATGCCGGCGAAACGCTCATGCTCCATCGGATTGGCTTCCAGCCCGATTTCACAGCCGTCTTCAAGCCCGAACAGGGCGTCGGCCTGCTCCAGGATCGCAGCGATGGCCGCCGGCTCCATCAAAGAGGGCGTGCCGCCGCCAAAGTGCACGCTGTGGATCGTGCGCGGCCCCAGCCTGTCGCGCCAGTGCGCCAGATCGTCGAGCATGGCGGCCAGCAGCGCCTCAGGTTGCGCGTGGGCGGCCTTGTAGACGTTGAAGTCGCAATACGGGCAGATGCGCGCGCAATAGGGCCAGTGCACATAAAGACCCAGGCGTGCAGGAGCGGGACTCATGCGCCGAACACATCCTCAACCAGCAGGCGGAAAGCGTGGGCGCGATGGCTCATGGCGTGTTTGATCGCCGGATCCATCTCGGCGAAGGTCAGCTCATGACCGTTGGGAACGAAGATCGGATCGTAGCCAAATCCCTTGTCGCCTCGTGGGGGGAAGGAGAGATGGCCGCGCACCTCACCTTCATAGACGCGGGTCTCGCCATCCGGGTGCGCCAGCGCCAGCGCGCACACAAAGCGGGCGCTGTAATCTGTGGCCTGGCGAGCCTCAAGCTCTGTGCGGACTTTGTCCATCGCGGCGCCAAAATCGCGCGGCTCTCCGGCCCAGCGGGCGGAATAAATGCCGGGCGCACCGTCCAGCGCAGTGACTTCCAGCCCTGAATCGTCGGCCAGAGACACCAGTCCGCAGGCCACCGCGCCCGCCCTGGCTTTGAGAAGCGCATTGCCGGTGAAAGTTTTTTCAGTCTCTTCAGGCTCGGGCAAACCCAGCGAATCCGCCCCTTCCGCAACCAGTCCATAGGGGGCGATCAGATCGGCTATCTCTTTGATTTTGCCTTTGTTATGGCTGGCGATCGCCCATTTGGGAGCCGTCGAGAAAAGGGTCATGGAAGGGCGTCCTTTCATCCGTACATATCGCCTTTCGAAAAATTCATATCGATTTTCGATATTTTTTTGTTGCGAAGCGATAGGACGTGGTCTACATAGATACTCGTGGCGAGGGGGAAACACCCCGGACCACACCGAAGACCCCCGGCGATAAAGGATCGGAACGGCTTCGGAAACTGGTTGGTCGAACAAGAGACTTAGGAGAGTATGAGATGGTCAGGTCCAAAAACAATGCCGGTCACAGCGCAATCGCAATGGTGATCAATCTGGCTCTGGTGGCGGGCGTTTTCGCCGGCATGGCCGCCGCAGTCAGCTCGCTGGTCGGTTAATGAATGTCCGGATCGAAGGCCGGGTGAGACGAGACACGCCGTTCCTCCCCTCGCGGAAGATGTCTCGCCGCCCGGTCGACGATCCAGCTAACAAGCCCTTGGGGGATGCATGAAGACGCTGGGTCAGGGATCGCTGGCTTCACTGCTGAAGATCCTCCTCGACATCGTCTATTATCTGCTTTGGGCGGTATTGGGGCTCGCCAGTCTCATTATCGTTCTCATTGTGTTTGGCGGGATCTCCCGCCTTTTGGGTTTTGGCTCCGATCTGCCGCTCAGCATCCGCCAGTTTCTGGCGATGGATGTGGTGCTCGCCCTGCCGCTCGCTATTGCGGCGCTCGCAGCGGTGACCTTCGTGGTGGACCGGTTGCGCCGGATCATGGCGACTTTGATCGCCGGCGACCCGTTCGTTGAAGAAAACTCCAATCATTTGCGCGCGATCGCCATCGGCATCGCCGTCTATCAGCTCTTGCACTATGGGGCGCACGGCGTCCTGTCGCTGATGATCACCCTGTTGGGCCGCCCCGTTGAAGGCGGCGCTCGCGTTGTTCCCGAATTCAGCCTGAATCTCGGCGCCTGGTTTGCTGTGCTCGCCATGCTTGTGTTGGCGGAAATTTTCCGCGAAGGCACCCGCATGCGTGAAGAGCAGAAACTGACGATTTAGGGAGCGCGGAACACACATGCCCATTCGCGTCACCCTGGACCGTATGCTGCTGGATCGCCGCATGTCACTGACCGAGCTGTGCGATCGCGTCGGCATCACCATGGCCAATTTGTCGATCCTGAAAACCGGCAAGGCCAAGGCCGTACGCTTCTCCACGCTGGAAGCCTTGTGCCGTGAGCTGGATTGCCAGCCCGCTGATCTTCTCGTTTTTGAGGACGAGGACGAAGAAGAGTAAGAGGCGGACAGCGCATAGCCGCCCGCCTGCTTTCAGGCCTGTTTACTGGCCGAGTGCCTTGAGCTGGGCCGCGCACAGATCGGTCACGCCCCGGCGCGCGAGGGCGAAGATCTGGTCAAACTGGCTTTGGGTCATCGGCGTGTCTTCCGCCGTGGCCTGCACTTCGATCACGCCGCCACTGGACGTCAGCACGAAATTGGCGTCGGTTTCCGCCACCCGGTCTTCCTCATATTCCAGATCCAGCACGCAGTCGCCGTTCACGACGCCCGCAGAGACCGCAGCGATCTGAGCGATGACCGGATCGGTTTTCAGAACGCCTTCTTCCATCAGGTAAGCGACGGCCGCTTTCAGGGCGAGCCAGGCGCCGGTGATCGCCGCGGTGCGAGTGCCGCCATCGGCCTGCAGGACATCGCAATCGACGACGATCTGACGTTCTCCCAGGGCTTTGAGATCGACCGCCGCGCGCAGCGAACGGCCAATCAGGCGCTGAATTTCCTGCGTCCGGCCAGAGGGTTTTCCCGATTGCACTTCACGGCGATTGCGCTGGTGTGTGGCGCGGGGCAGCATGGCGTATTCGCCTGTCACCCAGCCCTTGCCCTGGCCGCGCAGCCAGGGCGGCACGTTTTCTTCCACCGACGCCGTGCACAACACTTTGGTGTTGCCGAAACTGATCAGGCAGGAGCCTTCGGCGTAAGGCGACCAGCCCATTTCAAAACTGAGCGGGCGCAAGGCGTCGGGTTGGCGGCCTTCAGGGCGCATGTGTCATCTCCGGGTGTTCGTGTGTCTGTGGCTCTCGTGTTAACCGAGCGGACGCGAAGGCGCAAAGCGCTTTGCGTGCAATCTTGGTGATTGCGCCGAACGGGGAGCGACACTAACTCTGAAAGCGTGATGACCCATCCAACGTCTTCTTCCTCCGGCCTGATGGCGCTTGATGAGCGCTCGCGCTCGATCTTCCGCGATCTGGTGGAGACTTATCTTGATACCGGCGAGCCGGTGGGTTCGCGCACCCTGTCCAAGACCTCCGGGCTGAATCTGTCGCCCGCTTCCATCCGCAATACGCTAGCGGATCTGACCTCGGCAGGATTGCTGGCCTCGCCGCACGTGTCCGCCGGGCGGATGCCGACGCATGCCGGTTTGCGCCTGTTTGTGGACGGTTTGCTGCAGGTGGGAGATCTGGAGGCGGATGACCGCACCGCGATCGACACCCGCGTCTCTGCCGTTGGGCGCCGTCCGGAAGATGTTCTATCAGAAGTCTCAAACCTTCTGTCCGGCCTGGCCGGCGGCGCAGGTCTGGTGGCCAGCCCCGCCCATGATGCGCCCTTGCGCCATGTGGAGTTCGTGAACCTGTCGCCCACAGAAGTGCTCGCGGTTCTGGTGACCGAAGACGGTAATGTCGAAAACCGGCTGATGCGTCCGCCGCCCGGCCTGCCGCCCGCGGCGTTGATCGAAGCGGGCAATTATCTCTCCGCCCGGCTCAGGGGCCGCACCCTGGCCGAAGCGCTGAGCGCCATTCGCGAAGAGATCTCCGCCAAGCAGGCCCAGCTTGACGGCGCGGCGTCCGCGCTGGTGGAGGCCGGTCTCGCCGACTGGGCGGGGCCTGAGCAGCGCACCCTGATCGTGCGCGGCCAGTCGCGGCTGCTGGAAAGCGTCGAGGCGGCGGAGGATCTGGAGCGCATCCGGCTTCTGTTTGATGATATCGAACGTCAGGAAGGTCTGTTGTCGCTGCTGGACGAAGCGCGGCAAGCGCAGGGCGTCCGCCTGTTCATCGGGTCCGAGAACCCGTTGTTTTCGCTGTCAGGATCGTCGGTGATCGTCGCGCCCTACAGAAATCGCGAGAACCAGATCATCGGCGCGATCGGCGTGATCGGTCCCACGCGTTTGAACTATGCCCGTGTCATCCCCATTGTTGATTACACCGCCCAAATGGTCGGCCGGCTTCTGTCCGGGCCGCGATAATCGCCCGTCCTGGTGAACCTTTGGGTTGACGATCACCCCTCTAGCCTTGAATGACCGCACGTATGAGCAACGAAAACCAGACACCTGAAACTGAAGACGCCGAACTGAACGCTGAAGCTGACGCTGCACACGCCGCCGACGCCGAACAAGAAGCGCCCGCGTCTGAAGAACCCGATCCGGCTGAGGAAATCTCCAATCTCAAGGACCAGCTGCTGCGCGCGCTGGCGGAGATGGAGAACACCAAGAAGCGCGCCGAGCGCGAAGTGAAAGACACGCGCGCTTACGCCGTGACCGGTTTCGCCCGCGACATGCTGGACGTGGCCGACAATCTGTCGCGCGCTTTGCAGTCGATCAGCGACGAGGCCAAGTCCGAAGCCGGCGAAGCGCTGAAAACCCTGCTGGAAGGCGTGGAGATGACCGAGCGTCGTCTTCTGTCGTCACTGGAGCGCCATGGCGTGAAGAAGGTGGAGCCCGCCCCCGGCGATGCGCTCGATCCGAACATGCACCAGGCCGCCGCCCAGATCCCGGCCGATCAGCCCAAGGGCGCCATCGCCCATGTGATGCAGCCCGGTTACAAGATCGGTGATCGCACCCTGCGCGCCGCCATGGTGGTGGTCAGCGCCGGCCCCGCCACCCCGCCTGCAGGCGGAGAGAACGAAGGCGGCGTCGACGTCAGCGCCTGATTGCAGCTTTAATTCGGTGTGTGCTCGACCACCCGACGCTGGAAATATGGATTTCCGGGTTGCAGGTCGAGCGCGCGCCGCATGCTGTGGAGCGCGGCGGCGCCTTCCCCAAGCGCCAGCTGCGCGTCCGCCAGAGAATCCCAGACATTGGCAGAGTCTGGATAGAGGCGCGTATTGAGCGCGAACAAGGTCTGGGCCTCGGCGGGGGCCTCTTCCAGGCGGTCATAGCCGAGCGCATTGAGCACAGCTTCTGAGCCTTCAAAGCCATAGCGTGTGTCGGAATTGTTCCACTCACGCTCGAATAGGGTAACCAGCGTTTGCGCAGACGCGTCTTCTGATCCGTACAGAAGGCTGGCGATGTGAGGACGCGGAGCCTCGCCTGACAACAGCGCACGCATCACCATCTCGCCAACATGAATAGTCAGTTCCCGATTGCCGACCTGGTCGGTGCAGGCCATCACTCCAACGCCGGCTTGCGGCGCGTAGCGCAGATTGGCCCGTGCGCCTCCGCCGCGATGGCCGATCGTCGTTTCTCCAGCTACATCTTCAAGGATGACGCCGAGCCCATAATTGTCTTGCATATAGGCCGGGTCCGTCAGTAGGTCCGCCAGGAAGTCGCGATTTGCGATTAGACCTGCGTTAAGGGCCTCAAAGATCCGCGCCATGTCAGACGCCGTTGTGACATAACCGCCGGCCGAGCTGATCATGGGCACTGACTTCGATCCGTCAGTGATCTGGCCATAGACCGTGTCATTTGATTGCGCCGGGCCGGTGAGGTGCTGTTCGACGAGCGCAGGCCAGGGCTGTCCCAATCTTGCCTCGGCGATCATTTCGGAGACCGCGTATCCGCTTTGCTGGTAGCGGGAATGTGCGCCGGGTTCAAAATCTAGCGGCAACTCGCGCACGATTTCATAGATGGCGGTGTTGCCGGCCTCGGGATCCTCCGCGATGCCGCTGAACGCCTCCTGCGTGACGATCATGGCGAGTCCGCTGGTATGGTTGTAAAGACGCCAGAGCGGGATATCGCGCCATCCCTCAGGGCTATCTGTCAGCAGCTCCCCCACACGGGCGTTCAGATTGACGTCGCCATCTTCGATCAGCGAGGCGAGTGTGAAAGCGGTCAAGGCCTTGGTGGCTGAATAAAGCCCGCATTGCGACTGAGCCGCCACCGGGCCGTTTTCGAAAGACCCGAAGCCCTCGGACAGAATGACATCGTCTCCACTGACGACGCTGACGGCGAGACCCGAGACGCCATATGCCGCTCTCATGGTTTCGATTTCAGTTCTCAAGGCATCTGAAATGTCTGAAGCGTCTGACTGCGAGAGCGTGGTTGAAGCCAGCGCCAGGCTGGTCAGGATCGTGGAAAACATAACGTCCTCTGAAAATTTATTTTCAACAGAACGCTATAAGTAACCGTAGGACGAACAAGTGAACTTCATGTCATGAGGGTTTTGTCATCATTAGTGCGTGAGACTTTCCTGACCATTGGGATTGTTCACAAGTCTTGGCATGGACCATGGCGTAACAGCAAAACGGCGGCTCAGAGAGCCGCCCTTTTCTTGGCGTGAAGGGATTAGCGCGATGCTTCGTCCCGCAAGTTCCTGACGTTCTCTTCAGCCACGTCCGCGGCTTCCCGACCGCGATCCTCGGCGGTGTTGACGGATTCCGTGACCACTTCAGACACTGCGTCGAGACCGTACGCCAGGCCGCAGCGCGCATGATAATCCTGGATATGGCCTGAAATCAGTGTCAACGCGCCCTCTCCGTCGCTGGCGAGGATGCGCTGGCTGAGTTCAGTGCGCATCTCGGTGCGGCGCGAGCGTACGGCGCTTTGCAGCGTCCGCGTCGACTGGCTTTCCAGAATGGTGTCTTCCAGCGTGCTTTGCGCGCCGGTGAAGAAGGTGGAGATGCCCGCCAACAAGTTGGCGCTGCGTTGCGGCGCGGATAGGCCCGCCGCCGTTGAGGTTCCCAGCGCCACCAGGCTGAGCGAGGCGCGTGTGGTGTTCGCGGTGGTGGTGATGGAAGCGAAATACTCGTCACACTGCCGGTCGGATTCCGAAATCAGCAGCATGGCTGTGGCGCGGTCCAGACGATCGTTGCGCGGCGCGCTGGCGCGGGCGGCCAGCACAGCCGACGCCTCCAGCGGTTCGTCGCCGGTATGGTTGATCTGCAGGCTGCGCGCTGTTTCAGCAGAGAGCGTCAAGGGTCGCCATTGCGGCATCCCGTCAACCGCATCGCTGAACGAGCTGCAGCCTGTCAGACAAGCCCCAGCAGCAAGACTGAAAAGAATTCTGATCATGAACGCCCCCAGAGCTGGTTGATGGCCTCACCATATCAACCCATGGGGGAATGTGAATAATAATAGTACCCGCTTTCAGGCGCGGGTTTGAGTTTGGACGAGAAAAAAGGGCGGCTCATCGAGCCGCCCTTTTGCATTAAGTTGTTTGAAGGCCTAGCGGCGCGGGGCGCGGGTGCGCGGCTCGCCATTCGCCCAGAACGTGTCGCCCGTGCGGTAATCGGTGTAATAGGAGCGTCCCGAATACTGATCGTAGATCAGTTCTGAATGATTGGGATTGTTGGGGTTGTGGCCGCAGCCGCCCGGACGGGTGCACCCATAGGCCGCGCCAGCTGCAGCGCCGACGCCTGCGCCGATCAGCGCGCCGGTTTCCGCGTTGCCTGACCCCACATTGTTGCCGATGATCGCGCCAGCGACAGCCCCGACGCCTGCGCCCACACCAGCGCCGCGAACGCCCTGGTTGGTCGCACAAGCGGTCAGCGCCAGAGGCGCAGCGATCATGATAGCGATAAGACCTTTAGTCATGGCGCAAACTCCTTTGCTCGCGCCCATTCCCAGCCGGACGCTCGTGTCGATCATGTCAGGACAAGCTGGGCGGAAACAAGGCCCGGACGTGTCTGTTTGTTGAAATTTTCAGGTCACTCGGCGCAGGGTCAGATTGAGCCGTCCCGGCCGCCAGTCTGGCGGCAGCACCGTCGAGCTGCCTGCATAAATCCGGTCCACGCCATGATGAAAGCGGCGGCTTTCCCCGCCAAGCACCACCACATCACCGGAATTGAGGCGCAGCGAGCGCGTCGCCCCCTTGCGGGTCGGCCCTCCAAGACGAAAACGGGCCGAATCTCCCAAGGATACCGACACCACCGGCGCGGTCTTCGCGTCTTCATCCGCATCCACATGAAGGCCCATGCGCGCATCGGGCCCATACCAGTTCACCAGACAGGCCTGGGGCGGATCGGGCCAGCCTGAAACGGCGTCCCACAAGGCGAGCAGTGTTTCGGGAATGTCGGGCCAGGGCTGATCTGTGACCGGATGACGGCTCTGATAGCGATAACCGCCCTGCTTGTCGGTCATCCAGCCCAGCGGACCCAGATTGGTCATTTTCACGCTCAAGGGCTTGCCGGTGCGCGGCATGGCGGGCTGATACAGCGGTGAGCGCGCGACACGCTCTAAAATCTCAAGCGCCAGCGCGTCTTGCGCGTCGCGATCAAACCAGCCCGTGTGAAGGGCGAAACCGTCTGATGTCTCGATCATGGCGTGATCACGTCCCTGTCACGACTCCGCCAGCATGGTTCAGCTTTGCGGCCCGCCGGTCTAGGCTGGATCAGCTTTATTGCGGGGGAAGACATGATACCGTCCTGGGTGCTGGATGTTCTGGGGGTGATGGCGCAGCTCTTCATCGTTCTGGTCGGGGCCGTGGCTGCTCTGATCGTATTGTTCTGGCTTATTGATTCCAATCAACGCGCCGACGCGGTGCGCCGCAATTATCCGGTTGTGGGCCGGTTCCGTTCGCTGTTCATCCGGCTGGGCGAGTTTTTCCGAACCTATATGTTTGCGCTCGACCGTGAGGAATTGCCCTTCAACCGCGCCGAACGTGAAGCGGTGAACCGGATGAGCCAGGGGCATGGCAATATCATCCCGTTCGGCTCGACCAAATTGCTGACGCCTGTAGGTACGGTGCTG
Organism: Oceanicaulis alexandrii DSM 11625; assembly: GCF_000420265.1. Taxonomy (NCBI): domain Bacteria; kingdom Pseudomonadati; phylum Pseudomonadota; class Alphaproteobacteria; order Maricaulales; family Maricaulaceae; genus Oceanicaulis; species Oceanicaulis alexandrii. The sequence continues at coordinate 1,552,414 of NZ_ATUP01000001.1, forward strand.
TTCGTCAATTGTGCTTATCCCGTGCTGGAACAGGATGTGGCGCAAACCCAGCCCTGCGAGTTCGGCCCCTACGCTGACACGCCTTATCGGGCGCCCTCTGTCTTCAATATATCCGGCATGAGCTATGGCGCTTTGTCAAAACCTGCGGTGCGCGCGCTGTCGCTGGGCGCGGCTAAGGCCGGAATCTGGATGAATACCGGCGAAGGCGGGCTCAGTCCCATGCATCTGGAAGGCGGGGGCGACATCGTTTTCCAGATCGGCACGGCCAAATACGGCGTGCGCGACAAGGATGGGCTGATGTCGGACGACAAGCTGCGCGAGATCGCCGCCCACGACACCGTGCGGATGTTTGAGGTCAAGCTCGCGCAGGGCGCCAAGCCGGGCAAGGGCGGCCTGTTGCCCGGCGAGAAGGTCAACAAAGAAATTGCGAAGATCCGTGGCATCGAACCGTTCAAGGATTCCGTCTCGCCCAATCGTCATCCTGAAATCTTCGATAATGGCTCGCTGCTCGATTTCATCGCCCATGTGCGCAGCGTCACCGGCAAACCGACAGGCATAAAGACGGTGATCGGCGCCTATGGATGGCTGGAGGAGCTGTGTGATCTGATCTGGGAGCGCGGGATTGAGAGCGCGCCCGATTTCATCACCATTGATTCAGGCGATGGCGGCACTGGCGCAGCGCCCATGCCGCTGATGGACAATGTGGGGCTGACCGTGCGTGAAGCCTTGCCGCTGGTCTGCGACATCCTCATCCGCAAAGGGCTCAAGGACCGGATCCGAATTGTGGTCTCCGGCAAGATGATCACCCCGTCCGGGGTCGCCTGGGCCCTGGCGGTGGGGGCGGATGCGGTGGTCTCCGCGCGCGGTTTCATGTTCTCGATCGGCTGCATCCAGTCGCTCAAATGCGACAAGAATACCTGCCCGACCGGTGTGACCACGCACAAGAAATCGCTTCAGCGCGGGCTTCAGCCCAAGCAAAAATCGGTGAAGGCGGCGGAATACGCCAAGGCGATGATCAAGGATGTGGAGATGATCGCCCATTCATGCGGCGTGCCCGAGCCGCGCGCCCTCAAACGCAAGCATGTGCGTGTGGTGGGCGCGGACGGGACGACCCGGCCGCTTGATGAGATCATGCCCTATCCAGAGGTGGAGCCGAGATCCTGAGGTTTGCTGAAAGGGAGCGCCCGCGATGATTGTTCTGATCCAGCTTGCGCATTCCCTGATCTATGTGCTGGTGGTGCTGTGCATCATCGGCGTGTGGGTGTTTGCGCTGACCGGGCGGGCGCGCAAGCTGTTGATTGTCACGCTGGGCGGGCCGATCCTGATCGGACTGGGCCTGATCCTGAACGATGGCGAATGCGTCTTTCAAAGCTGGGCCCGCGCCCTGACGGACACGCCGGAGGGCGTGTGGAGCCGGGACCTTCTGTTTCTGCCTGAAGCGGTGGCGCGCAATACGCCCTGGATCTTCACACCCATTTTCCTCCTCGGCGCCGGACTGGCGCTGTATCGGATAGGGCGACATAACCGCCTGAATGCGTAAGCAGCCCTTGCGCCCCCGCGCCCGCCTTCCTAAATCGCCCCATGACACGCATGGCTTTTCACAAAGCCGTGACAGTGAAGACCATCAAAGCGGTCCAAGAGCAGTCGCTTGAGGACCAAGTTGTTGAAAATTTGAACGCGAGCAAATAGGGGGGCGGCTCCGGCGAGAGGGAAGCGCTTCGGGCTTCTCACCACCCCGCCCCGCCCCGCCGCTAAACAGGAGAGACGCACGCGATGAGCAAAGTTATCGGGATTGACCTTGGGACCACCAACTCCTGCGTCGCCGTCATGGACGGTGATCAGGCCAAGGTGATCGAAAACGCCGAAGGCATGCGCACCACCCCGTCCGTGGTCGCCTTCACCGAGGATGGCGAGCGCCTGATCGGCCAGCCGGCCAAGCGTCAGGCTGTGACCAACCCGGATCACACTTTCTTCGCCATCAAGCGCCTGATCGGCCGGACCATGAACGATCCGACCGTGAAGAAGGACGCTGACATGGTGCCGTACGGCATCGTGGAAGGCGCCAATGGCGACGCCTGGGTTCAGGGGCGCGACAAGAAGTACGCACCGAGCGAGATTTCCGCTTTCATCCTGCAGAAGATGAAAGAAACCGCCGAGAGCTATCTGGGCGCGACCGTCGAGAAGGCCGTCATCACCGTGCCGGCTTACTTCAACGACGCCCAGCGCCAGGCCACCAAGGACGCCGGCAAGATCGCCGGTCTTGAAGTGCTGCGCATCATCAACGAGCCGACCGCTGCGGCGCTCGCCTATGGTCTCGACAAGGGCGACAACCGCACCATCGTCGTTTACGACCTGGGCGGCGGCACCTTTGACGTGTCCGTGCTGGAAATCGGCGACGGCGTCTTTGAGGTGAAAGCCACCAATGGCGACACCTTCCTGGGCGGCGAAGACTTTGACATGCGCATCGTCTCCTACCTCGCTGACGAGTTCAAAAAAGAGACTTCCATCGACCTGCGCCAGGACAAGCTGGCCCTGCAACGTCTGAAGGAAGAGGCTGAAAAAGCGAAGAAAGAGCTGTCGTCCGCTTCTTCGTACGAAGTGAACCTGCCCTTCATCACCGCCGATGCGTCTGGCCCGAAACACCTCAACATGAAGCTGTCCCGCGCCAAGCTGGAAAGCCTTGTTGAAGACCTGATCAAGCGCACCATCGAGCCATGCAAGGCTGCGATGAAAGACGCCGGTGTTTCCACCTCCGAGATCGACGACGTGGTTCTGGTCGGCGGCATGACCCGTATGCCCAAGGTGCAAGAAGCGGTGAAAGGCTTCTTCGGCCGCGAGCCGCACAAGGGCGTGAACCCGGATGAAGTGGTCGCCATGGGCGCCGCGATCCAGGCGGGCGTGCTGCAGGGCGATGTCAAAGACGTTCTGCTGCTGGACGTGACTCCGCTGTCTCTGGGCATCGAGACTCTGGGCGGCGTGTTCACCCGTCTCATCGACCGCAACACCACCATTCCGACCAAGAAGTCCCAGACCTTCTCCACTGCGGATGACAATCAGACCGCTGTGACCATCCGGGTCTTCCAGGGCGAGCGTGAAATGGCGGCGGACAACAAGCTGCTGGGTCAGTTTGATCTGGTGGGCATTCCGCCGTCGCCGCGTGGCATGCCGCAGATCGAAGTCACCTTCGACATTGACGCCAATGGTCTGGTGAACGTGTCGGCGAAAGACCAGGCCACCGGCAAGGAACAGGCGATCCGCATCCAGGCCTCTGGCGGTCTGTCCGATAGCGACATTGACCAGATGGTGAAAGACGCCGAAGCCAATGCGGACGCGGACAAGAAACGCCGTGAGCTCGTGGACGCGAAAAACAACGCTGAAGCGCTGATCCACCAGACGCAGAAGCAGGTCGAGGAATTCGGCGACAAGGTGTCCGCAGAGGACAAGGCCGCGATCGAGGACGCGATCAAGGAGCTTGAAGGCGTCAAGGACGGTGAAGATCCTGAAGCCATCCAGCAGAAGACGCAGGCCCTGATGCAAGCGGCCATGAAGTTGGGCGAAGCCATGTATGCGCCCCAACAGGCCGATGGCGGCGAAGCGGCTGCGAAAGCGGATTCCGATGCCGAAGAAGGCGTGGTCGACGCTGAATTCACCGAGGTGAAAGACGACGACGACGACAAGAAGAGCGCCTAAGTCTGATCCAGACGCGGCGCGCGGCCCCGTCCCGCACCCGGGGCGGGGCCGCGCTGCTTCTGTCTAAACGTCAAGCAAGCGGACCCTACGCATGAGCAAACGCGATTATTACGAGGTTCTGGGCGTCGCCAAGGACGCGGACGCGAAAGCGATCAAGTCGGCTTATCGCAAGCTGGCGATGAAATACCATCCCGACCAGAACCCGGATGACGCCGAAGCCGAAGCCAAGTTCAAGGAAGTGGGCGAGGCTTACGCCATCCTGTCGGATGCGGACAAGCGCGCCGCCTATGACCGCATGGGCCACGCGGCGTTTCAGCAAGGCGGCGCAGGCGGCGGCCATCCGTTCGGCGGCGGCGCCGGATCGGCGGACTTCGCCGATATTTTCGAACAGGTGTTTGGCGACGCCTTTGGCATGGGCGGCGGACGCCGCGGTGGCGGCGGACGCCGGTCTGGTCCCGCCCGCGGCTCGGATCTGCGCTATGACATGCAGATCAGCCTGGAAGAAGCCTATCACGGCAAGGACGCCAATATCCGCGTGCCCACCACCGTGACCTGTGAACGTTGCGAAGGCGATGGCGCCGAGCAGGGTACGGGCGTCACCACGTGTGAAACCTGTGGGGGCGCGGGCCGGATCCGCCGCACCCAGGGCTTTTTCACCATGGAGCAGAGCTGTCCCACCTGCGGCGGGCGTGGTTCGTACGTCGAAACGCCGTGTCAGGAATGCGACGGGGCGGGCCGGGTACGCAAAACCCGCGATCTGCGCGTCCAGATTCCGGCGGGTGTTGAAGACGGCATGCGCATTCGTCTGGCGGGAGAAGGCGAAGCGGGCGCCCGCGGCGGCCCCAAGGGCGATCTGTACATCTTCGTCTCTGTCGGCGCGCATGACTTGTTCGAGCGGGACGGCCCCAATCTGTATTGCCGCGCGCCCGTGTCCATGGTGACCGCTGCGCTGGGCGGCGAGATTGACGCGCCGACCATTGATGGCGGCAAGGTCAAGATCCGCATCCCCGAAGGCGCCCAGACCGGCGAACGCATGCGCTTGCGCAACAAGGGCATGGTCAAGCTCAATGGTGGCGGCGCTCGCGGCGACATGTATGTGGAGCTGTTTGTGGAGACCCCGCGCAAAATGACTGAGCGGCAAAAAGAAATCCTGCGTGAGTTTTGCGAGATTTCCGGCGATGGCTGCAATCCTGAGAGCGACGGGTTTTTTAACAAGGTTCGGCGTTTCTGGGACGATCTGAACGGCGAGGACGAGCACGGCCAGCGCCCCGAGGCGTAATCTTTCAGCTGTTGGGGCGTTACGCTTTCTTCACGCAAACGCGCGATGACCAATCGTCAGGTTGTGAGGGGCGTCATGTCAGGATCCAGCATTCATATCGCCGTCACCGGCATTTCAGGTCGATTGGGCCGCGCCATCGCGACAGAAGTGATCCGCGCCAACGATCTGTCGCTGGTGGGCGGCATGGTCAGCTCGGACTCTCCCAATCTGGGCGCCGATCTGGGGGAGATGTGCGCGTCTGGCTTCATGGGGATCGACGCTGTCGTCTCTTTGGAACAGGCTGCGGATCAGGCCGATGTCCTGATCGACGCGTCTTTGCCCAAGGTGACAAGTGCGATTGCGCCGCGACTGGCGTCCATGGGCCATCGCGCCCTGGTCACCGGCGTGACTGGGCTGGATGACGAGCAGCAGGCGGCTCTGCATCAGGCCGCCGAGGTCATCCCTGTCCTTCAGGCGAGCAATTTCTCTCTCGGCGTGGCGCTGGTCGAACGTCTGCTCGCACAGGCCGCGAAAGCGCTGACGGCTGAACATTTTGATATCGAGATCATCGAAGCGCATCACAAACGCAAGGCCGATGCGCCTTCGGGGACGGCGTTGAGTCTGGGTGAAACGGCGGCCAATGCGCGCGGCGTGGCGCTTGAGGACGTCGCCCAGTTCAACAGGCCGCGCCATGACGGGCATCGCCCGATGGGCGCCATCGGTTTCTCCGCCATTCGCGGCGGCGGCGTCGTGGGCGAGCATGAAGCGCGCTTCCTCTCGGCGTTTGAGGAAGTCAGCATTTCTCACAAGGCCTATGACCGGTTCATCTTCGCCCAGGGCGCGCTGGAGGCGGCGCGCTGGATAAAGGGCAAGGCGCCGGGGCTTTATTCCATGCAGGACGTTCTGGGTGACTGAGACGGCTGACACGCTGCGCGGACCCTATCTCGAGGTCCGACTGCACCAGATGTCGCCTTTTCCGCCCGTGCTGAACGGGGTGTTGGTGAGCGCCTGTCTGTATGGCTTGTATCTGTTGCTCTCTATGCAAGTGGGCCAGCCGATCATCGAGCCTGCGGCTCAGGGCGTGCGGTTTAACCCGGCGGCCTGGGCGGCGCTTGTCGTCTGTTTGATCTTTGGCGTGGCCACAACCATGCCGGCGATTACGCAAGCGCAATGGCGCGCCTCCTTGCCTCAGTTGCACACGGTTCTGGACGCCGAGGGGCAGGGTAAAGCTGAACAGATCGCCATTGGGCCGACACGGCGTCAGTCGCGGACGTCTCTATTGGCCTTCGTGATCGGGGCGATTGTCGGTTTGTTGGTCAATATCTGGCTTTTGAACCCGCCCAACATGCCGTGGCGAGACTACTGGACGTCCATATCGCCATTCTTCGCCATCATGAACACGGTTGTGTTCGGGCTCGCAGCGCGGGGCGGTTATATGGTGCGGTATGAAGACCGCGAGATGAAGCGCCTGGTGGAAAACCATCTTCAGGTTGATCTGGCGCATCTGGAGCGCAATCAGGTGTTTGGGCGGCTGGCCCTGCGCGGGGCGTTGGCCTGGCTGGTGATGACAGCAGTCATCTTGCTGTTTTTTGTGGAATCGACGCCCGCTCTGATTTCAGCGACGGCGTTAGGGTTTGCGCTGTTGGCAGCGGTTTACGCCTTCGCGAGCACGATAGGGCCTGTGGTGCGAAAATGCTCTGACGTGCGCGATGAAACGCTAAAAGCGGTGCGCGAGCGCATTCAGGCCCGCGCCAGCGCCATGATGGGTGAGAGATCGGACGAAGCGTCGCCTGTGTCAGAGCTGATCGCTTATGAAGCCTGGCTGGAGAAACTGCCCGTTTGGCCGATCTCCGCGCCTGTGACCCGGCGTCTGGCGCTCTATGGTTTCATTCCGGTGTTGGCCTGGTTCGGCTCGGCGGCGGCTGAACTTGTTCTCAACCGCTTCTCCTGAATTCAGGCGTGACCGAACAAATCCGGCTGGCGCGTCAGGGTTTCAAAGTCCAGACGCTGCGACGGTCGCCTCAGGCGGGTCAGTGTTCGGCTGGGCGGCGGCGCCACCATGGGTGCGGGGGATTTGAGCGTCAGGCCAAGCGCGACGGCCTTGGCGCGTATGGCGCTGTCGGGGCGGCCCAGTTTCAGGCTGATCAGACGCAGGCTGGCGCCCTGGCGCGCAAGCGCCTTGAGCAATTTCACATCCTCGCCGCGCCAGCGCTTGCCGGCGTTGCGGGCATACCCTGCGGACTTGGTTGCATAGGCCATTGTTCCACTCCTTATAGAGTAGAACATAAGCGGAACATCCTGGAACGTCAAGAGGGCTGCAAAAAGGCCCGCCTTGCGGGCGGGCCTTTGAGCGCTGACAATCTTACCAGCTGCCGGTGTTTTCCATGCTGGCCCAGGGCTCTGAGGCTTCCAGTGCCTCGCCTTGCTGCAGCAGCTCCACCGAAATGCCGTCCGGGCTTTTGACAAACGCCATACGGCCGTCCCGCGGCGGGCGGTGGATCACATAACCCATGGCGGCGAGGCGTGCGCACAGGGCGTAGATGTCTTTCACTTCATAGGCCAGATGGCCGAAATTGCGGCCGCCGGAATAGGGTTCAGGGTCCCAGTTATAGGTCAGCTCGATCATCGGCGCGCCTTTGGGCAGAAGCTTTGAGTCTGCGTTGACGCCGGATTTGGCGATATCGTCGGGGCTGGCCAGAAAGACGAGGGTGAAACGGCCCGCTTCGTTCTCGCTTCGGCGCACTTCCTTGAGACCCAGGCCGTCGCAATAGAATTTCAGTGAGGCGTCAATATCGGTGACGCGCACCATGGAATGCAGAAAGTGCATTTAAGGCTCCTTTGAGAGGCTTAGCTATCGGTCTCTGTATCGGTGGTGTCGATCTTGATCTTGCGCGCCCATTTGGGTCGCGGACGCCATCCGGTGTCTTCAATCGGTTCGCCGCGCGCCCGCGCCAGGGCGTGGTTGAACGGTTCCGGCGCTCGCAGATGATGCAGGCGGGCGATGAAGGCCGCCAGCGCCGCCCAGATGAACACCACGCCGAAGAAGAGCGAGAACATGAAGACATAGCCTGTGCGTCCGCCCCAGTCCGGCGCCCCATTGGCGCGCCAGATCACATCATAGAGCGCCGGCACAGCCAGAAGTGCTGCGGGGCTGACCACGATGGCGGTCGCAGCCGCGGCGGCGGCGTACAGCGTCCAGCGCGGTTGAAAGCTCGTGACGAACAGGCGAACGAATTCGTCCTGGCTCACGCCGCGCACGCTGGCGGGCTTTTCCGCGCAGCGGGTCTGGTATTCCTCTGTCGCTTCCTGGGTCAGTCCGCGCACGGCGATCGCCCAGCGGCTGAGGCTGGCGAGGATGAAAAGGACGAAAACGCCCCCGAGAATGTATAGCGACAGATCAAACATGGGACGGGTTTTAACTGGTTGCGGTCTCATAGGCGAGCATTGCGCGCTTACGATCGAGTCCCCAATGGTAACCGGTCAACCGGCCGTCCGTCGCCAGAACCCGGTGACAAGGGATCAACCAGCTGATCGGGTTCGCGCCGACCGCTGCGCCGGCGGCTCTCGCCGCCTTGTCGCGCCCGGTTGCGCGGGCGATATCGCCATAGCTGACCGTGCGGGCAGGCGGGATATTCAACAGCGCCCGCCAGACCTGCCGACGGAACGGCGCGCCATAGAGCGCCAGCGGCAGACGGGCTTCACCGGCTGCGGCGTCAAATATACGGCCCGCCCAGTCGCGCGCTATCGCGTCATCACGCAGAAAGCGCGCTTCGGGAAAGCGCTGGGCGAGATCGTCAAACGCAGCCGCTTCTTCTCCGCGATTGCAGAAGGCGAGACCGGACAGGCCGCGCGGCGCGATCAGGAACACCGCGACTCCAAAGGGTGAGGGCGCGAAGCCATAGATGAAATCAAGCCCGGACCCTCCGGTTTTCACCTCGCCAGGGCTGGCGGCTTCCTCGGCGATGAAGATGTCGTGCAGGCGAGACGGGCCTGACAGGCCGGTCTCCAGCGCTGCGTCCAGAACGCTCGCCCCGTCCACCAGCAATTTGCGGGCGCTGGCGTGGGTGAGGGCCTGCACCAGTTTCTTGGGACTGGCGCCGGTCCATCGCGTGAAAACGCGCTGGAAATGATGTGGCGATAGACCTGCGGCGCGGGCGGCGGCGGCGAGGTCGGGCTGATCACGCCAGTGCGTGGACAGAAACTCAAGCGCCGCGGTGACACGCTCATAATCCGCTGCGCGGGTCTGAAGGCTGTCGAGATCGGCGGGAAGGGTCAAATCAGTCGTCATGAGCGCACAGTGCCGGGCGCGTTCAGGCGCCGCCACCTGATTCTTGCGCCAGCTGCGGGCCGCGTGCGCGACGCGCGTCGTCCAGAGCGGTGCGAACCGCGTCCGCCAGGCTCTCGCGCTCCTTGGGCGACAACCAGCTGCCAATGATCAGGCTTTTTCCCATGGCGCTCAACCGCGCCTGTACATCGGGCTCGCCCTCGCCTTCCACGCTCACTCGGGTCCAGGCGCTGGGCAGCACGAACTGGGTGTGGTGGCCGGTGGGATAGCGCCGTGTGATGCGGATTTCACGGCGCGTGATCTTGATCGTCTCCAGGCGTCGCCCGTCGCGATAGGAAAGCCTGAAGCCCAGCCAGATCAGAAAGACATCGAGACCGAAAAAGCCCAGGACAGGCCAGGCGCCCATCAGCATGAAGCCGATGCCGGCGGAAAAGCTGATCACCCCCATGGCGATCATCAGCGCGATGAAACCGGGATTGGGCAAGGACCGGTTGGGCCGGACCTGCGCATCCATAAATAGCGCTTCGTCTTCAGCCAGCGGCGGGGCTGAAGGGTCTGCAGGCCAGGTTTCATAGATCCGGCGACGTTCCATACCCGGCAAAATAGGGCGCGGGGTCACCCTTGGCCAGTTGGTGGCGAAGAGAGCCAAAACTCAGGCAAACACCGTGACCATCTGCCGACCTTTGGCGACGCACGCCCCGTCCGTGTTCCAGATCGTCATGTCCTGGCTCGACAGCCCGCCGCGCACATGATCGGCGCGGCATTCCAGAAGCCACCAGCCATCGCGGGTCTCAGGCGCATCGGTCAGAACATCCATCATCCAGGTCATTGACGACAGCGGGGTGGGTTTGTTGAGCATCGGGGTCAATGCGGGCGGCAGCACGTCGCCGATGCACATCAGGCTCAGCGGATGATCGCGGGACGCGCTGTCTTTATGGCGCGCCCACATGCGCACCACCGCCTTGCCCGAGTTCAGGAACGGCACGCCGCCACCCGCCCAGATGAAATCAAAATTGCGGGTAAAGCCGGGCGCGCCATTGGGGAACGTCAGAAGTTCGCTGGCCTCGGTCGGCGCTGTGGCGCGCTCGGGCATGGGCGCCGGGTCGAACGACAGCGCAGACTCGCGTTCGCCACAGAAGGTGAAGACGGTTTCAAGCCCGATCCCCGCCTGGCTGGTGAGCCGGCTGCGCACCGAACACGCCGTACGGCCTTCGCGCAATTTCTCCGCCGTCACTTCCACTTCGCCCTCACTGGGGCCGACAAAGCTGATCTGCGCGCTGCGCAGCGGGCGTTCGCCCGCATGGGACAGCGCCCCGTGAAGACAGAGCGCTGCGGACATCCCGCCATAGACCGTGCGCCCCTGCTTCCAGCTGTCAGGCACGTCCAGCTTGAACCCGGCCTTGGTGGGGCGGGCCGCGGTCATCATTTCAGCAAGGGACATGGGCGGGATCCTGTCGTCGTGAACGCCGTTCAATCGGGGCGGCATAAGACCGGGTTCCGTCAGGGCGTGCAAGCAGGCCGCTGATGTCTGACGTGAATCTGAACGCTCCGGCCTTTCTCACGCCTAATTCAGGGTCTAGACAAAGGGTATGAACACGACCGCACTTCTCCTCTCCGCCGCGCTGAGCCTGTTCACAGGCGCTCAAGCGACCGAAGCCCCTGTCGACGCTGCTGCAGACGCGCCAACGGATGCGCCCGTCGCCGTTGAAGAGGCGCTACCCGAACCGCAAGCGGTCGAGGCCGCGCCGGGCCAGATCAGCTCTGCAGCGGGCGCCGCGCGCGCTCAGGCCTGGCTGGAAGGGCTCGACACCCTGCGCGCCCGGTTTGACCAGATCGCAGCGGACAATTCTGAAACCTCTGGCGTGCTTGAGATCGACCGACCCGGCCGCGCCCGGTTTGATTACGACGATCCCAATCCGATCCTTGTGGTCGCGGACGGGTCGACGGTGGCGATTGCTGATTTTGATCTTGAAACCATTGATCGCGCGCCCATCGGTGCGACGCCTTTGCGGTTTCTGCTCGAAGAGAGCCTTGATCTTGCTGGCTCCGGCGTTGTTCAGGACGCGGGCCGTTATGATGGGCGGCTCTATGTGACGCTGGAAGACCCAAATGGCGAGATTCAGGGCCGTTTGACTTTGGTGTTTGAGGATGCAGACCCGGACGCCGCCCCCAACGCGATGATGCTGGCGGGCTGGTACACGGTTGACGCCATGGGCGGCATGACCGAAGTGCGCCTCAGCGAGATCGAAACCGGCGTACGCATCAGCCCGCGCCAGTTCATCCTTGATGATGAAGACGTGATGGGCGGGGATCGCCGCCGACGGGGCCGCTAGGCGCTAAAGCGCCCACCAGAACAGCAAGGCCGCCAGTCCCAGCCGGTAGATCACGAACGGCAGGAAACCCAACCGGTCCACCACCCGCATCAGCACCGCGATAGACGCGAGCGCGGCGAAGAAGGACAGAACGGCCACGATCAGGCCATCGCTCAGCGAGTGGGCGGTGTCCGCCCCGCGCGCCAGCTCGATCACAGCAAGCAGGCCGAATGCGGCGATCACCGGCACCGCCATCAACATGGAAAAGCGCGCCGCCTCGCTGCGGGTCATGCCCAGGGCGCGAGCCGCTGTCATGGTCACGCCCGAGCGGCTGGAGCCGGGAATCAGGGCGAACATCTGCGCCAGCCCGATCAGGATGGCGCCGCGCCAGCTCAGGGTTTCCGTCGTCACGGTCTGTTTGCCGAAATGATCGGCCAGCCAGAGCGGCAGCGCCAGAATCAGCGTCGCCCAGGCGATCACCAGTGGCGAACGCAAAGCATCCGCCATGCCGGAGACATAAAGACCGCCGCCCGCGATCAGCACGGGGGGTGTGGCGATGGCGATGAGCAAGGCCAGCTTGCCGCCGGGGGTCATACGGCCTTGCAGCAAGGCCATCTTTCCAGTGACTACGTTCGCCACATCGTAGCGGAAGTACACCAGCACAGCGAACAGCGTGCCCAGATGTGCCATCACGTCGATCAGCGGGCCCTGATCAGCGTCGCCGAGCACCTGGGGCGCCAGGATCAGATGGGCTGAGGATGAGATGGGGAGAAACTCGGTGATCCCTTGGACGATCGCCAGAATAATGAGATGTAGAAGGCCCATCGCGTGTCTTTCCCCTCGGTCTTTGCGGGGCAGAGTGCGCGCGATTGAACAGATCGCCAAGAGCAAATTCCTCTTGGAAAACAGATAAGGACAGACCGCCATGGCGCATGACGCGCTGGATGCAGGCCCGGGCAAGATGGCGCCCGCCGAGGCCCGGAAGATCACCGGTCAGGTCACGCGGCTATCAGTGATGGTGGCGGCGACGCTGGTGATCGCCAAGCTGATCGCCTGGATCGCGTCTGGCTCGGTGGCGATGCTGGCCTCACTGGCGGATTCAGGTCTCGACCTGGTGGCGTCCCTGACGACCTTTTTCGCCGTGCGCTATGCGGCGAGTCCGGCGGACAAGGAACATCGCTATGGTCATGGCAAGGCTGAAGCCCTCGCCAGCTTGCTGCAAGCGCTCCTGGTGGCGTTGTCAGCGGGCTATCTGATCCATGAGTCGTGGAACCGTTTCCAGGACCCTCAGCCGATTGAGGCGGGGCCCTTGGCGCTGGGGGTGATGGGGCTGTCCATCGTGCTCACGCTGGGTCTGGTCTACATGCAGACCCGCGCCGTCAAGCAGACCGGCTCCTTGGCCGTGTCGGGCGACCGCGCGCACTATTTCGCCGATCTGGGCTCGAACGTGGTGGTCATTGGCGGCCTTGGACTGGCGCTGGCGGGCTGGGAGCGGGCGGACCCGATCATGGGGTTCATCGTCGTGCTGTGGTTGTTCTGGACCGCCTATGAGGTCGGTCGCGATGCGATCGGCTCCCTGATGGACCATGAATTGCCTGATGAAGAGCGCGAGCACATCATCGCGCTCGCCGGCGATGACGCCCGGGTTCTGGGCGTGCACAATCTGCGCACCCGCGCGTCCGGCCCCTTCATCCATATCCAGATGCATATGGAGCTCGACCCCGATCTCACCCTCACTCAGGCGCATGCGATTCTGGTGGCGGCGGAAGCGCGGGTGATGGTCGCCTATCCGGCGGCGGACGTGTTGATCCATCCAGATCCCAAGGGCCGCGCCGCTCCCCATGGAAACGCTTATTTTGATGACGCCGATCAGCCGAGTGCAGGTCCAGCCGATGAACCGGCTTAAGCCATATCGCGAACCGCGTTAGGGTGGCGTCATGCGTATTTTGCACCATTGGCCCCTCGACCCCTGGTCCCGACAGGTCCGCCTCGCGCTGGCGGAGAAGAAGCTCGATTTCGAGACCGAGTACCAACGTTTCTGGGATGCGCCGGACGACTTGCTGGCGCTCAACCCCACAGGCCTGCCGCCCGTTCTGGTCGAAGAGACCGAGAAGGGCCGCACCGCCCTATGCGAGAGCCGGGCGATCCTGGAATATCTGGAAGAAACCCATCCCGAGCCGCCGCTCTTGCCGGGCGGCCCTGCGGACCGCGCCGAGGCGCGGCGGCTCGCGGCGTGGTTTGATGTGAAGTTCTCCGCTGAGGTGAACGCCTATCTGCTGCACGAAAAGCTCGAAAAGCGGGTGCAGTCGCTCGGCGCGCCGGATATGGAGGCGATCCGCATCGGGCGGGACGCCCTGCGCTGGCACCTGGACTATATGTGCGGGCTGCTGGACCAGCGCGACGGTCTGGCCGGGCCGCGCTACACGCTGGCCGATCTCGTCGCTGCGGCGCATCTGTCCTGCGTGGATTATCTGGGCGATGTGCCGTGGGATGATTTTCCCGCCGCCAAGGCCTGGTATCAGCGCATCAAGTGCCGCCCCGCTTTTCGCGCCATTCTGGCGGATCGCCTGCCCGGCTGTCCGCCGGTGGACGGCTATCAGGATCTGGATTTCTAGAGATGTCGGCGCCTGAAGATCAGGCCGAGCGGGTCAAGGCGCTGGCGCTGGAGGCGGGCTTCTCGGTCGTGCGCGTCACCCGCGCCGACGAACCCTGGGAGGCGGGCGCGCGCTTGCGCGAATTCGTCGAGGACGGGCGCCATGGCGAGATGGCGTGGATGGAAGACACGCTGGAGCGGCGCAGCCATCCCACGGCCATGTGGCCGGGTGCAAAATCGGCGGTCGTCGTCGGGCTTGATTACGGGCCCGAGCATGATCCGCTGGAGATCCTTGAGCGCACGGATGAAGCCGCGATCAGCGTTTATGCGCAGAACAAGGATTATCACGACGTCCTGAAAAAGCGCCTTAAGCGGTTCGCCGGCGCGTTTCACCGCGAAACCGCGGCGGAGGTGAAGGTGTTTGTGGACACCGCGCCCTTGATGGAAAAACCGCTGGCGCAAAAATCCGGGCTCGGCTGGCAGGGTAAACACACCAACCTCGTGAGCCGTACTCATGGCAGCTGGCTGTTTCTGGGGGTCATGCTGACCGCCGCCGAGCTGACGCCCGATGAGCCGGAAACCGATCATTGCGGTTCGTGCCGGGCGTGTCTCGATGTCTGCCCGACGAAGGCCTTTCCCGCGCCCTATCAGATCGATGCGCGGCGCTGCATCTCCTATCTCACGATCGAGCACAAAGACCCGATCCCTAAAGAGTTTCGCGCCGCCCTGGGCAACCGGATCTATGGCTGTGACGATTGTCTGGCGGTCTGTCCGTGGAACAAGTTCGCGCAGGCCAGTTCCGAGGCCGCGTTTCATCCGCGCGAGGCCCTGACCGGCCCCAAGCTCGCAGAGCTGGTTCAGCTTGATGATCCCGGGTTTCGGGAATTCTTCAGAGGGTCGCCGATCAAGCGGATCGGCCGGGATCGATTTGTTCGCAACGTTTTGATCGCACTTGGGAACTCGGGCGATCCAGCGCTGGCTGAGCGGGCCGCTGTCTTGCTCGACGATCCGTCAGAGCTGGTGCGCGGCGCGGCGATCTGGGCGCTGGGGCGATTGGACGCCGAACGCTTCGCGACTGAGAAGGCGCAGCGCAGCGATGCGGAGACGGATCCGCGCGTCGCCGCGGAATGGATGCAGGTCTAGACTTCGCCGATGCGCGGCGGGCCGCCCTTGTCTGCTTCGCTGGGACCAAAGGCGCGGTTCAGAAGCTGGGTTGAATCCTGCGCCAGTTCGATGGCTTCAGTGAGGTGCTCCAGCACTTTCACATTATTGGCCAGAACGTGGAGGGCTTCGGGGCGTTCATCGCTGGAGATCTTGGTGCAGCGAATGAGAACGTCCGCCCGCAACTCCATCAGGATGTCTTCCAGCTTTCGACCGGTCGGATTTTCGTGCGACACCAGATAGCGCGTCATGTCCGCCTCCGTGAATTGCAATCAGGAGGTTAAGTTTACGCCCTGACCCCCTCATTTTTCGTAAACGCAGGGTCTGGCCCTTGAAGCGCGGAGCAATTGCGGCCAGCTTGCCCCTCAACAGTTTAGGAGGACATCATGGCGGACAAGATCGGCGCAGACGCTTTTCTCAGACAGTTTGACGGCTGGACGGCGGTGGACGATCGCGACGCCGTGCGCAAGGTCTTCAAGTTTTCAGACTTTAAAAGCGCTTTTGCGCTGATGACCCAGGTCGCGATGAAGGCCGAGCAGATGGACCATCATCCAGAATGGTTCAATGTCTACAACACTGTGGATGTAACGCTGTCCACGCATGACGCCGATGGCGTCACCGAACTGGATGTGGAGCTGGCGCGGTTTATCGAAGAGCGCGCGGCGATCCTGAACGCCTGAGACTGACGCCCAGGCGATCAGTTGGCGTGAATGATCACGGTGTCGAGCACGACAGTCGCCTGTCCCGGCCCGATCAGGCGGTCGGTTTCCGCTTGCAGCAGGCGGGCGATGGCGTCTGCGTCGGGAATGTCGCCCCAGCGATACATGCGGCCTGAATACATCAGCATGGCTTGCGAATACGCGTCGCGCAGCCAGAGCTGACGTTCGGCGATGGTTTGACGTGTGCGGCTGTGCGGCGCATCGAGCGCCAGGCCGACCTGCAACAGGCCACGCATGCGATAATCGGCTTGCACCGAAGCCCGGATCGGCTCGATTCGCACATAGCTGTTCGCATGGCTGAGCGAGCGGCCGAGCGCTTGCTCGGGCGCCGCCTCTGGGGCAGGCGCTGCAGGAGCGCCGCCCAGGGCATGGGCGGGCGCAGCGCAGAGCAGGGCGCACACAGCAAACAGACGCAGGATATGATCCAGAGCTTTCATGGCTTCGTAATGACATATCGAGGTAAAGAAACAGTATGGTTGTATGAGTTGGCGTGGCATGCCGTCCGAGTTGTGTGCGCTCACGCCCTGAGGGGGAATGGAATGAAAAAAAATATCTCATCAGCGCTGGTTCTGGGCGCGCTGGCACTGGCCGGAACGAGCGCGGCTCAGGCTCAGATTGCGGAAGGCTCGCAAGCCAGCCCTGTGCCGACCAATTATATCGCCGCCGGTGCAGCGATGCTGCCTGATTACGCTGGCTCTGACGATTATCGCGTCATCCCCTTTGGCGCGGCGCGGTTTGAACTGGGCGGGATTTCTTTCCGCACGCAGGGGCCGGGTCTGGCGGCGAATCTTTATGAGACCGGACCTTGGGAATTTGGCGCCTATGTGCGCTGGTCGGGCGGCCGCGATGATGTGGAAGACGAAATCGTCGACCGCATGCGCGATGTGGACTCCTCCCTGATTGCAGGCGGCTATGCGCGCCTCACCGTGGCGGAAGGCGTTCTGACCGAACGGGACCGGTTTGGCCTCGGCGTGGATCTGGGTGTAGACGCGCTGGGCAATTTTGACGGCCTCGCCTGGAGCGCCTCGGCCGATTACGGCGTCATGGTGTCTCGCGGCGTGTTTGCAGCTCTGTCGCTGTCCGCCAGCGGTTTCTCCGATGATTACGCCGACACCCTGTTCTCGGTGGATGCAGTGGACGCGGCTGCGACTGGCCTGTCTTTGTATTCAGCCGAAGGCGGCGTGCGTGATGTGGGTCTGACCGCGATTGTGGACGTCTCGGTCTCCCGCAACTGGTCTGTGACGGGCGTTGCAGGCTATTCGAGGCTCCTGGGCGATTACGCCGACAGCCCTATCGTCACTGAACGCGGCAGCGAAGATCAGGTCTTCCTCGGCCTGGCGCTGGGACGACGGTTCTAGAAACAGGCTTCAGACAGTCTGACACGCCCCTGCAGATTCATCTGCGGGGGCGTTTTCGTTTGTCGAATGATTGGGCGTCTATCAGAGACGGGCATGGTGCAGCGGGCCACAATCCCGTACACTGAAAAGGGTTTTATCACGCCGTCCCGGGACCCTTATGATCCGACTGACCATTAATGGACGTGCCGTTGAACTTGAAGCGGGCGCGACTGTGCTTGAAGCGGCGCATGCGGCGGGTGTTTCAGTCCCGACGCTGTGTTGGTATCCAGGCTTGCCCGCCCATGCCGTCTGCCGCATGTGTCTAGTTGAAATCAACGGCGATCCCAGGCCACAGCCCGCGTGCGCGACTGTGGTGAAAGACGGCGACAGCATCGAAACAGAAACGGACGCCTTGCGCGTATTTCGTCAGACCAATGCCGAATGGTTGTTGGCGCGCCATCCTAATGACTGCCTGCATTGCGAGGTGAACGGCGGTTGCCAGTTCCAGCGTCTGGTGCGCGAGCATGAATGGGAAACGCATTGGCCTGAATCTTCTGGCCGGGCGCCTGACGCGCATGATCCAGACCTGACCGACCACACCTCGCCGAGCATCTGGCGCGATGTGTCCAAATGTATTGAGTGCGGTCTGTGCGCGGAGGCGTGCGGCGAACCGGGGCAGCAACTGAATGTGATCGGGTTCGCCGATCGGGGTGAGGACCGTCGCCCGGTCACCGTTTTTGATCAGCCTTTAAGCGAGACCGATTGCATTTCGTGCGGTCAGTGCACGCTTGTATGCCCGGTCGGGGCGCTGATCGAGGCGCCGCAATGGCATGAGGTGCTCAGTCGGCTTGATTCCCGACATCAGGTGTCTGTGGTTCAGGTGGCGCCCGCGACGCGGATCGCGATCAGCGAAGAGTTTGGCTTCAAGCCGGGGACAGTCAGCACCGGCCGCCTGATCAACGCTTTGCGGCAATTGGGATTTGACTATGTCTTTGACACCAATTTCGCGGCGGATCTGACGATCATGGAAGAGGGTTCAGAGCTTCTGGCCAGGGTGAAGGCCGAGACGGACCTGCCATTATTCACGTCGTGCTGTCCGGGCTGGGTGAACTGGGTGGAATTGCACCGGCCAGACTTGCTGCCGCATCTGAGCACCACGAAATCGCCGCAGCAGATGCATGGCGCCCTGTCCAAGCGCAGCCGGTTCGCGCGGTCTTTAGGCCCCGAATACGCTGAGGGCGCCAAAGAGCCCTATGTGGTCAGCGTCATGCCCTGCACGGCCAAGAAAGACGAAGCGGCTCGACCCGGTCAGTCTGAAGATGTGGATCATGTGCTGACCACGCGCGAGCTGGCCCGGATGATCCGCTCGCGCGGCATCGCCTTCGGCGCCCTGGACGAGGACGGCGTGTTCGACAACCCGCTGGGTGAGAGCACTGGCGCTGCGCAAATCTTCGGCGCTTCAGGCGGTGTGATGGAGGCGATGGCGCGCACGGCTGCGCATCTTGTGGATCCAGACGGTGCGCCAACACTGGAATGGCGGGCGCTGCGCGGCGTGAACGCCGGCGTGAAGACCACCCAAGTTCCCGGCGTCGGCGCTGTCGCCGTCTGCAACGGCATCGCCGCCGCGCAGCGCATGCTGCAAACACAGGACTGGCGGACACACTATGTGGCGATTGAGGTGATGGCGTGCGTCGGCGGCTGCCTGGGCGGCGGCGGCGAGCCAAAATCCATGGACCCGGACGTACTCAAAAAGCGCGCGGAGGCGGTCTATGCGGTGGATGGAGCGGCGCCGCGTCGCCGGTCTTTCGAAAACCCTGACGTCCAGGCGCTGTATGCATCCGAGCTGGGGCGCCCAAATTCAGCTGCAGCCCATGCCCTGCTCCACACCCGGTATGCCGGACGACGCTCAAACCGGGCGCTTTTGATGCAGTTTCTGGACTGCGTCGACCGGCGGGACGGACGCGCGGCGGCGGCGCTTTTTCATCCCGACGGGGTTTGGTCCACAGCGTCTCACTTCGGTGATGTTCAGGGCGCTGAGCGTATTGAAGCGCTTGTCAGCACGCAGTTGCCGCCGCGTAAACACGGTCCGGCGTTTGTGCGCCATCAGATGGCCTCAGCGGCGGATGGCGATGACCTCACGGTCATTCTGCCGGATGGTCAACGCTGCCGGTTTGAAATCGCGCTTGAGACGGCCCAACGGGAGGGACAAGACACGACGTTGATCAAGTCGCTGGTGCGGCGCGTCGAATAAGAGTGTTTGGGATAAATGTGGCGGACTTAAGGGGATGGTTCTCGAACCCCGAAGCGCTGATTGAGGTGCTGGAGGAGATGGAGGAAGTGCTCACCGGATCGGCCGGCCGCGAAAATGATGGGACTATAAAAAAGGCCTTGGAGTGTGATCCCAACTGATGACTGTGCCGCCGGCGGATTCGCCGCAAAGAAATCCGCCCCCACTGCTTCCCGAGGGAAAATGCCGACTTCGTTTGCATTCACGCGAGGTCGAATATGGCTGCTTTGCCAACCGTTGAAAATCGTCAACTTAATGCTACGGAAGACGCGGAAGCCGCCTTTGAGCGCCTTGTCGTCCTTCTCGAGCAGAAGCGGCGACCGTTCGATTTCGCGGCTATGACTCGAATTGGTAAATGCGTTTTTGTAGGTGAAGGCGATCTGAGCTTCGCACGTGCTTTGGCGCGCGACGCGAAAAGCTGCGCTGGGCATATCATAGCGACAACCTTTGAAGCTGAGCGCAGCGTTTGTCCGGCGGGAAGGAGAAACGCCCGATCACTGAGCGATCTAGGCGCCAAGGTTTTACACGGCGTCGACGCCCGACACCTAGATGATCGAAACTTGCCAGCAATGGCGGAGCTGATCGCGTTTCAGTTCCCGAACACGGGCACGCGAAGGTCGGTCCACGGTCGTACAGAAAATCATATTCTGTTGCGCCGGTTCCTCCGGGCGGCGGCCTCGCGACTTAAGTTGACCGGTCGGATCGCAGTTACGCTTGTAAATAGCCCGCATCATCTGGGCGTATTTGATCCGCCTTCGGCGGCGGAATGGGCGGGCTGCGAAGTAGTGGAGGTGCTTCCATTTTATCGGTCTGCCTGGTCGGGCTATGGTCACGTCAACACCAACGATGCGAGCGAGAGCGCTTTGTCGAAATACCGGTCTTGTAGTACCTGGCTTTTTAAACCGGTGAGGCGATAGGATGACGGACACGGTGAGCTTACCGCCCGGCGCATGCCTCATTCGCGACTTCGTGTCGGAGCAAGCCGTGGGACGCCTGCTCGCGGCGATTGACGCAACGGACTGGCGTGCAGATCTGAAACGACGCGTGCAGCATTACGGCTGGCGGTACGACTATCGCGAGCGGCGCGTGACGGAAGAGATGCGGCTTGGCCCGCTGCCGGACTGGCTTCTTCCCGCCGCCGAGGCTGTTGGAGACCTGCCGGAGTTTAATCGGCGACCCGATCAGGTGATCGTGAACGAGTATCTTCCAGGTCAGGGCATATCCGCGCATGTCGATTGCGAACCGTGCTTTGGGCCGGCGATCGCCTCGCTCAGCCTTGGAGGCGAGGTCGAGATGGTCTTCAAAAAGCGCTCAACTGGCGAATGCCACAGCGTCATACTTGAGCCCGCAAACCTCCTGATCCTGTCTGGTGAGGCGCGCTATGACTGGAGCCACGAAATTCCGGCGCGTAAATCCGATGTGATCAAGGGCGTGCGCCAGCCCAGAACTCGCCGCGTGTCGCTGACCTTGCGGACAGTGACCCTTTAGGCTCGTGGGTTATGGAAATGGTGGAGCCGAGGGGAATCGAACCCCTGACCTCGTCATTGCGAACGACGCGCTCTCCCAACTGAGCTACGGCCCCGTTCCAGAGGATGGCTGACGTAAGAAGCTCGACTGAAGTTGTCAAGGATTGCGACAAAGGTCGCGGATGATTGACGTTTGCGTAAACGGAACTTCGTTATAAAACATGCGTCATGGGTGAGGGGACAGGAATTGCCGGTGAAGCGCCGCTTCACCAGTTCGGTATGGGAGATGGCGCGGAGCCGTTTATCTTCCACATGCTGACTCACGCCCTGGTTTTCAGCGCCTATGCGCTGATTGCAGGAACGCTGATCTGGCAAATGCAGCGGAACAAGAAGCTGCTGCGCCTGAAAATGGTGCGTATCGTTATCGTTCTGGCGTCTCTGGCCGGGCTGGCGCACCTGGCGGGCCTTCTGTCAGTGGGCATGCCGCATCCGCGTCTTGACGCTGTGGTTCATCTGCTCAGCGCAGCGTTTGGTTTGTGCGGCGCCATTCTGCTTTGGTACTGGCTGCCGCAAATGCTGGCGCTGGCCCAGGAACGCCGATTGACCCCGGTCAACATGGTCAGCCGATCCGATTATCAGGCTTTGCAAGCCAAGCTCGACAATACCCATGCGGGTCTGCAGCGTTTCGCGACGGCTGCGTCGCATGATCTCAGAGCGCCCTTGCGCCATATCTCGGTCTTCGCCGGACTGATCGAGCGTGAGGAAGGCGATCAGCTGAGCCATGCCGGCCGTGACTATCTGGGCCGGTTGAACACCTCAGTGGCGCGGATGCAGGACCTGACTGAGGCTCTTGTAGAATATGTGCGCGCCATCAGCATGATGCACGAGCCGACGCGACTGGAACTCCGCGATGTGCTCGCTGGGGTCCGCAAGGATCTGGCGGTTGAAATCGAAAGTCAGAACGCGGTGATCGAGATTGCGCCCATGCCGGCCGTCTGGGCGGATGACACGCTCGTGGCTCTCGTTCTTCATCATCTGATCGACAATGCGCTGAAGTTCGCCAAGGACCCGCCTGTCCTCAGGCTTTATGCGCGGGAGGCCAAGGCGGGATGGGTGGAGATCGTCGTCGAGGATGAAGGCCCCGGTATCGACCCGCGCCAGAGCGAAATGGTGTTCGACGTTCTGTTTCGCATGTCGACAGGTCCGGTAGAAGGCGTCGGGCTGGGCCTGGCCTTGTGTCGGCAGATTATTGAGGCTGCGGGGGGCCGAATCTGGCACGACGTTGAGTATGACGCCGGGGCGCGTTTCGTCTTCACCCTGCCCGCTGCGCCGTGATTGCGACCGAAGCTGCTTGTCAGCGCCCGTCGGTGAGGGCTAGACCAGCACGCAGTGAAGTGAATTCTGAACGAGAGCGCTGATACCCATGGAACACATGTCTCTGGCGCAGGTCCTGGTTTACCTGTTCCTGCTGATCCCGCTGCAATTGCTGGTCTATGTCATTTTTGTGGGGGTCATCCTGAGTTGGCTCATCTCGTTTAATGTCGTCAATGCGCACAACCAGCTCGTCAGCACGATCTGGCGCCTGACCAGCACGATCACCGAGCCTCTGCTGCGCCCGCTGCGCAATTTCCTGCCGCCTCTGGGCGGTCTGGACCTGTCGCCGCTGGTATTGCTCTTGTTGATCATGTTCGTGCGCAACTGGCTGATCCTTGGACAAATCTTCCCCCGTCTCGGCTAACGTCCTGCCCGCGCAGGCCGCCGATGGCGGTCTGCGGTTGTTCGTCAGGGTCCAGCCCAAAGCCTCGCGCGCCGGCATAGGCGGTGTGCGCACGGGCGCTGACGGGCGGGTGCGTCTGACCGCGAAAGTGCGCGCCGCGCCTGACAAGGGCGCCGCCAATACAGAACTCTGCGCGTTGGTCGCCAGAGCTCTGGGGGCGCCCAAGTCCACGGTCAGCGTGATCAGTGGCGCGACCCAGCGCGAGAAAACCCTGTGGGTCGTCTCCGATGACGTCCAGGGCCTGCTTGACGCCGTCACGGCCTTGCTCCATGACCCCGCCCCATGACCGAGATCATCACGTCCTCCCGCGCGACCGCCAAGCTGATTGACGGCAAGGCCGCCGCCGCCGCCGTTGACGCCGCCGCTGCTGAGGGCGCGCGTCAGCTCGAAGCTGCCCTGGGCCGACCGCCCTGCCTGGCCGTTGTGCTTGTGGGCGATGACCCCGCCAGCCAGGTCTATGTGCGCAATAAGGGCCGCCGAACCGAAGCCGCCGGCATGCGCTCGGTGGAGCATCGTCTGCCCGCTGACGCCAGGCAGAGCGATGTAGTGGCCTTGGTGCAGACGCTGAACGCGGATGATGGCGTGGACGGAATTCTGGTCCAGCTCCCATTGCCCGAAGGTCTTGATGAAACCGAAGTCGTCCAGACCATCCGTCCGGACAAGGATGTAGATGGACTGACGGCGCAAAGCGCCGGAGCCCTGGTTCTGGGGGCGCCTGGCATGCGGCCCTGCACGCCGTCCGGCAGCGTGTTCCTCGCCAAACAAGCGCTCGGTGATCTGACGGGCAAGTCCGTGGTGGTGATCGGTCGATCGATCCTGGTGGGAAAACCGGCTGCGCTGTTGTTTCTGGCGGAAAACTGCACAGTCACTCTGGCCCATTCACGCACGCAGGACCTGCCCGCAGTCTGCCGTCAGGCCGACATTGTAATCGCCGCGGTCGGGCGTCCCAATCTTGTTAAAGGCGATTGGATAAAGCCTGGCGCTTGCGTCATTGATGTGGGTATCAATCGCGTCGAAGGAGAGTCCGGGAAATCCCGCCTTGTCGGGGATGTGGATTTTGACCAGGCTATTGAAACTGCAGGTTTCATTACGCCTGTTCCTGGCGGAGTGGGGCCGATGACCATCGCCATGCTGCTTGCGAACACAGTCGCCGCTGCAGCCAGACGGGCTAACGTATCTGTGCCAGACAGCGTCAAGGATGTTTTGCCGGGTTAAAACCTGCTTAAGCATGCATCCAGTAGTTTAGCGCCTAGCAGGAGAGAGTGATGCCGCAGCCCTTGTCGGTTCTTCATGTCGAAGATGACTTCGCTGATGCGATGTTGCTCCAGCACGCGCTATGCGATGCGGGCGGCTATGACATGGAGCTTCAGGTCGTCCGAACATTGCGGGATGCGCGTTTCAAGCTGTCTCGCAATTCTTATGACCTGATCATCGCTGATTTGCGCCTGCCTGACTCCACTCAGCCCAATGAGACGGTCAGTTTGCTCGAGCAGCAGGCTCGGGGCACGCCGATTCTGGTGCTGAGCGGGTCAGCGGGTGTGGACTCCCACCGCACCGGCGATCAGGTGAAGTTTCTCGATAAGAATGATTTCCTGAACAAGAACCTGGACGAGAAAAGCCAGGAATTGCTGTTCTGGGTCAAAAGCACGGCGCAGGGCCAAGGCGAAGGCGTTGTTCTTGATGATTCATCAGGAACCTA
Source organism: Oceanicaulis alexandrii DSM 11625 (assembly GCF_000420265.1). Lineage (NCBI taxonomy): Bacteria > Pseudomonadati > Pseudomonadota > Alphaproteobacteria > Maricaulales > Maricaulaceae > Oceanicaulis > Oceanicaulis alexandrii. The sequence goes on from NZ_ATUP01000001.1 coordinate 1,576,998, forward strand.
CGAAATCTAACCTGAAGGTGAGCTGGACGCAGAAGGCGCGCAGCCTATCTGCGGGTTCATGACTGATTTAGCGACGTTTCCAGACGGGTTTCGGGCCTTGATCGTGGGCGCCTCCGGCGGCGTCGGCGAGGCCTTGACCACCCAGCTTGTGGATCACCCTCGATGTGCACAGGTTCACGCAGCCAGCCGCTCTGCCAAAGCTGTCTCCGGCGCCCAGGCCTTGTCCCTGGACTTTGACGATCCCCAGTCAGTCGAGGCTGCGGTCGAGGCCGCCGCTGAAGCGGGCCCGCTTCATCTGGTGATCGTCGCCAGCGGGGTTTTGGTGGATGGCGAAGGGCGTGGACCGGAAAAGTCCTGGCGACAGATTGACGCCGGGTACATGACTGAGGTTTTCAAGGTCAACACGATCGGCCCGGCTCTGGTGGCGCGCTCGGCTCTGGACAAGCTGGCGAGAGGTCAGAAAGACGCGCCGCAAAAGGCTGTGTTCGCGGCCCTGTCTGCGCGCGTCGGCTCGATTTCAGACAACCGGCTGGGCGGTTGGCATAGTTATCGGGCCTCCAAGGCGGCGTTGAATCAGATCCTCAAAACCTGCGCCATCGAGTTGGCGCGCAAACGCCCTCATGCTGTCTGTATGGGGCTGCATCCTGGAACCGTGGACACAGCCCTCTCCAGCCCGTTTCAGGGCAATGTGCCCGACGGCAAGCTGTTTACGCCCGACTATAGCGCGGCGCGCTTGTTGGACGTTGTGGATCAGGTGACAGCGGACCAGTCAGGCTGCGTTTTTGACTGGGCCGGTAAGATTATAGACCCTTAAGCACTTGAGCTTTTTAGCCGGAGAGGTTTTCCTACCTGAAGCTGACTTCAAGGAGGACATCATGACCGGCCATATCGATCCTGCGCGAGATGCGTTCGCGCTGTTCAAGGATTTGCCGCGAGACCAGCCGATCCAGATGCTCAACCTTCTGCGCTTGCGAGAAAAAGCGGCCTACCCCGATGGTCGAGACGTGAGCGGCTTCGAAGCATACAAAACGTATGGCAAGACGTCCGGGCCGATTTTCCGTCGCGTGGGCGGGTCGATCGTCTGGCGTGGCGCGCCGCAACTCACCTTGATCGGTCCGGCTGAGGAGAGTTGGCATTTGTCTTTTGTCGCAGCCTACCCCAGCGCCGCCGCCTTTCTGGAGATGGTCACGGACCCGGTATACCAGAGCGAGGCCGTGCCGCATCGGCAGGCCGCTGTGCTGGATAGCCGTCTTGTGCGCCATGCGCCGCTGGAGCTGACCTCGGAATTCAGCTGAGTTTATTCTGACAGCAAATTGAGCTGCATCGCCATCCGCACCAGATGGGACAGGCTGCGCGCCTGCATCTTTTCGACCACCCGGGCGCGGTGGATTTCCACTGTGCGGGCGCTGATGCCCAGCTTGTGCGCGACGACCTTGTTGGGGTGACCTGCGGCCACTTCAACCAGCACTTCGCGTTCACGCGGGGTCAGGTTTTCAAACCGTTCCCTCAGAGACGTCAGCGCCTGGCTGGCCTCAGCCTGTTGCTGACCGGCCTGCAACGCCAGCTCGACGCTTTCAAACAGGCGTTCTTCTTCATAGGGTTTCTCGATGAAATCGAGCGCGCCAGCCTGCATGGCGCGGACCGCCATGGGCAAATCGCCATGACCGGTCACGATGATGACAGGCAGGGTCGCGTTGCGGGTGCTCAGCTCCTCCTGAACTTGCAGCCCGGACAGCCCCGGCATTCGCACATCCAGCACCGCGCAGCCCGCCCAGTCTGGCGCATATTCGGCCAGAAAGGCTTCGCCGCTGTCAAAGGTCTTCACCTCATGACCGGCTGAGAGCAACAGCGCCTCCAAGGATTCGCGGGCGGCGGCGTCATCATCAACGACGTACACGAGGGGGGCTATGTCGGTCATGCTCTGTCTCCTGGCGTAATGACGGGCAGGCAGAAGCGAAAGACCGCACCGCCATCGGGGCGGTTCTCTGCGCAGATCTCGCCGTCATGGTCTGAAATGATGGAATGGCAGATCGACAGACCCACGCCCATGCCATCGGATTTACTGGTGTTGAAGGGCTGAAACAGTTTCGCCTGCTGGGCTTGCGACAGGCCGGGGCCCTGGTCGGCGACTTCGACCCAGATCTGATCATTACTGCTCCAGCACGCCACATTGATGACGCCCTGCGCTTGTTCGCCCATGGCTTCCGCGGCGTTGCGGATGAGATTAAGCAATACCTGTTGGATGTTGACCCGCTGCAACAAGGTGTGCGGCGCATCCGGATCCAGCTCGCAAGACAAGGACAAACCGGCCGCGGCGACCGCCGGCTCGATCAGCGGCAGCGTGTCATGGATCACGTCATAGGGGCTGGCGAACTCGGTTTCTGATTCCCCCTTGTCGAGGAAGGTGCGCAAGGAGCGGATGATTTCACCGGCTCGGGACGCCTGCGAGATCGCCTTCTCGACCATTTGAATGGTGCGGGACTCGCCATCAAACTCTGTCCTGGAAAGCCGGCGGGCTGCAGCGAGATAGTTCATCACAGCGGACAAAGGCTGGTTCAGCTCATGCGCCATCGCCGAGGCCATCTCCCCCATGGCGCTGACGCGGGAGACATGGTGGAGCTCGCTTTGCAGGGCCCGCGCTCGCGCTTCAATTTCACGACGCACGCTCAGATCAGTGGCCAGCACCAGCAGACCGGTGCGATTGGCGTAGCGGATGCGGCTGGCGGACAGGCGCACCGGAATGCGCTCGCCCTCGGCGGTGACAGCGAAGGGCGTTTCTGTTTCCGCCGCGCCCTCGCGTTGCACCTTTCGCCAGAACGCCGGGATTTCACCGGGGGCGCCGACAAAGAGGTCTTCCGCGCGCAACAGGCGTAATTGCGCCTCGCTATAGCCGAACAGCTCGCAGGTGCGCTTGTTCTCGTCGAGAACGAAACACGTTTCGGCGTCAATCAGGAAACCAGCAGCGTTCGAACCGTCGAACATGGCCCGATAGCGCTGCTCGCTGTCGCGCAATTCCTGCTCGGCGCGTTTGCGCTCGGTGATGTCGCGGAAGGACACCACAGCCCCCGCGATCCGACCGTCATCCCAGATGGGCGTGCTGACATACTCTACCGGGAAAGACGTGCCGTCCTTGCGCCAGAACACATCGTCATAGATCCGGTGTATCTTGCCGTCGCGCGTGGCTTCATGAATGGGACATTCCACGCTGGGGAAGTGCCGTCCGTCGGCATGAGAATGGTGAACCAGCTCATGCAGGTTCCGCCCCAGCATCTCTTCCACCGAATAGCCTGACATGCGCGCCGCCGCGGGGTTCACAAAGGTTGAGATCCCTCGGTCGTCAATGCCGTAAATGCCATCACCTGACGCCATCAGGATCAGATCGCGCTGGCGCCGGAACAGGTCAGCCGGATTCTCGCCTTTGCTCGGGTCTGTGTCTGACATGCGCGATCCTTTCCCCTCAGTCGACAGTTCTAGACCAGAAACTTCAGGTCTGACGAGAAGGTTGGGTACGCATAGGTCATCGTCGCCAGCTCCGAGGCGGTCATCCCGGTCTTCATGGCGAGCGTGAACACATGGATCACCTCTTCCGCGCCATGTCCGGCCAGATGCGCGCCCAGGACCAGATCGGTCTCCGGATCAATCAGTACTTTGGCGAAGGCGACGGCTTCGGCGTAGGTCTTGGCGGAACGCCAGTCGCGCAAATCGTTGACTTTTATGACCGGATCAAAGCCCGCCGCCTTGGCGGCGGTTTCATCCAGACCGACGCTGGCGATGGCGGGGACCGTGTAAACAGCTGACGGGATGGTGGTGTAATCTGGTGTGGAGCCTGCGCCCAGAATGGCGTTCTCGCCTGCGATGCGGCCTTCATAGCTGGCGACCGGGCTGAGCTGCGGCGATGTGGCCAGCGCATCGCCCGCCACATAGACGGAAGGGTTCGAGAGGCTGCACAAATTGGCGTCCACTTTGATCTGGCCGCGGTCTGAAGTAATGCCGCCAGCTTCCAGGTCGAGCGCCTCGACCGCGGGACGACGCCCGGCGCCATTGACCACCAGATCCGCGCTCAGGGACATGATCTCATCGCCGATGACGACATCGACCGTAAAGGAGTCCTCTTCTCGGGAGATGGACTGGACGCTGACGCCGGTATGGATTTTCACGCCCAAGCTGCGCGTATAGTCCACCAGCGTGTCCACCATGTCCGGATCGAGGCGCGGCAGTACGCGCGGCGCGGCTTCCAGGATTGTCACCCGTGCGCCGGCGCGGATCAGGACATGGGCGAATTCAAGCGCGATCACGCCGCCGCCGATAAAGACGACTTCGTCCGGCAGGGTCTCAAGGGTCAGAAGATCGTCACTGGTCCGTGTATGCGACCAGCCTTTGATCGGCAGGGTTGCGGGTTCGGATCCGGTGGCGATGACGATCTTGTCAGCCGTATAGGTTTCGCTGTCCACTTCGACGGCGTTCGGGCCGATGAACACCGCCTGGCCCGTGACCAGCGTCATGCCGCGATTGAGGATCGAGGATTTGAACATGTCGGGCACGCCGTCCACGAAGGTGCGTTCACGGCGGATCAGGGCGGGCCAGTCGAGCTGAACCTCGCCAGTGGTGATCGCGTGCTCGCCAGCGCGGGCGATGACATCCAGACTGGCGGCGGCGGCGACCAGCACTTTCTTGGGGACGCAGCCGCGAATGGCGCAGGTGCCGCCCACATCGCGCGATTCAACCAAGGTGACGGACTTGCCTTCGCGATGTGCGATTCCGGCGGCGGCCATGCCGGCGTTTCCAGTGCCGAGAACCAGAAGGTCTGAGTGATGGGTCATGGGTCAGTCTCGCAATGTGTGTGGGGGTCAGGCCGAGCTGCGCACGCCGGCGCGACGCAGGGCTTTGACTTCGGACAGCAGATCCAGAAGCCGGGTTTGCAAAATGTCGGTGGGGTCGAAGTTCCGGTCGGTGAAGCAGTGGTAGCGCATCACGCTGCGCGCCAGCGCGAAGCCCGCGCCCGCGGACGCCAGGGTCAGAAGGCAGAAGGGCGCGATATTCACCCAGCCCCAGACCCGGATCAGGCCGGCGCTTAGCGCCAGTCCGGCGGCCAGGCTGAACAGGTTGAGGGCGGCCAGAGACAGGCCTGCCCAATCCCGGTCACGCTGGATCACTTCCACATGACGCCATTCAAACACCACGTCCTGAACGCCTTCGATGACATATTGATCTTCATCCCGGGCCAGGCGCTCCGCCGCGATGGAGGCGCGCATGTTCACCCGGCGAAACAACCGGTCGAGCCCGTTATGGGTCTCAAGCCAGACCGCGCCTTCCGCCAGAGCCAGTCCCAGAGCTCCAACGCCCGCAGCGCTCAGGACAGCGGCGCGTATCTCGACGCCCAGAGCGTACAGCGCGACCAGCACAAGGGCGTACAGCGCGCCTGAGACAGGCAGGGTCAGACCGTGCATCAGCATCCAGCGCCGATAGGTGCGCTCGAACTCAGTGTCTGACGGGCGGGCGGGGCGGGTCATGATCTACTCCCGGAAACGGGGGAGGCGGGGGCTAGAGCCGCCGCTCTTCCTCCTTGATCGCAATATCGTTGACGCTGGATTCGCGGCGGCGCATCAGGCCGTCCGTGTCGAATTCCCATTGTTCATTGCCGTGCGAGCGGAACCATTGGCCGGTCTCGACCTGTTTCCACTCGTAAAAGAACGCGACAGAGATGCGGTTGCCGGTGAAGGCCCACAGTTCTTTTTTGAGTTTGTAATGATCCTCAGCGGACCATTTTTCGCGCAGGAAGGCCTTGATGGCGGCGCGTCCCTTGAAGAATTGATCGCGATTGCGCCATTCGGAGTCTTCAGAATAGGCCAGCGCGACGCGTTCAGGGTCGCGGCTGTTCCAGGCGTCTTCAGCAAATTGCACTTTGGCGCGAGCGGTCTCTTCGGTGAACGGGGGGAGAAGTTGGGTGGCCATTTTCTTATCTGTTCTTGTGTATTAGAGCCAAAACGAGGGTCCGGCGGAGATGGGGACGACCGCCGGACCCTCTTAGGACCCGTCCCTCGTGGAGGGGCAGACATTCAGGACGGGGATCGGGTTAGCGGCTGTAGGCCGCAGTGATGGCGCTGACCGTTTCATCGGTGTCGCCCACATGGTTGGCGATCATGCGGAAATTGGTCACGGCTGCGGCGTAGCCGTCATAGCCTGGCACCTGGGCGGCGGCGGTGGCGTCGGTGACGACCAGCACTTCAAAGCCTTGCTCGATCAGCTCGCGCATATGGGATTCGGTGCACAGGTTGGCGGACATGCCCGCCAGGATGACGCGGTCCACGTTCTGCTTGCGCAATTGCAGGACCAGATCGTTGGTTTCCGGGCCATAGACCTTGTGCGGCGAGGTCACCACGGTGTGGTCATGCTCGATATGCGGGCGATACTCTTCCAGCCAGTCAGCGCCCGAGCCTTCAAAGCCTTCAAGGTCAAGCGGGCCGGCGCGATCGAACATGCCGATCGAATGCATCAGCGCTTCCAGAGCGCCTTCAAAGCGCCATTCATGGTCATGTTCGTAGTAATAGTGCGGTGAGACGAAGACCGGCATGCCGACCTCGTGGGCGGTCTCGAACAGGCGGCCGATATTCTCCACCGTGCCGTTCTCGGTGACGTTCTGACCCACGACGCCCCAGGTAACGCCGTCCGGGCTGAGAAAGTCATTCTGCGGGTCGGTGACGACCAGGGCGGTGACGCCGCGCTCGATCTGCATGCCCGGATCGGGCAGTTGCGCGAGCGCCTGGCCGGTGAAAAGCGCGACGCCGGCGGCGGCGCCAGTCAGCACGGTGCGGGAGAAGGTTTTATAAGCACGCATGGTCCGTATCCTTTGTCTGTGAGCAAGGAAGTCTCCGGGGGGAGGAGGATGATTGCTCTGGGACAAGAGATACGCAGCTGACGCCGCTCGCATAATTCGTTTTTGTGCGTAAGGGGAATTCCCTAGACCTGATGCAGGATGGCGCGTCTTGCTGTGCTTTCAGGAGAGATCGACAACCCGATCTTTACCTCGATTTGCTCGAATACCCGTATTACGGAGGGGACGCGTGAGCGGTCTATTTGAAATCCTGATCGCCATAACCAGCCTGTCGGCGGGTGCGATCCTGTTTTTGAATCTGCGTCACATGGCGCGACTGAGGCGGGGCAGTCAGCTCATCGTTGGCGGATTGCTGGTGATCGGCGTTTCGGCCCTCATTGATTCCTCAAACGGTTTCGTGCCGTATTCGCCAGGCCAGCTTGAACCGGTGCACGACTGGATCGAGGGCGTGTCTTATATCTGCGACGCTCTGGGGTTGTTTCTCATCAGCGTCGGTTTTTTCCGGTGGCTGCCGCTCTTGCGCCGGATCGACACCGAGATCTCTGCGCGCATGGAAGCCGAGAAGAGCCTGCAGCGAACTCTGGATCGCTCGCGCGAAATGAACCAGCTCAAACGCGAACTCGCGCAGGACCATCTCAACAAGGGGTGGGATTACGACCATATGACGCGCCAGGTGGTTCAGAGGCTCGCTGTCGCTCTGGATGTGGATGAAGCAGGTTTGTGGCTGTTTTCAGAGGATCACAGCGCCTTGCGCCCTCATTGCGTCTGGAGCCCGACTGAGGGTGAAATTTTCAATGCGCCCCGACTGACCGAGCATAAGGCGCCTGAGGCCTTTCGGTTCGCCAGCCAGGGCGCCTATATCGATGCGGTCGAGATCAGCGCCGCTCACGAGGACGCCCGATCATTGGGCCAGGCGCTCCACAATGTCTCAAAAGGCGCTGTGCTCGCCGCCCCTATCTTGCAAGAACACAGCGTCAGCGGCGTTTTGAGCATTTGCAAGAAGGGCGAGCGCCATGAGTGGACGCCTGAAGAACAGGCGCTGATCTATGCGCTCGCCAATTACATCGTCGTTGCCGAACTGGTGCTCAACGCCCGCACTTTGACGCGGAGCGCTCGAGATGCGCAAAGCGCTGCGGAGCGGGCCAGCGAGGCGAAAACCGAGTTCGTCGCCAATGTCAGCCATGAATTACGCACGCCACTGAACGGCATGCTGGGGCTGGTGCGGGTTCTGTCGGAAGCGGAGCTTGAGCCCGGTCTGCATGACAAAGTCGAGCTGCTTCAAGTGACGGGCGACCAGCTCTTGCGAGTTCTCAATGATCTCCTGGATCTGTCGCGTCTGGAGGCGGGCCGGTTTCAGCTTGAACCCGAGGCCATGGACCCGACACGCTTGCTGAAAGAGGTCAGCATGCTGTTCCGGCCGAGCGCTGAGGAGAAGGGCCTCACCCTGGACGAAGAGATCCTCGCTTTGCCCGCCAGCGTGGAGCTGGATCAGACGCGCTTTCGCCAGTGTGTATTCAATCTTTTATCCAACGCGATCAAATTCACGCAAACAGGCGGCGTCAGCTTGCATGCCTATGCCCAGCCTGTGTCTCAGGGCCAGTGCCGCATCACCGTCTCGGTTAAGGATACAGGTCCCGGTCTTGAACCGGCTGAGGTGAACAAGCTGTTTAACCGGTTCGAGCAGGGCGACGGGGATGCGGGTTCGTCAAAGAGCGTGGGATCAGGCCTGGGTCTGGTGATCACCCGCGAGCTGGCGCGGCGGATGGGCGGCGATGTGACGATTGAGAGCCAGCCTGGCGACGGGGCGTGTTTCACGCTGACCTTGATGGCTGGCATGCACGCAGATGAACCGATCATCGCGTCGCATGCCGACGCATCCCATCCTGGTGCGGCCACGCTTGCAGGGGCGCGCATCCTGTTGGTGGATGACAATGACATCAACCGTATGGTTGCCCGTTATATGGTGGAGCCGACAGGCGCTGAAGTCACCGAAGCCGCTTCCGGGGCTGCTGCGCTGCGTTTGTTCTCAGACGAGCCCTATGATCTGGTGCTGCTCGACGCCAGCATGCCGGTCATGTCGGGAGAAGAAACGCTCAGCCGTTTGCGCGCCATGAACGAGGCGGGGGCGCAGGTGCCCGTCATCGCGTTGACGGCCCATGCGGGACAGGGCGAGCGTGAGCGGTTTCTCGCCATGGGCATGGATGATTACATCCCCAAACCCATTGTCGAGGATGAGCTGATCGCCGCCTGTGAGCGTTGCCTGAAACAGTCACACCCCGCCTGACCGCGAACCTTCAGGTTCGCAAGGCCAACGGCCGCCCGCAGCTTCAGCGAGGATCGACCGAGGGGAGGCGAGGGAGAGCAGGCGTCGCGCCAGAACCTTCAGGTTCGCAAGGCCAACGGCCGCCCGCAGCTTCAGCGAGGATCGACCGAGCGGAGGCGAGGGAGAACAGGCGTCGCGCCAGAACCTTCAGGTTCGCAAGGCCAACGGCCGCCCGCAGCTTTAGCGAGGATCGACCGAGCGGAGGCGAGGGAGAATAAGTAAGAAGTGGTGCCGCATAGGTGACTCGAACACCTGACCCCATCATTACGAATGATGTGCTCTACCAACTGAGCTAATGCGGCGCCGGAACCAGGCGAAAGCCTGCCTCGGAGGGCGCGGAAACTAGCCTTGAACGGCGATGGGGGCAAGACGGTTTTGCCAGCTGGAATGAGTCTGGCTCAGGCTTTGCCGAAGTCTTTGACCTTGTCGACGATGGGCGCGGCCAGGGTGTCGAAAAAACTGCTCAGATGATCGGCCGGCCGGGCGGCCGCCGCGTCATTGCGGATCAGGATATCGGCGTATTCCTTGTTGGGCGACGTCCATTCATGATGCATGGGCCGAACGGTGCGCAAATACTGGTGGACGACAGAATGCGAGGTGCGTCCCCGCTCGTTCACATCACGCAGGAGGCGGCGAGCCAGGCGGATATCGTCGGGCGCTGACACATAGACCTTCAAATCCAGGCAATCGCGTACGGCTTCATCGCAGAACAGATGGATGCCTTCCACGATGATCACATCCGCTGGCGCGATGGTGCGTGTGTCGCTGCGGCGGCGGTGAATGGTGAAGTCGTAGATCGGACCCTTGATGCTCTTGCCGGTTTTCAGCGCGGCCAGATGCTTGGCCAGCAAAGCATGGTCACGCGCCTGAGGATGGTCGAAATTGAAGTCTGAGGGGTCAAAATCGGGCTTCGAGCCGTGATCGGCGTAATAATCATCTTCTGACAGGACCAGAGCGCTCAGCGGGTTTGCAGCACGGGCGGCGGAGCGCGCGATTTCGGTCTTGCCTGAGGCTGAGCCTCCGGTCACGCCGATGATCAGGCGCGGGCGAGCTGAAGCAGATGCGGTCATGAGCGTTGAGAAACCCTAGATGTCGCCATCGGATGCGCCGGGATCGTCCGGCGCGGGACCGGGTACATAGAAGCTCGGACCGGATTTGTCCTCGCCCGCACTGCGCTTGCTTGCATCGTTTGCAGTGGGGCGTGCTTCGATCAGCATGGCTTCAGGCGCGGCCGCAGCGGCGATTTCATAGCGCTCATGACGCGGATGGATCAGCACGGCGTGACGGCCCCAGCTGTCCACCATCCGCTTCCAGTCGGCGTCAGTATAAAGAAACGCCTGACCATCCTCGTTAATGTCGGACCAGTCGGCTTCAGCGGGCGCATGGGAGGCGCGCGCCATCCAGCGCTGGGCCTCCGCATCTTGATCTTCGAGCTTTGCGAGGCGTGCGGCGAGGGCGCAGGCGCGGGCTGAAACCGGCCCGGTTTCCAGCACGGGCGTCAGAGCGGCGTGCGCGGCTTCGCGATTGCCCTGATCAAGCGCGGTCTCCAGCAGCAGCAACTGGCTCTCGCGATGATCAGGATTGCGCGCCGCCAGCTCACGCAGGCGTTCAGCGCGTTTGGCCTTGGTGTCAGAGCGTCTGAGATTGGCGAAGGCCCGCGCCAGCGCGGGGTGCGGCGCATGCTCCCAGGCGGTTTCCAGAAGATCTGCGGCCCGGCGGTGGCGTCGTTGTTCGGCGAGCAATCGGCCTGCCAGCTCGGCGGCGGGCGCAAAGCCCGGCGAAGCCGTCGCGGCGCGATCCGCGAGTTTTGCGGCCAGCTCAGGGTCCGTGGCTTCGATCCGGCGCGCTTCGGCGGTCAAAAGCACCGCGCGCATCCGGGCGGCTTCAGTGCGATCAACATGGCCGCGGCGTTCGCCTTCGCTCAGCGTAGTTTCCGCCTTCGCCCATTGGGCGGCGTTCACCTGGGCTTCAAACAAGGCGTCAAACGCCCAGCGGGCCTGCCCGGCCTGATCGAACGCGTCCGCAGCGTGTGTGAGCAGGGCTTGAGAATCAGACCGGCTCTGGGCGATGCCCACCAGCCCGCGCTGGGCGACCAGCCGGGTTTTGGCGTCGCTGAGCATGGCTTCGTAATGAATTTGCGCGCTTTCCAGATCGCCAGCGGCTTCTGCGGCGCGGGCCGCCAAGAGGCGTGACAGGGCGGGTCGGTCCAACAGCGCTTCGGCGCGAGAGGCTTGCCGGACGGCCAGATCGCCCTGACCGGCGGCGGAGGCGATCAGCGCGCGTTCAAGCGCGTCAAAGCCCTGATCGCGGCGTCGGCGCAGGGAGAAGCGTTTCCAGGCGTCGGGCGCAGCCCAAAGCTTGGCGATGACCCACCAGGCGACAACCAGCAGGAACGTCGCGACCAGCAGCGCGCCCAGAGCGAGCGCGAAGGGCGCCTGGGCGTTCATGCCCAGAAAGTCGATGGTCACCACGCCGGGATTGAGCGTCAGGAAGACCGCCAGCATGGCGGTCAGCACGCACAGGATGACGGTTAGGATCAGGCGGATCATGGCTTATCGCGCTCCGTCTTGCTCGGCCTGCCGGTTCAGGGCGGCGCGCATATCATCCAGCACAGCGTTCAGGGCTTCGCGTTTGCGCGCCTCGGTCAGCCAGCTCTCCAGCGGGACTTGCGCCGCCTCGGCGTCAAGCGCTTCGGTCTCCCGGATCGCCTGGCTCAGCGCGCCTTGCTCCAGCAGGCTCACAATCCGGTCGGCGGCGCCGTGATCATCGCCAGCGCGGCGCACTTCGATCACGCCCCAAAAGCGCTGGGTCTGGCCCAGGGCTTCACGCACCGCTTGGGCCGGGAAGCTGTCGGTGAGATCGTCCAGAGTGGGCGCGCCGGTGCGCGCAGGCTCTGTCAGCGCGATCAGATGGGCGCGATTGGGCCAGATCTGGCTCAGCATGGCGTATTCCATGGCGAAGGGCTGGGCCTGGGCCGCCGCTTCGGCAAGGTCTGAAAAGGCCAGCGCCTGTCGCGCCAGAGAGACCGAGGCGGTCTGGGTCTGGCCGGTTTGCGTTTCAAGCCCTTCAATCAGGCTTTCCAGCGCATCCATCCGCGCCGACAAAGCCTGCGTATCGCCCGCTCCGGCTTGCAGGTCGCGCACAGCGCTTTGAAGGGCTGCAAGATCAAAACGGAGCGCGGACAGGGCGTCCGAGGAAACACCGGTTGTCTGGGGCGCCGCCCGGTCATCAGGTTGAGCGAGCGCTTGTTGCAGGGCCGATTGCGCGGTCTGGGCGGCGGCGAGCGCCGTCTGCGCGTCGTCAGCGGTGGTGTTGAGCTGGCGTTCAAGGCTCTCCAGACGCGTATTGATCTGATCGCTGAGACCCGCGCCGCCCTCGGCGCTCGGCTCGAGCGCTTCAAGGTCGGTGCGCAGGGCCGCCACGTCGCGGATCAGCTGCTCAAAAGCGTCGGTGCGCAGCGGTGCGCCGGCGGTCTCTTCCTCGATGGTTTCCAGTCGGTTTTGAAACGCAGCGAGCTGGTCCGCTGAAGCGGTCTGAGCTTCCAGCGTTTCGATCCGGCTGATCAGGGCAGGGTCAGTGGCGCCTTCACCGGGCGCTGGCAGATACCGGCCCAGAACCCAGCCTGCGCCGCCCCCTATGCCCGCAGCCAGCACGGTCAGGCCGAGAAAAGCGAGGACAGGCGTTTTGCCGCCGCCCGACTTGGCGGCTTTTGGCTTTTTGGTCTTGGATTTTCCGCGTGAGCCGCCGCTATCCGGCGCGGGCTCGAACTCGGCGTCGACCGGTTCTGCAGCGTCTGGGCGGGGAGTGTCGGCGCTCATGATGTCCTCGGGGGCGCGGGGCCACTTGTTACGTGTCGGCAAGTCTAGGCTGCGTCGTGTCGTGACGCCACCATCACCGCGTTTCGCCGCACTGCTTTTCCAGCGCGTCAAACAGCGCGCTTTCATCGGGGCGCGCGGCGATGCTCAACCTTGAAACGCCGTGACGGCGTAAAGGTTCAGCCGCGGCCTCTGAGATCGCGATGACAGGCGCAGCGCGCAGCGTGTCTATTTGGCCCGCTGTCTGCGCCAGCGACCAGAACCGTTCCGCGCCTTTTGCGGAATGGATCAGCAAGCACGCCCGGGTTTCAAGAGCGTTCCAGACCGTGTCCGGCAGCGCGGCTACAGGCTCGGCGGCGTAGAGGATTTCAGAGCGGGCGCTCAGGCCGTGCGCGTTAAGCTCAGTGCTCAGATCACCGGTCTGATCGAACCCGCGCACATGCAGGACCTCGCCTTGCGGCGGATGCTTGCGGATCATCGCCAGCAGGTCGCGAGCGTCGCCACTTGCGTTTGTGACGTGCTCAAAGCCAGCGTCTGACAGACGCGCCGCCGTTACGTCGCCGACAGCGATCACGGGCGTGCTGCGATCAGATGTGGCGTTCGCCAGACAGGTTGCGCCAAACGGGCTGGTGATCGCGATCAGGCCAACGCCTTCAAGGTCCAGCGTGACAGGGTGCGCCGTCAGATGGGCGGTGGCGGCGTTGATCGCCTCAAAACCGCGCTCGCTCAGCGCCGCGCAGGTGCGCGCCGCGCCGGGTTCTGCGCGGGTGACGAGCACACAGGGTCTGGACGCCGCGCTCATGATCAGCCCGTCTCGGCGACGATCCGCGCCAGCGCATCCCCGCCCGCGCGTTTCACCTCAAGACCCAGCTCATAGCCCAGCAAGCGCGCCGCGCCGGGATCAAGCTCAGGCAGTTGCGTGCGGGTTTCATTGGCCCAGCGTTTGGAGCCGTCCGGGGTTAGCGCTTCGCCACGCAAATGAATTTCCAGGTCGTCGAGCGTGGCATGGGCGGCGATGGGAGTGCGGCACGACCCGTCCAGCGCCTGCAGGAAACCGCGTTCAGCCGCGATGCAGATCTGGGTGGTTAGATGATTGAGCGGCTCCAGCGCGCGCCGCGCCTCGTCGTCGTCTGAACAGATCTCGATTCCGACCGCGCCTTGCGCCGGGGCCGGGATGACGGCTGACAGCTCCAGCGGCGGCAGCTCGCCCTGTTCACGACCGAGGCGCCGCAATCCGGCGCGCGCCAGGAAAGTGGCGTCCATCTCGCCCGAGCGCAGCTTTTCAAGCCGGGTGTCCACATTGCCGCGAAGCAGCACGATGTTCAGGTCCGGGCGTAGCGCCAGCGCTTGCGATTGCCGCCGGATCGAGGCGGTGCCCAGCGTCGCGCCTTCAGGCAGGTCTTCGATCCGGCTGATCCCGTCGCGGGTCAAAAGCACGTCGCGCGGATCCTCGCGCTCCAGCACACAAGCGATCTCAAGGCCTTCGGGCAGGGTGGTCGGCACGTCTTTCATGGAGTGCACGGCGAAACGCGCCTTGCCGTCCAGCAAGGCGCGCTCAAGCTCCTTGGTGAACAGGCCTTTGCCGCCCGCCAGCAGCAATGCGCGGTCGGTAATCTTGTCGCCCGTGGTGGTCAGCCCCAGAATCGGGAAGCTCTCTTCGGGCTCTTTTTCGCCATGGGCGCGGGCGAGCCGGGCCTGAACATCGCGGGTTTGCGCCAGAGCCAGGGGCGAGGTGCGGGTCGCAATCGGCATATTGAACAGGTTCACGACAGACGCACTCCTTCACGCGCTTCAAGATCTCGCCAGCAGAGGCTGATGATTGCGCCGAAACGCCAGCGAGGGTACTGCAAGGTCATGGCGTTATCCCATGATCAAGTCCACCCGCAACCGGGCGCGGCGCCGCAGGGCGCTTTAACCGTGCTCGGTCTTGAATCGAGCTGCGATGATACCGCAGCCGCCGTGCTGCGCCGTCATGGCGATGGCCGCATCGAGGTTCTGGCCGAAGCGGTGGTGGGACAAAACAGCGCCCATGCGCCATTTGGCGGCGTGGTGCCCGAGATCGCCGCCCGCGCCCATGCCGAGCGTATGGACGGTCTGGCTGCAGGCGTGCTGAACGAGGCGGGGCTGAGCCCGTTTGATCTCGATGGCGTCGCGGCGACCGCCGGGCCGGGGCTGATCGGCGGGGTGATGGCCGCGCTGATGACCGCCAAGGGCATTGCACTGGGCGCAAGTCTGCCTTTGCTGGCGGTGAACCATCTTGAAGGTCACGCCCTGTCGCCGCGGCTGACCCACGCTCTGGCCTTTCCCTATCTTCTGCTTCTGGTCTCGGGCGGGCATACCCAGCTGGTGATCGTGGAAGGCGTGGGCCGGATGACGCGGCTCGGCTCCACCCTTGATGATGCGGCGGGCGAAGCGTTCGACAAGACTGCCAAGGTCATGGGCTTGGGATTTCCAGGCGGCCCGGCGGTTGAGCGTTTTGCGCAAGACGCCGAAGCGCCGGACCGCTTTCCCCTGCCGATGATGCTGGCGCGGGACGCATCGTGCAATTTTTCGTTCGCGGGCCTGAAGACTGCGGCGCGTCGACACTGGGACGGGCTGGATGCGCCCAATGATCAGGACCGCGCCGACCTCGCCGCGTCCATGCAGGCCGCAATCGCGCGTCATCTGGCGCAGCGGGCGGGTCGGGCGATGAGCATTTTCAAGTCCCGCTTTGAGGCTCTGGATAGCCCACTGCCGCTGGTTGCGGCGGGCGGTGTGGCGTCCAACACCGCCGTGCGTGAGGCGCTTCAGGCCGAAGCGCAGCGCCATGGGTTCGAGCTGATTGCGCCGCCGCTGAAATACTGCACCGATAACGCGGCGATGATCGCGCTGGCGGGCGCTGAGCGACTGGCGTTAGGTCTGACAGACGGGCTCGACGCCGCCGCGCGGCCACGCTGGCCGCTGGATCAGGACGCCGCCGCACACGATCCCGCCAGCGGGTCGGGCCGAAAAGGGCCAAAAGCGTAAGCGCGCGAATGAAGGGGACGGACATGGCGAGTTATCAAACCATCGGCGTGATCGGCGCGGGCGCCTGGGGCACCGCGCTCGCCCAGTCCGCGGCGCAGGCGGGCCGCTCTGTGAAGATCTGGGCGTATGAGGCGGAGGTGGTCGAGGCGATCAACACCGCGCATGAAAACACGGTCTTCCTGCCCGGCGCGCCGCTCAATCCCGCCATCACCGCCAGTTCCGATCCGTCAGACCTGTCTGACTGCGACGCCTTTTTGATGGTCGCCCCCGCCCAGCACGCGCGCGGCATCCTCACGCGGTTTGCCCCGCACATTGCTCAAGGCGCGCCGGTTTTGCTGTGCGCCAAGGGATTTGAGCGCGAAAGCCTGGCTTTGATGACGGATGTCTTGCGAGAGACCGTCCCGCACGCAATTCCCGCCGTGTTGTCTGGTCCCAGCTTTGCGATTGATGTGGCGAAAGGCCTGCCGACGGCGGTGACTTTGGCGTGCGAGGATCGCGACACGGGTGAAGCGCTGATGGAGGCTGTGGGGTCGCAAACCTTCCGCCCCTATTGGTCGGGCGACCTTGTGGGCGCGGAAGTCGGGGGTTCGGTCAAGAACGTGCTCGCCATCGCCGCCGGCATCGTGGAAGGCCGGGCCTTGGGCAAATCCGCCCATGCGGCGCTGATCGCCCGCGGCTTTGCAGAAATGACCCGCCTTGGGCTGGCTCTGGGGGCGAAACGCGAAACCTTGACCGGCTTGTGCGGCCTTGGGGATCTGGTGCTGACCTGTTCTTCGCCGCAATCGCGCAACATGTCGTGCGGACTGGCGCTCGGGCAGGGCCAGACGCTCGAAAGCGTTCTGGGCGCGCGCAAGGCGGTCACTGAAGGCGTCGCGACGGCGCCCGCCGTGGTGGCGCTGGCGAAGACCCAAGGCGTCGACATGCCCATATGCGCCGCCGTAGACGCGGTGCTGGCGGGCCGCATCAGCGTCGATGACGCGATACAGGCGCTGCTCAATCGCCCGTTCGGGCCTGAAACTGACTGATCAGGGAAAGACTTATGCTGTTTGCCGTCACTTGCACCGACCGACTGGGCGCACTTGATATGCGTCTGAAACACCGCTCCGAGCATTTGCTCTGGGCCTCTGCGGAGGACTCCCCCGTCAAGATGGCGGGGCCTTTGCTGAGCGCGGAGGGGGATCCAGTCGGCTCGCTTCTGATCGTCGAGGCCGAAGACGAAGCGGCGTTGCGCGATATTCTGGCGACCGACCCCTACGCCAAGGCGGATCTGTTTTCAGACGTGTTCTGGATTCCGTTCAAATGGACCGTGAAGGCGCCGGAGGGACTTTAGATGTCCGACGAGACCGAAACAGTTCTCCCGGAACCGGGCACGGTGCTCAAAACGCTGAGCGAGATTCCCGATCCGGGCGGGTTGCCAGCGGATTTCGAACCGACGCCGATCGTCATCCTGCGCACGGGTGAAACGGTCACGGCGTATCTCAATGTCTGCCCGCATGCGGGCCGTCCGTTTTCGTTGCCTTCGGGCAAGACTTTGGTCAGCGAAGGCCGGTATCTCGTCTGCCCGTTTCATGGCGCGAGCTTTGACGTGGCGACCGGCGCCTGCGTCGGCGGGCCCGCGGGCAAGTCCGTCCTGAAGCCGGTTGCGGTGACAGTGGTGGATGGTCAGGTGGTGGCGGCGTGAACGCGCCAGCTGCGGTTAGCGGCTGAAGAACGCCGTCACATCCTGGATCACCGCCTTGCGCGCCGCCTGAACGATGGTCGCGCCCTTCTCAGGCGTCGCCTGGGCGGGGTCTGAGCCGATCCGGCCGTCGGGGAAGGTCTTGCGGTAATTATCCGCATCGGTGAAGCGCCCGTTAGGGGCGATCTTCGGGCTCATCACCACGTCTTTGACGTGTTCGGGATAGGCGTAATACGTCACCGACACTTCAGACGCAGTGGCGTGACTGCCCTCGCCCACCGGAAACAGCGAGCGGCACACATCCATGACGCCGGGCAGATCCCACCAATTGCGCTGCATC
Organism: Oceanicaulis alexandrii DSM 11625; assembly: GCF_000420265.1. Classification (NCBI taxonomy): domain Bacteria; kingdom Pseudomonadati; phylum Pseudomonadota; class Alphaproteobacteria; order Maricaulales; family Maricaulaceae; genus Oceanicaulis; species Oceanicaulis alexandrii. The sequence continues at coordinate 1,594,992 of NZ_ATUP01000001.1, forward strand.
AGCTCATAGGGGCAGGCTTCACCGTCAAACGACCAATTGGAATAGCTTTCTGCAAACGCTGCGCCGATGGTTGCGATATTGCCGCCATGGCCATTGAGGAAATAGATCTTCTCAAAGCCGTGCCGGGCGAGAGAGTCGATCCAGTCGTTGAGCGCGGCGATCATGGTGGTCGGCCGCAAGGTCATCGAGCCGGGAAAGCCCAGATGATGCTGGGCGACGCCCACATTGAAGGTGGGGCCCACCAGGACGCCAGCCTCGTCGCCGGCTTCGCGCGCAATCACCTCCGGGCAAATCGCATCCGTGCCGATCAGCCCGTTCGGACCATGCTGTTCTGTGGAGCCGATGGGAATGATGATGCCGGTGCTGGTTTTCAGATAGGCTTCGATTTCAGGCCAGGCGGCGGTGTGCAACAACATGAAGCAGGCTCCGGACAAGACGACGATCACAGGACTGGATACCAGACGCCGTCCGTTCACAAGCGCGCGTAACACGTTCGTCTGTCTTGCGAGGACGCGGCGCGTGGCGCACATCTAGGCAAAATAATAAGCCCGAGGGAGGAGCAGACCATGTCCGAGACCGTCATTGGAGTGCCGCAAAGCTTTGCGGACGCCAAGATCAATGCTGAGCGTTATGCCGACATGTACGCGCGCTCGATCAACGACCCTGACGCGTTCTGGGCGGACGAAGCCAAGCGACTGGACTGGTACACGGAGCCCACGAAAATCTCGGACGTCTCCTTCGCCAAGGACAGCCTGCATATCCGCTGGTTTGAGGACGGGGTCCTGAATGTCAGCTATAATTGTATTGACCGGCATCTGCCCAAACGCGCCAACAAGGTCGCGCTGATCTGGGAAGGTGATAATCCGGCCTTTCATCATTCGATCACCTACGCCCAGCTGCACAACCATGTGTGCCGCTTCGCCAACGAGCTGAAAAAGATCGGCGTCAAGAAAGGCGACCGGGTCACGCTGTACATGCCGATGATCCCCGAGGCCGCCTACGCCATGCTGGCGTGCGCGCGCATCGGCGCGGTGCACTCGGTGGTGTTTGGCGGGTTCAGCCCCGATGCGCTGGCGGGCCGGATCAATGACTGCCAGTCAGAGTTCGTCGTCACCGCCGATCAGGGCGTGCGCGGAAACAAGGGCGTGCCGCTGAAAGCCAATGTGGACAAGGCGCTCGAGCAGGCGCCGGGCGTCAAGGCGGTGCTTTGCATACGCCATACCGGCGCCCAGGTGCCGTGGGTCGAAGGCCGCGATTTCTGGCACCATGATCTGGCGCTGGAAGTGGACGCCAAGTGCGAGCCTGAACCCATGAAGGCGGAAGACCCGCTTTTCATCCTCTACACCTCGGGCTCCACCGGCAAACCCAAGGGCGTGCTGCACACCACGGGCGGCTATCTCGTCTGGGCCTCGATGACCCATGAATACACGTTTGATCATCGCGAGGACGACGTGTTCTGGTGCACCGCCGATGTGGGGTGGGTGACTGGGCACACCTATATCGTGTACGGCCCGCTCGCCAATGGCGCGACATCCTTGATGTATGAGGGCGTGCCCACCTGGCCGGGGCCTGATCGGTGCTGGCGGATCGTGGCCAAGCACAAGGTCACCACCATCTACACCGCGCCCACAGCCATTCGCGCCCTGATGCGCGAAGGCGACGAGCCGGTGAAGAAGCATGACCGCTCAACCTTGCGGCTGCTCGGTTCGGTCGGCGAGCCGATCAACCCAGAGGCCTGGCGCTGGTACTATGAGGTGGTGGGCGACAAGCGCTGCCCGATCGTCGACACCTGGTGGCAGACCGAGACCGGCGGGCATCTGATCACGCCGCTGCCGGGCGCGCATGCGCTCAAGCCGGGCTCTGCAAGTTTCCCCATGTTCGGCGTGCAGCCGGCTTTGGTGGACACGGAAGGCAATCTTCTGCCTGACGAGGGCGCACAGGAAGGCAATCTGGTGCTGCTGGGCAGCTGGCCGGGCCAGATGCGTACGGTCTATGGCGACCATCAGCGCTTCGTCGAGACCTATTTCTCCACCTATGAGAACATGTATTTCACCGGCGACGGCGCGCGCCGGGACGCGGATGGATACTGGTGGATCACCGGCCGGGTGGATGATGTTCTGAACGTGTCGGGTCATCGCCTGGGCACCGCCGAGATCGAAAGCGCGCTGGTGGCCCATGACCTGGTCGCCGAAGCGGCGGTGGTCGGCTATCCCCACGACGTCAAAGGCCAGGGGATATATTGCTATGTCACGCTGGTGGCGGGGCTGGAGCCGACGAGTGAGACCGAGAAAACGCTCAAGGCCCATGTGCGTCAGGAGATCGGGCCGGTGGCCACGCCCGATGTGATCCAGTTCTCGCCCGGCCTGCCCAAGACCCGGTCGGGCAAGATCATGCGCCGGATTCTGCGCAAGATCGCCGAGGGCGAGTACGACAAGCTGGGAGACACCTCGACCCTGGCTGATCCGGGCGTGGTCGACGATCTGATCGAAGGTCACAAGATTTCGACCGGTCAGTCCTAGAATGCGGTCGCGACGCCTCATCTGGAGGTTATGGTTTGTGGGGTTATGGGGCGGGTTCATTGCCCCATAACCCCACTTTTTGTAAGCGCGCCGGGGTCGCATCCCGCCGCGGTCGTCCTGCGTTTAGATACAGCGCATCAAAACCATAAGAACGGACGACCTCATGCGATATCTCCCCTATTGGGCTGGCGGCTTCATGCTGCTGCCCTTCGTGCTCTGGGCCGGTCTTTTCATGGCCTTTCCCGGCGACAAACCCGGCATCACCGATGCGCCGCTGACCGTGTCTCTGGTGGCGGTGTCCGTGCCGTTGGTGCTGTTTCACTACATTGCCGGTTTGGGCTTTGTGGCCAACTCCATGGGCGGACGCGCAGGGGAGGTCCTGCCGGTCTGGGGCCCGGCGCGCTGGGTGCAGCGGGCCATGGCGCCGCTGACGGTGGTGCTGTCTGTGCTGGCGGTCGCCTTTCTCCGGCAGGCGGGTGAAGGCTGGATCACGGCGCTGGCCGTGGGTCTGGGCGGTCTTGTGATGGCGGGCGTGATGGTTGCGGCGCGCCGTCCCACGCGCTCAGCGGTGCTGCATGTCCGGCCTGCCGAGTGGCTTGATGCAGCTGTGTCGGGCTTTGCCCGTCTGTTGCTTCATGTTCCGGTTCTGGGTGGTTTATTGCGCGAAGCGGGGCGCGATCCCCATCGCGGCGTGCCGCTTCTTATGCTGAACCTGGCGCTTTTGTTGGGGGTTCTGGTGGCGGTGTTCGGTTTCACCGTGCTGGTGATCCCTGCGCTCCTGGCCCTGCCGTTTGTGTTTTATGTGCTGCTCGTGCTGGCGTCCGGCTAGGCGAGGCTAGTCCGCCGGGCGCCCGTCAGGCCCCGGCGGAACCTTGTTGAGGTAGAGCGACAGATACGCCTCGAGCGCCTTCACCAGCTCGACGAACATTTCATCGACGCCTGATGGATCGCGCATCTGGGCGCACCGCGTCTCGATGGACATGAAGATCTCGACGGTGAACCGGCCGACGAGTTTGGGATCTCCGCCGGAAAATCCGTCCATTCCCTGCGCCCAGCGATCACTCAGCATGCCGGCGACCTGGTCGATCATGGCGGCCTTGGCGTCGCGCAATTGCTGGCTGGATTGCATCACCAGCAAGAGTTTCCAATAACTGGGATTGTCCACCAGGAAGCCATGCAGCCGTGTGATGATCGACCCGGTCACCTCGCGCCAGTCATCCCATCCCGGTTGTGACTTGGCGAGGGCGTCCTCGATGACGGCGATGATTTCCTCGTTCAGGTCTTCAAACAGATAGGCGAAGACCGCCGAGACATTCTTGAAATAGCGATACACCGAGCTGACGGGTACGCCGGCGCGATCGGCGATCAGATTTGTGGTGATCGCCTCCGCCTCCATCTCTTCCACCAGCGCTTCAGCGGCGGTCAGTATGGCGTCAAGCCGCTGGCGCGCACGGCGCTGCTGGGGTTTGTCGCGCAACCGGGTTTGTCGCGGCGCTGCGTCATTGGCGGGTGTTCCGGGCACGAGATGATCCTTGCTGTCCAACGCCAGTAACTAGTGTGGCTTGATCCGTTTTGCAAAATGAGAATAGTATTCTGTTTCCGAAACCGGACAGAGGGCGAAGCCCCGTTGGTTTCAAGGGGGAGGAATACTCATGAAACATGCGCTCTTTTTCAGCGTATCCGCCAGTGTGCTCGCTTTGTCGACGCCTCTGGCGCCGGCTCTGGCTCAGGAGGGCGTGTCCAATACAGGCGTGGACACGATCACCGTCACGGCCCAGCGACGCACCCAGGACATTCAGGACGTTCCGCTGGCCATCGAGGTGGTGACGGCGGAAAATATCGACGCCATCGCCGCAACCAATCTCAGCGATCTGGATCAGTTCGTTCCCGGGCTGAATGTGGGCGGCGGCAGTCCGACCCAGCCGCGCTTCGCCATTCGCGGCGTCTCCACATCTGATTTCGGCGTCGGCACGGATCCGGCAGTCGGCGTCTATGTGGACGGCATTTATGCGGCGCGCTCCGGCGCGTCCCTGCTGGCGTTCAACGATGTCAGCCGGGTCGAGGTGATCAAGGGACCGCAGGGGACCTTGTTTGGTCGCAACTCGGCGGCCGGCGCTATTTCGATCACCTCAAATGCGCCTTCGGAGGACGTGGAGGCCGAGCTGGCCTTGCGGATGGGCGAGAACAAGCTGCGGCGCTTTGAAGGGCTGGTGAACATCCCCTTCGCCGAGGATTTCGCCCTGCGCATGAACATGGTGGTCAACAAGCGCGACGGCCTTCTGACCGACGCCGTGACTGGCGAAGACTATGACCGTCAGGACAATTGGGCGGTGCGCGCGGCGGTCGGCTGGACGCCGGGCGAGATGACCGATGTGGTGTTCCGCTTCACCCGTGAAAAGCTCGATGAAGACGGCCGCGCCGCCATCGGCATCACGCCCTTGCCAGCGGCGCCCGGACGTCCGCCGGTGCCGGTGGATGTCACCGCGCTTCTCAACCCGTTCGACACCCCCATCACCAATGATGTGCGGGGCAATATCGAACAGCGCGATCTGGATGAAGCCTCCTTGCATGTGACCCATGATTTCGGGGCCTTCACCCTGCAATCCATCTCCGCCTTCCGGTATTTCGAGACCTCCAACCGTCAGGACGAGGACGGCACCAACCGGATCGAGCTCTATTTTGACACCAACAATATCGAGCAGAACCAGAGCTGGTATCAGGAGTTCCGCCTGTCCGGCGCGAATGACCGTTTCGACTGGGTCGCGGGCGTCAGCTATTATGATGAAAACGCCACCCAGATCAGCGAAACCGGCGCGTTCACCAATTCGATCGAAACCGCCTTGTTCAATCTGGGGGTCGGCACGCCGTTCAGTGATCTTGAGAACGGCTTGTTGATCCCGTTTGGTCTGCAGCAGCGCCTGCTGGGCCATGAATGGACCGAGTCCATGTACAATCGCGGTGATTTCTCGGCCTTCGCCGCTTTTGCGGATGTGGAGTGGCGACTGACCGACCGATTCTCGCTGATTGGCGGCGCGCGCTATACGCGCGATGAAAAGACCTTCTCCTGGCTCAACGGGCCGCGAATGGCGCCGGATCTGGATCAGGCGCTGGCCGAGCTGGACGCCTTGGGCGTGCTCGGACTGGCGGGCGTCAGCCCGGCCGATTTCGGGTTTGACATCGTGTTTGATCTGTCCGGCGTGGCGGGCCTTGCCTGTGACAACGGCGTGACCGTGGCTGAAGGGGTTCTGTGCGAACGGTCTGACAGCTGGGATGATATCAGCCCGCGTCTGGTGGCGAACTTCAACGCCATGGACAATCTGCTGCTCTTTGCCTCCTACACTCAAGGCTACAAGGCGGGCGGCTATAACAGCGTCGAGGTCGGCTCGCGCTTTGAAAATGAAGATGTAGACAATTTCGAAGCGGGTCTGAAATGGACGGCGCCGGATCGCTCCATGCGTATCGCCGCCTCGATCTTCCATTATCTGTACAAGGACAAACAGGCTGTACGGCTGGTCGCCAATGTGGGCGGATCCGGCGTGCCGCAATATGTGGTGGAGACCAGCGATGAGACGGGAACCGGCGTGGACTTCCAGATCGACTGGGCGCCGCTTGCGGGCTTTGAGGCCTATCTGAACCTGCAATATATCGACGTCACCTTTGACGAGCGGATCACCCGATCGGGCCTTGATCTGTCCGGACAGCCGACCGGCACGCCGGAATGGTCACTCTCGACAGGGGCCAGCCAAACCTGGGCGCTGCCGAACGGCTCAGAGTTCGAAGTCCTGGGCGCTTACGCCTACACCAGCGAGAACCGCTGCAATGAGGAAGCGCGCCAGCAGCTTGGCTGCGCGGTGATCGCCGGCATTCAGAATGGCGAAGCCCAACACCGGCTCGATCTGCGGGCCTATTGGCGTGACAGCGCCGATCGGTTCCAGCTTGGCGCCTACGTCAACAACGTCTTTGATGAGCAATATCTCGACGGCGTGGGCAGTCTGACCGCGGACACCTTCGGCACGACGCACGCCCAGATCACTCCGCCGCGCATGTGGGGCGTGGATCTGCGGATCCGCTACTAGACCTTTTAAAGGATGAGACCATGAAACATTTCAAAGCAGTCCTGATCGCGACGAGCGTTCTCACCCTTGCGGCGTGCGGCGGCCCGGAGGAAAGCCGCGATGTCACAGGCTTTGATCGCGAGTATCAGAGCGTCTTGATGAACGCGCTTCTGGACGCCCAGCCTGGCGACGTCATCGACATTCCGGCGGGCGAATTCATCATCGAGCGCGGTCTGTCGCTGACCGTGGACAATGTGACTTTGCGCGGCGCGGGCATGGACGAGACGGTGCTGTCCTTCGCCGAGCAGCGCCAGGGGGCTGAAGGCCTACTGGTGTCTGGCGTGGACGGGTTCACGCTGGAAAATCTCGCCTTTGAGGACACGGTCGGGGATTCCGTGAAGATTTCTGACTCCTCAGATGTGGTGATCCGCAGTGTGCGCGTGGAATGGACTAATGGTCCGTCTACGGACAATGGCGCGTATGGCCTGTATCCCGTCCAGTCGACCAATGTGCTGATCGATGGCGCGGTGGCGATCGGAGCGTCGGATGCGGGCATCTATGTGGGCCAGTCTGAAAACGTCATCGTTCGCAATTCGCGCGCCGAATACAATGTCGCCGGCATCGAGATCGAGAACTGCAACAATGCCGATGTCTACGGCAATGTGGCGACGAACAACACCGGCGGCATCCTGATCTTCAACATGCCCAACCTGCCGCGTCCGGGCGCCGGCACGCGGGTGTTTGACAATGACGTTTATGAGAACAACACCGCCAATTTCGGCCATGCCGGCACGCCGGTGGCCAGCGTTCCGGCCGGTTCGGGAATCTTGATCAACTCCAACGATGATGTGGAGATTTTCAACAATCGGCTGCGCGACAATCGCACCGCCCATGTGATCATCTCTTCGCTTTATACCTCTGGCTATGAAGATCTGGGCGTCACCGAAGGCTTTGACCCCTACCCAGAGACCATCCACATCCATTCCAATTCGTATGAAGGCGGCGGCGGCAATCCTGACGGCCTGGAGCTGCAGGCCCTGCGCATCGCCTTGTTTGGCCCGACCGGTCGCATGCCCGGCGTGCTGTGGGACGGCTATGTGGATCAGGACAAGATGGTGGACGGCTCGCTGCCGGACGATCTGCGCCTGTGCGTGAGAGACGCAGAGGTGCTCAATGCGGACGCGCCGAACGGTTTCTCCAGCCCGCAGATGGCGGACGCCGCCTTGTTTGACTGCAGCCATGATCCGCGCCCCGCAGTGGAGCTTGATCTGTGATCAGACGCATCGTCATGAGCCTGTGCGTGAGCGTCCTGCTGGCCGCTTGCGCGCAGGAGGCGCCGCCCGCGCCGCCTCAACCAAGCTTTATCGCCGAGGGACGCCCTGAAACGCTGTCGGACTGGGGTCAACTCGCCGTGGGCGGCGGTGTGCTGGTGCTGGGCGACCAGGTGACGCCGTATACGCTCGCCACGGGACTCTTTACTGATTACGCCCAGAAATTGCGCACGGTGTGGATTCCCGCCAGCGCGGGCCCGGCCGGATATGATCCGGACGTCGCGTTTGACTTCCCCGTGGGCACAGTCATCACCAAGACCTTTTACTATCCGCGCGCGGCAGGCGGATTTGACCGTGTTCTCAAGGCGGAATCAGGCATGGCGCATTATACGGATCGCCAGCTGGATCTGGACGCCGTGCGCCTGATCGAGACCCGGGTGCTGGTGCATCGGGAGACGGGCTGGGAGACTTTGCCCTATGTCTGGAATGACGAGCAGACCGAGGCGCGCCTGTCGCGCGCCGGGGCGTTTGTCGACCTGACCCTGGTGTCTGAGGCGGGCGAGCAGGCTCTGGGCTATCTGGTGCCGAATGTGAACCAGTGCGCAGGGTGCCATGAGACCGATACCACTGACGGCGTCGGCGCGCGTCCCATCGGACCTCGAGCGCGGCATATGAACACCGATTTTGAGTATTTTGACGGTGTGGCGAACCAGATCGACCATTGGTCCGAGCTGGGCTTGCTGGCGGATGCGCCGGCGTCAGAAGACGCGCCGCGCAATGCGTCGTGGAACGGCGAATTGCCGCTGGCGGGCGTCGCGCTGGATGACGCAGCCCGCGCCTATCTCGACATCAATTGCGCCCATTGCCATTCCCGGACGGGACCGGGCGATACGTCCGGTCTGTATCTGGAGGCGTCTGAACCCGTGGGACCGCATCTTGGCATTTGCAAATTGCCGATCGCGGCGGGACGCGGCACGGGCGACCGGCGCTATGACATCGTGCCGGGATCCTCAGAGGACTCCATCCTCTCCTATCGTCTGGCGAGCGTGCAGTCTGATGTGATGATGCCCGAGCTCGGCCGCGCCCTCAGCCATGACGAAGGCGTTGCGCTTATCGCGGCCTGGATTGACGCGATGAGCGGCGGTTGTAGCTAAGCGCTCAGGGTTTAGGGCTTGGCGGGCGAGGCGGCATTGGGCAGAGTGGCTGAAGTTTCACCGCCTGCTCCGGAGCCGCCCATGATCATCCGTTCGCTTGTCCTGTGCGCCGCGTCCGGCCTCGCCCTGACCGCCTGCGCCACCTCCGAACCGGTGTGTCGCCCGGCGGAGATGAGTGAACGGGCCGTCTTCGGCGCCCTGGTCGCTCATGACGAAGCGCGTCTGGCGCAAATGATGGCGCAAGGCCCTGGGGCGGATCGGGTGCGGTCTCTCGACCCTCGCGTGGAAGCGCAGATTTTCGGCGTTCGCATGGGCGATGCCGCCGTGCGCACCGTGCTGATGCAGCCGCCGCTCTGCGTTGTGGACGGGCCTGAAAGCAATGGCGAGCGGATCAGCTATGTGTTCCCGCAAGCGCGGTTCCAGGCCTTGCAGAATCCTGACCTTGAGGGGCTGGAGCGCGGTCGGCCGGGACTTGATCATATCGCCTGCCGGTATCAGGACGGGCCAGACGGCTGGCGTCTCTCAGACGCTTGCCTTCAGACGTTTGCGCCGGTTGCTTCATCCAGCTGATCGGCCCCGCGACTTTTCGCCCGCTGGGCGAGAGGCCTGCTTTCGATACACTGGTATTCCCATCCTGACAGGGAGGATACACAGATGCCTTTGCACAAAGAGCCGCTCTGGGTGGCCGCTTTCGATGGCGGCAAGGCGATGATCTTTGAAAACACCGGCCCTCGCACGGCGCCAGAGTTGGCGTTGCGGGCAGAGTTTGAGATCGACAATCCGCCAGACCGCGATCAGGTCAGTGACGCGCCGGGACGTCTCGCGGACGGCGCCGGGCGCAGCGGCGGAGCCGGGCTGCCAAAGGGCGTGGCGGTCGGCGCGTCCAGCGTCGAGCATGCCAACGCCCATGATCTCGCCGAGACCGAGTTCGTCAGTGACTTTATTCGTCATTTAAACGCTGAGGCTGAGGCGGAGCGTTTTGGGGAGCTGATCATTCTGGCTGCGCCGCGCGCATTGGGTGTCGCTCGTCCCGTGATGGAGCCGGCGCTGACCGATCGGATTATCGCGCAAGAGCCCAAGGATGTGGTCCGCGAATCCAGTTCTGTGATCGCCGAGCGGGTCGGCGCGATCCTGTTTCCCGATTGAGCAGCCCGACGCAAAGCGTCAGCCTGGGCTGGCTTCAGCCTGATCAGGCGTCGTCAGCGGGTCGCGCCAGGCCATTTCGATAAAGGCCCCGGCGCCGGGAGACCCCTCGCCGGCGAGCCCCTGAGAGATGAAGCCCAGCCTGACGTAAAGCGCACGCGCCGGGTTGAGCGGATTGACTTGCAAGGTCAGCGGCACGCGTTGTTGAGAAGCGGCGCCGCAGAGCCCGCGAATGACGATTTCACCAATCCCGCGACCGCGATAGGCGGGCAGGACGTTGATGTCGAGCAGACGGATTTCGTGATCACGAAAGTCGGCGTATACGCGCCCGACCGGGGCGCTGCACCATTCGATCACAGCGTATTTGGCCAGCGTGAAGGCGTTGAAATAGGCGTCATGTTGCGCGCCGTATTGCTGTTTGTAGACGGTTGCGAGCAAATGGTCGTCCACCTGCCCGCGCAACATTTCAAACTCCCAGGCCCGGCCCGCATCATGCACCTGGCGTAAAAAGGCTTCGTCCCGGGCCTGAGCGGGGCGCAAGTGAATGTCGAGCGGATTGACATCCGGTCGTGAGGTTTGGGGCGCAGACATGGGAATCCTGTGTAGCTCAGGGCGTTGGGATTGCGCCATGGTCCGGCGCAATCCCCGTAATGCACCGACTTAACCGAAGATGATTTGGAACAGCGGTTCGTCGCTTGGTCCGACCCTATGGATCAGCAGATCGTGCGAGCCGATCGCATCATGGCTCAGCGCATAAGCGCTCATGGGGTGGAAGTCTTCCGGTCCGCTGAATTCCAGCGTGAACGGCGTCGGCAGGGACGGCGTCGGCGCCTTGCCTTCGGAGACGGTCTTCAGCGTCAGGCTGCGGCCTTCCATGTCAAAGGTTTCACCCACAAGCGGTTTGAAAATGTCTGCTGTCAGCTTTTCGATCGTGGTCATATCAGGTCTTTCTTGATTAGCTGCGCGACGGATAGAGGCCGTACATGCAGATCTGGAAGTTCACGCCCTGATAGGGCGAGCGGACATAGAGCGGATCTCCATCGCCAGTCGTCCCCGTGATGTTGTTCACATTAAATTGCTGGGGAGGGACGGAAATGGGGCCCATTGTTCCGGCTGGGTCGGACATGGTCGTTGCGTAGATCCGGGAGCTCGATGACGTAACGCCCAGATAGGCGTTGTCAGGCGACGTGCCGAAGGCAGGGTCGCTGGAGACAGGCATCGTCGTTGAAACGCCTGTCGTCTGCCCGGTTGCTTGGAAGCTATGGGCGTGAGGGGGCATGTCCAGTTGAGTCAGTTGGGTGTCTTCAATCCCGCCCCTTTGTCCCATGAAGACTGGATTCAGCGGCGGCGCCGAGCCGTGATTGACGGGCTCGCGCCCTCTGAGATCCGGGAGCCCGAAAGAGACTTGGCCATTACCGCCAAACTGTGTGCCGATCAGCGAATAGAGTGTGGAGTTTTGTGCGATTGCGAGCAGGCCGCCGCCGCAATAGCCCCAGTTGCGGATGATGAACCCGCAGCCGAACGCCGAGATCATCGAAATGAATGTGTTCATGGAAGTCTCCCTTCACAGGAGTTCGCCTTGCTGTCAGGCGCTATTGAGCCCCGTCAGAAAGGCTGACGGAACGGGTGAGCGCTAGCTGCGCGAGGGGTAGATGCCAAACATGCAAATCTGGAAGTTCACGCCCTGATACGGGGACCGCACATAAAGATCGTCTCCGAGTCCGGTATTGAACGTGGTGCCGGACACGGAAACAGACTGGGGCGGGATATCGATCGGACCCATCTCACCAGGGGGTGAAGAGAGTGTGGTGGCGTAAATCCGGGTGCTTGAGGTGGTCATGCCCAGATAGTTGCCGTTCGGGTCGGTGCTGAACGCAGGATCTGCCGAAACAGGCAAGGTGGTCACAGCGCCACCCGTAGCGCCCGTAGCGTTGAATGCGTGATTGTGCGGCGGCAGATTAACAGTGCCGATGCTTGTATATTCCAGACCACCCCTTTGCCCGAGACTGACAGGATTCAAGCCGGGGCCGGTCCCGAAATTTACAGGCGCGCGCCCGCGCAAGTCCGGCAGGCCAAAAGTCGTGCGCGCATCGCCACCATAGAAATCACTGATCAGTGAAAACAACGCGTTATTCTGACTGATGGCGATAATGCCGCCGGCGCAGGCGCCCCAATTGCGGATGATGAAATTGCATCCGAACGGGGTGATCATTGAAATGTAGGCGTCCATACGTCCCTCCCTTTTAATTTAGGGAGAGTGACAGACGGACGCCTCACTGCAACTAAAAATTCCCTTATTTGGGGATTTTTTCAACACTGCATCTATTCATAAGGGTGTCCCGATCGGGTCTGGATCAGGCCGCTGAATCGAGATCCGTGCGGAACTTGCCAAGCTCTTCTGACAAGTGCTGGGCCGCAGACCGCAAACCTTCCGCAGCCTCATCAAACTGACCCGCCGCCTGGTTGGCGCGCTCAGCGGCTCCGGACACGGCTGTGACCTCATCGCTGACCCGTCCGGTGGACTGGGCGGCGTCCGCCGCCAGTCGCGCGATCTCGTCAGTGGCGCTGGCTTGCTGGCTGAACGCGTCTCGCGCACTGGAAGAGGCGTCGCGGATATCGCCGATGGTCGAACCAATCTGGTTGAGCGCAGAGCTGGCCGATTCCGCCGCGCTGCGCATGGCGTTGATCTTTTTGTGGATGTCCTCGGTGGCCTTGCCAGTCTGGTCAGCCAGTTCCTTCACTTCGCTGGCCACGACCGCAAAGCCCTTGCCCGCTTCACCGGCGCGGGCCGCTTCAATGGTGGCGTTCAGCGCCAACAGATTGGTCTGCTCGGCGATGTCGCTCACCAGCTTGGCGATGTCTTCGATTTCGCGTGCGGCGGTATGCAGCTCCTGCATCGAGCCGTCCGCCCGACCCGCTTCAGACTCGGCGCGGACAGAAATCTCATCAGAGGTTTCAAGGGTGCGCGTCACTTCTGCAATGGACGCGGCCAGCTCCTGGGCGGCTGACGCCACAGCTTCCACATGCCCGCTGGTCTGGTGGGCCTGATCTGACGCGGAACCGGCGCTGCTCGCCGTGGCGCCTGAATCGGTGCGCAATTGCCCTGCCAGTTCGCTCAACTCACCTGAGGCGGTCTGCAGGCGATCGAGAACATGGCCGACAGTCTGCTCAAACGTGTTGGCGACGCGCGAAATATTTTCGCGCGATTGCTCGCTTTGCGCCTGGCGTTCCTTGTCCGCTTCGAACAGTTGACGAGCCTGGATATTGGCGGCCTCAGCTTCGGTGATGGCCTGGTCGGCGTCGGTGAGCGCTTTCGACACGGCGTGCGCCAGCCAGATCAGAACGGCGGTTTCACCCACCACTACGACCGCGTGAAAGATGACGCGCAGCACGTCGCCGCCGCCGGGGAAAAGCGCGGACGGCAGGATGAAATTCAGACCAAGGTGGTGCACGGCGGTGACGCCGGCGGCGGCGACCAGCGCGCGCCAGTCGCATAGCAAGGTGACCATCGCCAGCGCAGCAAAGAAGGTCATGTGCATGTCAATCTGCCACGCTTCTCCGCCCATCAAATAGGTGAGTGCCGCGGGCAGGCCGACCATGCCCGCTCCTACCACCATGCGGCTGGACGTTTCACGCGGGGTCGTTTTCCAGACGAAGGCGGAGAGGCCAGCGATCAGGGAGAGCAAGATTGCGCCGAACAACGCCTTGCCCATATCCATGAATAACGCTGTGCCCAGATAGATCGGAATGGCGGCGACCTGAATGCCGACGAGCGCCATCATCGCCTTTGATTGCAGAGCTTCAAGACGAGTCATTTAGGTCAGTCCCCCAGTTTGAGATCCGCTGACGGAACATCCGCCAAGAATGATCGGATCTGCAATGATCCACGCCCCTGCGGCGCGGAGCGCCTCGGGGCTGGACGTATCGGTGATATTGACAATCAGGGCGCCGGGCGCTGCGCCGAATCGAACCAGTTCAGCGCCCGCGTCCGCGATGCGCAGCAGCTGTTCAGCCCGGCTCAGGCGCGGATCCAGGAAGACAGCAGCCTGGCCTTGATCCGGGGCGTCCATAATGGCGCCAGTCACAGGTACAGTCGTGATCAGCGCGACCATCAGGCCCAGACAGATTTGAGGCAGGCGTTTCGCCATATGGACGGATTCCCTGAATGATTTCATTCAGGCTTGCGCCAATTTTATTAAGCACTGGTTGAGGACTTGTCCGATTCAACCCCAGGGACCGCCATACTTCCCGCCAGAAGAGGGTTTGTCTGTTCCCGCGTCGCTCCAGGCGCCGAAATCACCCCAGGGGCCGCTGGTGGAGCGCGGCGCCGCGCCGCCCATCCGGCGCAGCCGCGAGATGCGATTCGCCGTGGCCGGGTGGGTTGAGAACAGGTTGTCAGCGCCCTGTCCGTTCAAGGGGTTGATGATGAACATATGGGCGGTGGCCGGGTTGCGCTCGGCGGCCACATTCATGGTCTGACGCGCTCCGCGTTCGATCTTCTCAAGCGCCGAGGCCAGCCAGAGCGGATCGCCGCAAATCTCGGCGCCGCCCTTGTCTGCGTCATATTCACGCGCTCGCGAAATCGCCATTTGCACGAGGCCTGCCGCCATGGGCGCCAGGATCGCCAGAGCGAGCGCACCGATAAAGCCGCCACGGTCACGACCGCCGCCGAAAAACAGCGCGAAATTGGCCAGAAAACCGATGGCGCCCGCCAGCGTCGCAGTGACGGTCATGGTCAGGGTGTCGCGATTGCGCACATGAGCCAGCTCATGGGCCATGACGCCCATCACTTCCTGCCGGTTCAGCGTCGCCAGTAAGCCCGTCGTCGCCGCGACCGCCGCGTTTTGCGGGTCTCGCCCTGTTGCGAACGCGTTGGGTTGATCGGAGTCGATCACATAAACGCGGGGATAGGGCAGGCCGGCGCGATCGGCCATGCCCACCGTATCAGACGCGAACTGGCGCAGGACCGGATCGCGTTCATCAGGCGTGATCTCGCGCGCGCCATGCATCCGCAGCACCATCTTGTCCGCATTCCAATAGGCGAACACATTCATCGCGCCGGCCAGCACCAGAGCGATCATTGCGCCGGCCGCCCCGCCGATCAGATACCCCACGCCCATGAACAAGGCGCTCAGCGCGGCGAGCAGAACGAAAGTGCGAAGCGTGTTAGCGGTCATTGATGGCGTCACCTGTCTTGGCGGAGCGGCCCCCGCGACTTAGGTAATTGGGCGTAGACAAGAAGGACTGCAAGAGATGAGCGATGCAGAAACGCCTGAAGAAGAGGCCCCCCGCAAGCCGTTGAGCGAGGCGGCCAAACGCGCCCTGGCCGAAGCCGAGGAGCGTCGCCGCGAGGCGGAGGCGGAGGCCGAACGCGCCAAAGAACTTGGCGGACCCAAGGGCCCTGAACCCACCCGCTTTGGCGATTGGGAGAAAAAAGGCATCACCTACGATTTCTGAGGCGCCGATCTGGCCGCTTCATCGCTGCGCCCTGTGTGCTATATTGAGACAATGAGCTGTCTTCTCGCCCTCGCCCTGATCGTCAGCGATTCCGCGCCCTTGCTGGGCGGACCCGAGGAGGCGCGCGTTCATACCCGCGTCGTTCAGGAACATCATGAGCGCGCTTACACCTATCAGTCTTCAGCCTATGGGCGTCAGACGCGCGCCGTGACAGCGCCTGATGACGCCGTTGATCGTGTGAAAGCCGGTGACCCGATCCGGCTGGACGCAGGGTTCTTTTATGGTCCGCTGACCGGCGGCGTCGAGCAAGCTCCGTCCCGGATCATCGTAGTGCGCACCCATCACCGCCATCACTGGACCGAGCGCCGCGCGTACTAGAGCGCCCTGAGTGTTTGAGGGGCTGCTCTCACCGAAGGCGGCAGTGTCGCTTTTCCGACTCAGATAATTTTCCTATAATGGCGATATGATCGGATTTATCGCCCTTACTGCGAGCATGTACGCATCAATACACCTTCAGGGGCAGATCGCATCGCCGGGCCAGTCGCTGCGGATGTGGTCGAGGTGATCGATGGCGACACGATCGCTGTGCGCGCACATATCTGGCCGGGGCATATCGTGGAGACGCGAGTCCGGCTGGATGGCGTTGATACGCCAGAGACCCGACGACCGGAGTGCGAGGCCGAACGCACGGCGGGTCATGAGGCGACCGCCTTTACGCGCGCCTGGCTGGTCGCTCATCCGGACATCAGCTTGCATAATGTGCGTTTGGGCAGTTTCGCTGGCCGGGTGATTGCCGACCTGCGCGCACAGGCGCCGACGGGGGCAGAGCCTGCGGGATTGTCGGACGCCTTGCTGGCGGCGGATTTGGCCGTGCCCTATGGCGAAGACGGCCCCTGGTGCAGCTCGGCCCCGACGAGTGGGCCAGTGCAATCGCGCCCGCGCTAGACGCCTGACCGGCTCCAGGCGCGTTCGTGAAACGCGTAGGCAAATGTTTGCACCGCTGGTTCGATCAGGCCGATCGCCAGCGCCGCTTTCCAGTTTTGTGTCAACGCATAGGCCACGCTGATCGCGACGATCAGGTGCATGACGCCATAGGTCACCGGTTTGAGCGCCCGCACAGGCAGGTCAAACGGCAGGGGGGTGCGGGGAATGGATTGCAGGATCTCGGTCATCACGGGCTTCCTTATGCGAACTATTCGCAAGAAGGAGGATAGGAAGTCGGATTCCATTTGTCATATGAATGCTTCTGATCCTATGGATCGAAAAGTTCTATGACTATCCTGGCGTAGACTGCACCGATCCGCCCTCGCTGAGGGCCAGCACCTGACCGGCGAGATAGAGCGAGCCGCAGATCACCACGCGCGCGCCGGGATAATCGCTGATGGCGTCGCGCACCGCTTCGGTGAGGTCAGACGCGGTCTGGGCGGGAAGACCCGCAGTGCGAGCGGCCTCCGCCACAGCGCCGGGGCTCTGCGCGCCGTCGCGCCCGCCCTGGAAATCTATGGCGATGACGCGGGCGGCGAGGCCTTCGAAATACGCCAGAAAGCCGGTCGCGTCCTTGTTTTTGGAGAAGGCGCAGATCAGCACCAGCGGACGCTCGCGCCCGGCTTCCATCTCCCCCAGGCTGGAGGCGAGAGATTCCGCGGCCGAGAGATTATGCCCGCCATCAAGCCAGAGCGCGCCTTCGCCCTCAGACACGATCTCGGCCAGCTGACCCTCGGTCAGTCGCTGCAGGCGCGCGGGCCAGCGCGCGGTTTCAAGCCCTGTGCTGACCGCTTCAGGGCTGTAGCCGCAGGCGCGCGCCGTGGCGGCGGCGACGCCCGCATTGATGATCTGGTGCGACCCGGCGAGGCTGGGCGGGTTGAGATCCCACAGCTCGTCTTCAGCCTCAAACACCAGTCGTCCATGTTCGGTGTAAGCGCGGAAATCCTGTTCCCAGATCGAGAGCGGGGCCTTGAGGCGCTCGGCGGCCCGGCGGATCACAGCCTCGGCGTCAGGCGTTTGAGGTCCGACGATCACCGTCACGCCTGGCTTGATGATCCCGGCTTTCTCGGCGGCGATGTCTGAGATCGTGTCGCCCAGAAAGTCCTGATGATCGAGGCTGACCGGGGTGATCACCGTGCATTGGGGTTTGGCCAGCACGTTTGTGGCGTCCACCCGGCCCCCAAGGCCGGTCTCAAGGATTAGGCGTTCGGCGGGCGTTTCGGAAAACAGCAAGAAGGCCGCCGCCGTGGTGATTTCGAAAAAAGTGATCTCATGATCGCCATTGGCGGCCTCGCAGCGCGCAAACGCGTCTTCAAGCCGGGCGTCATCGACGATCTCGCCCGCCAGCACGATCCGCTCGTTAAAGCGCACCAGATGCGGTGAGGTGTAGACATGGCAGCGCTCGCCGGCGGCCTCTGAAATCGCCTTCAGAAAGGCGCAGGTCGACCCTTTGCCATTGGTTCCGGCCACATGGATGACGGGCGGCAGACGATCCTGCGGGCGGCCCAGCGCATCAAGCAGGCGTTCAATCCGGCCCAGCGACAGGTCGATTTTCTTGGGATGCAGGCGCGAGAGGCGTTGCAGCGCCGCCTCAATGGTTTCAGCGGTCGCCAAAATGCTCTCTCCGCTTATTCAGTTCGCGCCGGGGTGTTGTCCGCGGCGGCGGGACGTTTCAGGAGGGTCCGCATCAGATTGCCCAGCACAGTGCGCAGCTCATGACGATGCACGACCTTGTCCACCATGCCCTTGTCCAGAAGGTATTCCGCCCGCTGGAAGCCTTCGGGCAGTTTCTCGCGAATGGTCTGCTCGATCACGCGCGGACCGGCGAAGCCGATCAGGGCGCCCGGTTCCGCGATCTGCACATCGCCCAGCATGGCGTAAGACGCGGTGACGCCGCCCGTGGTCGGGTCAGTCAGGACCACGAGATAGGGCAGCTTGGCGTCTTTGAGCATTTGAACGCCCAGCGTGGTGCGCGGCATCTGCATCAGCGACAGCGCGCCTTCCTGCATGCGCGCGCCGCCTGCGGCGGTGAACACCACCAGCGGGGTGCGGCGCTCGACGGCGGTTTCGCAGGCCTTGAGGAAGCCCTCGCCTGCGCCCATGCCCAGAGACCCGCCCATGAAGGAGAAGTCCTGAACCAGAACCGTGGTTTCAATGGACTTGATCGAGCCGACGCCGATCGCCATCGCGTCCTCGCGCCCGGTCTTCTTGCGGGCGGCGGCGAGGCGGCTGGTATAGGGCTTGTCGTCCTTGAACTTCAGCGGGTCCTTGGCGACCTCAGGCAGGTCCACCTCGGTGTAATCGCCGTCAAACGTGTATTTGAAGCGCAGGGCCGGGCCGATGCGCATATGGTGGCCGGCGGGGGTGACGTGCTGGGAGGCTTCCAGGTCCTTGTTGAAGACCATCTCGCCCGAAATCGGACACTTCACCCAGAGATTTTCCGGGGTGTCGCGTTTTTCAAACATCTTCTGGACGCCCGGCGGGGTCAGTTTCTGAAGCCAGCTCATATCGCGTCACACCTCTTCAAACACTTTGTATCGCACCGGGCCGAACATGTGCCCCGCTAACGTGCGGAATGGGCGGCGTCCGCCAGGGTTCCGGCGAGATGCAAGGCCTGGTCCACGCCGTTTTGCGCCAGTTCCTCGACAATCGCCGAACCGACCACGACCGCGTCCGCAACCTTGCCGATATCGGCGGCGCGCTCGGGCGTCTTGACGCCAAAGCCCACAGCCACCGGCAAACCCGACGCGGCGCGCACCCGCGCCACAGCCGCCGAAATATCCCCGGTCGCGCCCGATCCAGCGCCGGTCACGCCCGTTGTGGATACGTAATAAACAAATCCGGACGTGTGCGCGACCACTTGCGGCAGGCGCTTGTCGTCGGTGGTGGGGGCGGCCAGGCGCACAAAGGAGAGGCCGTTGGCGTCCAGGGCGCCGCGAAACTCGGTGTCTTCCTCAGGCGGAATGTCCACGCAGATCACCCCGTCCGCGCCCGCCGCCGCGGCGTCCGTCGCGAATTGGGCGTAGCCGTAAGAGAAGAACGGATTGGCGTAGCCCATGAGCACGACAGGCGTGTCGGCATGGGTTTCGCGGAAGCGTTTGACGATGCCAAGCACGCCGCGAAGTGTCATGCCGCCTTCCAGCGCGCGGATCGCGGCGCGCTGGATGGTCGGCCCGTCCGCCATGGGATCGGTGAAAGGCACGCCCAGCTCGATAACGTCCGCGCCCTTATCGGCGAGGCCTTTCATCATCTCAAGCGTCGTGTTCGCATCGGGATCACCCGCCATGACATAGGCGACAAACCCGGCGCGGTTGTCTGATTTCAAAGCGGCGAAGGTGGGGGCGAGGCGGGTCATGATCTTAAAGCTCCACACCGAGCGCATCGGCGACGGAGAAGACATCCTTGTCGCCGCGGCCGCACATATTCATCAAGATGACGCCGTCCTTGCCCAGTTCTTTCGCGAGATCGCGCACGCGCGCGAGGGCGTGGGCGGGTTCAAGGGCGGGAATAATGCCCTCTTTCTGTGAGCAGAGCTGGAACATCTCAAGCGCCTCGGCATCGGTGGCCGATCGGTATTCCGCCCGTCCCACGTCATGTAGGAAGGCGTGCTCTGGGCCGATACCTGGGTAATCAAGACCCGCAGAAATCGAATGGCCCTCGGTGATCTGACCGTCAGCATCCTGCAAAAGGTAGGTCTTGTTGCCATGGAGGATGCCGGGACGACCGCCGTTAAGGCTGGCGGCGTGATCGGGCGTATCAAGGCCCTTGCCCGCAGCTTCGACGCCGATCAGGCGGACGCTTTCATCTTCCAGGAAGGGATGGAACAAGCCCATCGCGTTTGAGCCGCCGCCAATGCAGGCGACCGCTGCGTCGGGCAGGCGTCCGATGCGGTCGAGCATCTGTTCGCGCGCTTCACGGCCAATGACGGACTGAAAATCACGCACCATGGCCGGATAGGGGTGGGGACCCGCTACTGTGCCGATGACGTAGAAGGTCTCATCGGGATAGGTCACCCAGTCGCGCAGCGCCTCGTTCATGGCGTCTTTCAGCGTGCCGCGTCCCGAGGTGACGGCGTGGATTTTCGCGCCCAGCAAATTCATGCGGAAGACATTCGGCTTCTGGCGCTTCACATCGGTCGCGCCCATGAACACTTCACACGGCAGGCCAAAGCGGGCCGCCACGGTGGCGGTCGCCACGCCGTGCTGACCGGCGCCGGTTTCAGCGATGATGCGGGTCTTGCCCATGCGTTTCGCCAGCAGCACCTGACCCAGGCAGTTATTGATCTTGTGCGCGCCGGTATGGTTGAGCTCGTCGCGCTTGAACCAGATCTTCGCCCCGCCAAACTCTTCAGTCAGACGCTCGGCGAAATAGAGCGGGCTGGGACGACCGATGAAATCACGGCTGAACTCGTCAAACTCGGCGATGAAATCAGGGTCGGTCTTGTAGTGCTCATACGCTTCCTGCAGCGCCAGAATGTTCGGCATCAGAGTCTCGGCCACATAGCGGCCGCCAAACTGTCCGAAACGGCCCTCAGCATCAGGCTGTTGGGAGAAGGCGTTGGGTTGGGTCATGACAGCGGTCTTTCACGACGCTCAGAGCTGCGAGACGCGCAGCCCTGACAGGTTCTAAAGGTCAGCCTCAGAGAAGCCGGTAAAGCAAGGCGGCGCAAGGCGTCAGCGCGCTTTGACTGCAGTGATGAACGCCTTGATTTTGTCTAGACTTTTGACGCCCGGCTCGGCTTCGACGCCTGACACGACATCCACGCCCGGCGCGCCGGATTGGCAGATGGCGTCGGGGACGGTCTCAACCGTCAGTCCGCCCGCCAGCAGCCAGGGCTGGCCGGGGTCAAAATCCTTGAGAACGCCATAGTCCCACGCTTGCCCGAGCCCGCCGGGCCGGTCCGCGTCCTTGGGCGGCTTGGCGTCAAATACGAAGCCGTCCACATGGTCTTTGTAGGTCAGCGCTTTTCGAAGGTCGTCTGACGTGGAGACGCCCAAGGCCTTCCACACGCCGATTTCGGCGTAATGGCGCGCATCGAGGCACCGCATCGGGCTTTCCCCCCCATGAAGCTGGATAAAGTCGGGCCGCATATGGCGCAGTACTTCGCCCATCAGCATTTCATCGGGATCCACCAGGACGGCGACAGACTTGGCGTCGCCTTTTCGTGCGGCGAGCGCGCCCATTTGCTCCAGCGAGAGGTGGCGCGGGCTTTTGGGAAAATGAATGAAGCCCAGATAATCCGCGCCGGCGTTGACTGCGGCGTCCACCGCGTTGGCGGAATTGAGGCCGCAAATCTTGATCAGGGGGGAGCGCGTCTGTGTCATGCGCCGGATGTAGCGCTGAAGTCTCGCCCCGCCAAGTCAGGACTGTGTATGGCGGTTAGGCGACCATCCCCACAAGCTGGCTGATGGATTGCGCGCGCGTCGCAGCGGCATAGGCGCCATTGGCCTGGTTGATCTGGGCGGGCTGGGCGCCGCTGAACCCGAACGGCGCGGCTTGCGCCTCCGCCTGTTCGGCGCCTGGCTCTGCGAACGGACTTTGGCTATCTGGCGATTGCGGGCCTGTCGAAGGCTGTGTTGGATCGGACGGCGCGTCCCCGCGCGCGACCGCTTCGCGCTCTTCGCGGTCCTGAGCCGCCTGTTCGGCGCGGGCTTGTTGGGCGGCGGCGTCAGCAGCGGCGGCCACCTTGCGGTCCTGACCTGAGGGTTCAGCCGGCGCCAGGGCGGCGGCCTTGACCACGCGCATTTTCTCAATGGTGGCGGCGGGATCGCCGGGAATGGGGCTGGCGTCGATCTGCACCTCGCCGCCGACCGCGTATTGCTTGCCGTCCGGGCCTTGCTGGAAGCTGTAAGACGGCGCGCTGGCGTATTGCCCGCCCGCCGCCTGGTGCGCCTGTTCGTGCTGACGCACTTCGCGGTCGCGCTTTTTCAGCTCGGCGACCTGTTTTTGCTCGGCGTCCGAAAGCTGTTCGCCGGGCTGAGAGGCCTTGGCGCTGCTGGCTTGCGGCGCGACTGACGCCGGGTCGCTGAGCTTCTGCGCGGCGGCGGACAGGGAGACCGGGTCATTGATCGCCGTGCGGGTTGAGGTTGCAGCGGCGGAGCGATCAGAAGATGGAGTCAGCCGGTTCGCTTGAGCGGTCAGCTCACGCGTTGGGAAGGCAGCGCCCGGCCCGGCCATGAAAGCCGGATCAGCGCTGCCCAGACTAACGGGCGAAAGCGCCATGGATCATCCCGACAGATACAACCTGCCGGAGAGAATGAAGGACAACCCTTAAAGCTTTGGTAATGCGGGTTAAGGCTTAGGCCTTGCCGTCCACGCGTTCGCGCAGCTCTTTTCCGGTCTTGAAGAACGGCACGTGCTTTTCCTTCACCGACACCGGGTCGCCTGTCCGCGGGTTGCGACCCTGGCGCGGCGGGCGATTGCGGACGGAAAAGGCGCCAAAGCCGCGCAATTCCACACGATCGCCGCGCTCAAGCGCTTGGGTGATCTCTTCCAGCACCGTGTTGACCACCCGCTCCAGATCCTTCTGGTAGAGGTGCGGATTGTCTTCGGCGAGCTTCTCGATGAGTTCGGATTTGATCATGGTGCAGTCCCCTTGCAGACCATCAGTGTAGGAACACCACGAGAGCGCCGTCAATCGGCAAGCCGGGGTTGCAGGCAAAAAAGAACCCCCAATGCAGGGCATTGGGGGTTCCAGCTCCCTCAGACGGGGAGGTTCAGCCGGTCAGAGGACTAGTCCTCGTCCTGACCTTTCAGTGCGGCGCCCAGGATATCGCCCAGAGACGCGCCGGAGTCAGAAGACCCGTACTGTTCGACGGCTTCTTTCTCTTCCGCCATTTCCAGCGCCTTGATGGACACGGAAACGCGGCGAGACGCCTTGTCGATATTGGTGACGCGTGCGTCGACCTTGTCGCCGACCGCAAAGCGCTCGGGACGTTGCTCGGCGCGATCGCGCGAGATGTCGGACTTGCGGATGAACGCCTTGACCAGGTTGTCCGGGCCCAGGCTGACTTCCACGCCGCCGGTGGTGATTTCGGTGACGGTGCAGGTCACGGTCTCGCCGCGCTTGAAGCCGCCTTCGTCCATCGGGTCGCCGCCGAGCTGCTTGACGCCCAGGGAGACACGTTCTTTCTCGACATCCACGTCCAGAACCTTGGCGCGCACGGAGTCGCCTTTCTTATAGTCCTGGATGGCGTCTTCGCCCGAACGATCCCAGTCGAGATCGGACAGGTGAACCATGCCGTCGATTTCGTCGTCGACGCCGATGAACAGACCGAATTCGGTGATGTTCTTGACTTCGCCTTCGACTTCAGAGCCGACCGGGTGCGCTTCCGCGAACACTTCCCACGGATTGCGCTGGGTCTGCTTGATGCCCAGAGAAACGCGGCGCTTGTCCGGATCCACGTCGAGCACCATCACGTCCACTTCCTGGGAGGTGGAGACGATTTTGCCCGGATGGACGTTCTTCTTGGTCCAGCTCATCTCGGAGACGTGCACCAGGCCTTCGACGCCCGGCTCCAGCTCCACGAACGCGCCGTATTCGGCGATGTTCGTCACGCGGCCTTTGAACACAGCGCCGTTCGGGTATTTCAGCGCCACGCCGTCCCACGGGTCGGACTGCAGCTGCTTCATGCCGAGCGAGATGCGCTGGGTGTCTTTGTTGATCTTGATGATCTGCACCTGAACGGTCTGACCGACTTCGACCACTTCGCTCGGATGGCCCACACGCGACCAGCTCATGTCGGTGACGTGCAGCAGGCCGTCAATGCCGCCCAGATCCACGAACGCACCGTAATCGGTGATGTTCTTGACGACGCCTTCGCGCACTTCGCCTTCGGCCAGCTGACCGACGAGCTCGGCACGCTGCTCGGCGCGGGATTCTTCCAGAACAGCGCGGCGTGACACCACGATATTGCCGCGCGGACGGTCCATTTTCAGGATCGCGAACGGCTGTTCCTTGTTCATCAGAGGCGCGACGTCGCGCACCGGACGGATGTCCACCTGAGAGCCCGGCAGGAAGGCCGAAGCGCCGCCCAGATCCACGGTGAAGCCGCCCTTGACGCGGCCCACGATGGCGCCGTTGACCGGCTCTTTGGATTCGAACGTCTTCTCCAGACGGTCCCAGGCTTCTTCGCGACGGGCTTTGTCGCGCGACAGGACAGCTTCACCGAGCGCGTTTTCGATGCGCTCAAGGTAGATGTCGACCTGTTCGCCCAGTTTCGGCGCTTCCGAGCCGGGACCGGTGAATTCGCGCAGGGCCACGCGGCCTTCGGTTTTCAGACCGACGTCGATGACGACGGTGTCGTGCAGCACGGCGGTGACGGTGCCGCGCACGACAGCGCCTTCCATCAGGTCGCGGCCAGCAAGGCTCGCTTCCAGCATTGACGCGAAATCATCGCGGCTCGGGGCCGAGGTTTGGGTGTCAGACATATTAGAGGATGGCTCCAGGGGTTATCGTCGTTTCCGGCCGGCCGGTTGGTTCCGGCGGTCTTGCCGCGCGCAGCGGCTGGAAATCTCCAAAGCAGCCGCGAACGGCCGGAATACGCTTTCAAAATGAGCGGAGCGAAACGACAGGGCGGCGCACATCGTGCCGTGGGTCTGAACCGACAAACATGAAGGATGCGCACGCCTGG
This sequence comes from Oceanicaulis alexandrii DSM 11625, assembly GCF_000420265.1. Taxonomy (NCBI): domain Bacteria; kingdom Pseudomonadati; phylum Pseudomonadota; class Alphaproteobacteria; order Maricaulales; family Maricaulaceae; genus Oceanicaulis; species Oceanicaulis alexandrii. The sequence goes on from NZ_ATUP01000001.1 coordinate 1,620,208, forward strand.
CCGCGGAACATCGCCCGCCCGGCGAACGACCGGCTTGCTGACGCAGGGTGAGCGCAGCAAGACAATCGCGCGCGGACTTACCGCAAATTCGCTGTCAGGGCAAGGCGTGCAGCCCTTTGAAGCTGACTCAATCGGCGCCGATCTCAGCGCCCAGAACGGCCATGTGATCGAAAAAGTCCGGATAGCTGGTGGCGATCATGCTCACATCATCGACGCTCACCGGCGCTTGCGCGCCGCAGCCCATGATCAGGGCGCTCATGGCAAGGCGATGATCATGATGGGTTTTAACGCTTCCGCCACCCGGAACGCCGTCTCTGCCGCAGCCATGAACGACAAGGCTGTCCTCGCCCAGCTCGACCTTGACGCCATTGGTTTCCAGCAGGGCGGCGCTGGCCGCAAGGCGATCACTCTCCTTGGCGCGTAATTCCTCCAGCCCCTTCATCACCGTCACGCCGTCCGCAAAGGCGGCGATGACGGACAGGATGGGGTATTCGTCGATCATGGACGGGGCGAGGGCGGCGGGAACCTCCACGCCTTTCAGCGCGCCCGATTTCACCGTGATGTCCACAAGCTGCTCGCCGCAGCGCTCGCCCGCCGGGGTCAAATGGATGTCGGCGCCCATCATCTTGAGCACCTGGTACAGGCCGAAGCGTGCGGGGTTGGTCATGACGCCGGTGATCGTGACCTCGCTGCCTGACGTGACGAGGGCGGCGGCCAGGGGGAAGGCGGCGGATGACGGGTCGCCGGGGATGGAGACGTTCGCCGGGGTCAGCGTCTTGCCGCCGCGCACGCGCGCAATCAGCCCCTCCCCCTCACGCTCCACGCTGAGGTCCGCGCCATAGACAGGCGCCATGATTTCCGTGTGATCGCGGGTGGCGCGCGGCTCGCGCACGATTGTTTCGCCTTGCGCGCCCAGCCCCGCCAGAAGAATGGCGCTTTTCACCTGGGCGGAGGCGACGGGCGGCGTGTAGTCAATCGGATCGAGATGATTTGAGCCGCGCAGGGTCACCGGCAAGCGGCCGCCATCGCTGGACTGGCTTTTGACGCCCATGCGCGCCAGCGGATCAAGCACCCGCGCCATCGGGCGCGAGGACAGGCTTTCATCGCCGACAAACTCCGCCTTGAGCTCGAACCGGCTCGCAGCGCCCATCAGCAAGCGCACGCCTGTGCCCGAATTGCCCAGATCCAGAGGTTGGGCCGGGCTGGTCCAGCGGCCTTGCCCGATAACGCGCCAGGCGCCGGGCCCTTCACGCTCGACCGTTGCGCCCAGGGCGGCGACGGCGCCGGCGGTCGCCAGCACGTCCTCGCTCTCCAGAAGGCCCTCAATTCGACTTTCTCCGTCCGCCAGCGCAGAAAATATCAGTGCGCGATGCGAGCATGACTTGTCCGCGGCCGCCTGAAGACGTCCTTTCAGGGCATTGACAGGCCGGGCGGTTTTTGGCCCGTTTGCGGTCGAGGACGGGGAAGGCGTGGCGTGTGTCATGCGGACTCCGCAGGTGTGCAGATGTGGGAAGGCTTCAATCGGGTTTTGACAGCCGCTCCAGAACATGGCAACTGGCGCGCCGATTTGATCGCCCTTCTCTGTGAAAGGATTTGGACTCGTGGCGAAAGCTGAACTTGGCACCAAGCGCGTTTGTCCGGAAACCGGAAAAAAATTCTACGACCTGAACAAAGACCCGATTGTGTCGCCGTTCACGGGCATGGAATATCCGCTTTCCTACTACGAGGAAGTCTCCGCAACCCTGACGAAGAAGGCTCCCAAGCCCGAACCGGAAGAAGAGAAAGAGGCTGAGGCGGAAACGGATGATTCCTCTGATGAAGAGGAAGATGACGACGCGCCTGAGCTCGATGAAGAGCCCATTGATCTGGGTGGCGATGAGGATGAGGACGAAGCGCCGGTCGCCAAGCGAGCCGCGCCCGCCGATGATGATCTGGACGGCTTCTCCGATGACGAAGCTGACCTGGATGATGATGACGACGACAGCGTTCTCCTCGGCGATGACGACGATGATCTGGATGACGACATCGCACTCAAGGATGACGACGACGTCTGATCCGGGTCACTGCCATTGACTGCGACAAGTGCTGAAAACAGGCTTGATTGCAGTGAAAGGCGCGGATAACGTCCGCGCTCTCGAAACGGCGGGGCCCCAATCCCGCCCGCTTCGCAAAGCGTTTCGGGGCCATAGCTCAGTTGGGAGAGCGCTTGCATGGCATGCAAGAGGTCGTCGGTTCGATTCCGTCTGGCTCCACCAAAAAAGAACCCCTGCGCTCTGCGCGGGGGTTTTTCTTTGTCGCGATTGCAGCGCAGACGCACGCCTTGAACGTTTTGACAAGAAAACCCATGTCATTGTCCAAGATAACAATGCATGAGGCGTTGGATGGACATGGAAACAGATCTGACACTGGATACGACGCCGACGGTGTATGTACGCACGATCGACGCGTCTGAAGTCATGGAGCAAGCGGCGAACGCCGGGGTCAAACTGGACTCTGACGCCACGCTGTACGCCATTCACGATGAGAACGGCCAGCGCATGGCGGTGTTCTCTGACCGCGAGGCGGCCTTTGCGGCGGCCCGTGATCATGGCGCGGAACCGGTCAGCGTTCACTAAGGCTCGGTCTATCTTTTGAACAGAACGCCCTCTGCTCGTGCAGGGGGCGTTTTTGTGTGTAAAGAGCGGTTTGCCTCCGCAAGAGGTCGCGGCTAAACCCTTTTTCATGAGAGGCTATTTCGCAGTCGGCGTTGAGGGAATCTCCAAGGCGCGCAATCTGGGCGCAGTCATGCGCACCGCACACGCCTTTGGCGGCAGCTTCGTGTTCACCGTGGGCGCGGCCAACCGCGCGCGCGAGATGTTTCAGACCGACACCGCCAAGACCACCCAGAACCTGCCCTATTACGACTGGGAGAGCGTGGATGACATGGCGCTGCCGCGCGGTTGCCAGATCGTTGGTGTGGAGCTGACTGATGACGCGGTGGAGCTGCCAAGCTTCCGCCATCCGCGCATGGCCGCCTATGTCCTGGGCAAGGAACGTGGCGATCTCAGCCCCGCCATGCTCGAGCGATGCTCGCATGTGGTGAAAATCCCCACCAAATTCTGCGTGAATCTGTCCGTGGCCGCGGCCATTGCGCTGTATGATCGCACGCTATGCCTGGGCGGTTACCCGGAGCGCCCGGTCATGCCGGGCGGCCCGATGGAAGACAAGCAGCACATCTGGGGCGCGCCGAAGAAACGCACCTGACCGCTCAGGGTTTGATGGCGTCTAGAGGTGCAGGCTGTCGCCGCGCAGCAGCGCCGGCAGATCGCCCACTTCGCCACCTGCCGTACGCATGAAAAAGCGTCGGGCGACGGGGATCTGATCCACGATGGACAGACCCAGCCCTCGGGCAGCCCTTATCGTGCTGTGATCATTGGAGAACAGCCAGGTGAACAGGTGCGCGCCCAGCCCGACCGCGACAGAATCCGTTCGCCGCCAGCGCTCATAGCGCTGCAAGGTCGCAGGGGCGCCCAGATCAAGCCCGGCGCGCTTGGCGTCCACCAGCACATCGGCCAGAACCGCCGCATCGCGGATGCCCAGATTAAAGCCTTGTCCGGCGATGGGGTGAATGCCGCGGGCGGCGTCGCCCACCAGCGCCAGCCGGTCATCGGTGAAGCGTTCCGCGAATTTCAGCGTCAGCGGATAGGTCCAGCGCGGGCTGGCGGGTTTCACCCAGCCGAGGAAATCGCCAAAGCGCGCCTCCAGCGCTTCCTGGAAGCCCGCGTCATCCATGTCTTTCAGGGCGTCCGCCGCCTTTGGCTTTTCACACCAGACCAGGCTCGAGCGATTGCCCGGCAGCGGCAGGATGGCGAACGGGCCTGTGGGCATGAAGCATTCATACGCCACACCCTCATGGCTGTGTTCGTGCTCGACGGTCAGCACCACAGCCTTTTGATTGTAGGCGTAATCTGTGGTTCGCACGCCCGCCTGAGCGCGCAGACCGGAAAACTTGCCGTCACAGCCGACAATGAGGGGCGCTTCGAGCACCTCGCCGCTTTCCAACACCAGGCGATTGCGTCCCGGAGTGACGTCCGGCTCCATATGACTGGCGCGGGCGGGCGCAAACACGGTGAGACCAGCCTCTTCGGCGGCTTTGGCGAGCGCCACGCGCGTCCAGCGGTTCTCGGCCATATAGCCCAGAGCTTCGCCGTCATCCTCGGGTGAGATTTCGCGACGGTCAAAATGCAGCTGGTCAGGGCCGGGGCCGCCGCGCTTGAGCCCGTCATAGGGACGGCCATCCACGACCAAGATGTCTTCAATAGGCTGGACATGGTCTTTCAGATGCTGGCCGGCGCCGACCGCGTTCAGCATGCGATAGGAGGTGTAAGCCAGCGCCGAGGCGCGCCCGTCATGCTCCGGCGTTACGTGCTCAGACAGCGCCATCGCATCAATGACCGCCACTGCCAGCCCGGCTTTATGCAGGGCCAGCGCCAGGGTCAGACCGGCGAGCCCGCCGCCGGAAATCACCACATCGCCAGAAAAGATCGGTTTGCTCATGGACGTTAAGATAACAACGCCCCCGCCGAAAGAAAGCGGCGCGGCGCCGCAGGGCGCTTAGCGGCTCAGTGCGCGCTGAATCCAGCCCAGGGCGCCGGTAAAGGCGAGCGGGCCGTCGGTGACAGCGAGCACGATACAGACCTCGCCTTCGTCGGCGATCGGTTTGTGGATCGTGTCGGGATTGGCCATACACACATCGCCGGGGGCATAGCTGCCGCGCCCGTCCGAGAAACCGCCGGACAGAACGAGCGTGAATTCCGTGCCGTCATGGCCGTGATGGGGGACGCCGCGACCCGGTTCGATGCGGATCAGCTCGGCTTTCGCGCCGTCTTCGGTCATCAGCGGCATGGTGCGGACGCCGGGGCCGGCGAAAGACCAGCCGCCAGCTTCCAGCGCCAGATCGCGGACGGAGCCCGGCAGATCCAGCAGTTCATCAATCGCCTGGCCGGCCTTCTGGGCGGCGTTGCGTGAGGTTTCAGACCCGGTGCGGGCGTTGAAACGCGCCGGACCGGCTTCGCCCAGACCCGCTTCTTCGGTGTCGATGATGTCAAACAGGGTCGCCAGAGCATTCGGCGCCATTTCGGCGGGCGCTTCGCTTTCCAGCAGGACGCCGGCGGCGGCCTCGACCGTTTGACGGGCGCGTGCGACCTCGGCGTTCACAGCCGATTGCGCGTCCAGCAGCAAGCGCATCGGACCCGAAAGGGCGCCCGAAGCGTAAGCGGCGTAAATCTCGTCACCCAGCGGATGGTTGGTCATGGTCTTCTTCTAAGTCGGCGTCTGGTACAGCGTGGCGGATATTGATCAGTTCAGTCTGACGTCAAGTGACAGGGCGTTTTTTAGTACGGATGCGTGCATTATTTCTTACAAGGTTTCAGAATCAAGCACCCGCCTGAGCTTGTCGAAAGCCAGCCTGAGCCTTGATTTAACAGTGCCTAGCGGCATGCCGAGCTGATCGGCGATGTCGCGGTGAGACAAGCCGTCAAAAAACGCCAGACGCAGCAGCGCCACCTGTTCGTCGGGCAAGTCTAGCATGGCTTCACGCACCCGGTCATCGCGATCATTTTCATGAACGGCGTCGTCGGGGGGCTGGATGTCCGGCGGGCGAAGGCTGGGATCCTCACCGTCAAGCGCGGGCTTGTTGGCCTGGCGCGCCGCGTCGATGCGCCGATTGCGCGCGATGCGGAAAATCCAGGTGGAGGCGGAGGCCTGATCGGGATCGAACTGTTCGGCCTTGCGCCAGACCGTCAGCATGATCTCTTGCGCCAGCTCTTCAGCCAGGCTGTCATGGGCGTTCAGGCGCAGCAGATAGGCTTTGACCCGCGGCGCATAGAAATTGAACAGCGCCGCGAACGCCTGCCGATCACGTTGTGCGGTGGCCAGCACAAGCGAGTTCAGGGTCGCACGATCCGGCTTTGCGCCAGTGGAAAAAGGGGCGTCAGGCAAGTTTCACCCTTGAAGCTCGTTGCAGATCACTCTCACATCCGCACACATGACGATCAAGCCAGATCATGCCTTGAAACCGCCGTCTCAGACCGCTTTAAACGGGAATACAGACCGGCGCCAGCCGATCTTGCTTGCGTCAAACCGCTCATATCTGAATGGAAATCCCCATGCGCGTTCTATTTGCCAGCCTGTGTCTGACCATCGCCGCACTGTCGCCTGTGCAAGCGCAGGAGGCGTCAGAACCTGAGTTTCAGGGCGCGCATCGCGACTGGCGCGTGTTCACGCGCGGTTCGGCCGAGGGTCAGGTCTGTTATGCGCTCAGCCGCCCGCAAGAGGCTTTGCCCGCCAATGTGGACCATGGCGAGGTGTTCTTCCTGGTGGCGAGCTGGCGCAGCGGCGCCGCGGAGAACCAGCCCAGCTTCCTGGCCGGGTACGCCCTGCGTCCTGACAGCCCGCCGCGCGTGCGAGTGGGTTCGGACCGGTTTGAGATGTTCGTTTCCGAGCAGGAAGGGTTTCTGGAAGAGCCGGGCGAGGAGAGCCAGCTTGTGCGCGCGATGCGACGGGGCTCTGATATGCGGGTCGAGGCCACCAGCGCTCGCGGCACCGCCACCGCCTATACGTTTTCACTTTTGGGGGTGACTGCGGCGCTGGAGCAAGTGGACGATCTGTGCGGCTAGGCCTGTCGCGCGACGGCTTCGAAACACTCAAACAGAAGCTGGCGGGCGGCGCTGTGCGGCGCGTTGGCGCGATAAATCAGAGCGGGCCGCACCACCAGATCCGGTGATGAGGCTGTCAGCTGGACCAGGCCGTGTTCGGCCGTCAGCCGGTCCACAACCGAGCGCGGCGCAGCGAGGATATGGTCTGACGCTGAACACGCCAGCGCCAGAACGGTGTAATCATCACACACGAGACCCGGACGCGGCCGCCCCCAGGGCAGAGGCTGGCGGCTGAGGCGTTCGGGCGGCGTGGCCGTGGCCAGCGGAAACCGGTCATACGCCTCACCCTTGAGGGCCGGGTGGTCGGGGCGCACCAGCGCCGTCACGCTCTCCTCTGGCAAGGGATGCACCACCAGGTCCGGATCCAGGACGGCGTCGCCCATATCCGCGGCGACCAGGTCCAGCGCGCCGCGGCGCACCTGATCGACCAGCATCCCCGCCGCGCCCGCGCGGACGGTCAGCTGAACCGTACGCCCGGCGCGATAAAAACGGGCCACCGCCTCGGGCAGCAGGCGGTAGGTGACGCTCGGCCCAGCCCCCAAGCTCAGCACGCCGTCTTCTCCAGCGCGCCAGCGTTCGGCCTCAGCCTTCAGGTCTGCAGCCTGCTGGATCAGCGATCGCGCACGGGGCAAAAGCGCCTCGCCCAGCGCGGTCAGGATCAGCTTGCGCCCGGCGCGGTCAAACAAGGCGCCGCCCAGATCGGTCTCCAGCTGGGCCAGCGCCTTGCTGGCGGCAGGTTGGCTCACATGCAGGCGCTCCGCGGCTGCGGTCAGCGTGCCGGCGTCGGCGGCGACGAGAAACAGGCGGGCGGTGCGCAGGCTGAGCATGCTACAAGCATAAGCATTAGTTATGGAAGAATGCAAAATTTGTATTGGAAGTTATGATTCGAACCGGCGAGGGTCTGTCCGGGAGGCGTTCGCCATGATCAATGAAAAAATCCTCGTACCCGCAATTTTCGCCGGCTTCATTGTGCTGGAAGCGGTGACAGGACGATTCCTGCAGAAAGAACGCGGCTCCCGCCGGGATGTGATCATCGAGGTTTTGTCCTCGCTCACCATCGTGTTGGTCACCGTGCCGCTGATCTTCGCTGTGGCGCCCATGCTGGTGGAAGCGATCCGGCCCGGCTCGAAAGACGCGCTGGCGTTCCTGCCCTGGTATCTGATGGTGGCGATCTTGCTCGTCGGCGATGACATGACCCAATACTGGTGGCATCGCGCCAGCCACACCTTCCCCGTGCTCTACAATCTGCATCGGGCGCATCATTCAGGCGCTTATCTGTCGATCCGCACCGCCTATCGCAACAATCTCTTCTATTACCTGTTCATGCCGGGGCTGTGGATCGCCGCCGTGCTGGTGCATCTGGGGTTCTACCCGGTCTATGCGGTGTATCTGGTGGTCAAGATGACGGTGATCTTCGGCGCGCATTCATCCTGGCGCTGGGATGCGGCGCTCTACCGGATCCCGCTGCTGGCGCCGGTCATGTGGGTTCTGGAACGGACCATCTCGACGCCCGCCACCCACAGCGCTCATCATGGCCTGCACAAAGAGGACGGCGTCACCCATTACAAAGGCAATTACGGCAATCTGCTGTTTTTCTGGGACGTTCTGTTCGGCACCGCGAAGATCACCCGCCGCTATCCGGAGACCTACGGCATAGAGGGGATGGAGCCGGTCAGCGCCGGGCGAGAGCTGCTCTGGCCGCTGGTGCGCAAATAGCCGCGAGACGGCGGCTGACGCTGACAATCGGTCCGGATGAGCCTGGCTCGGGACAGCGAACAAACAAGCGTGTCTGCAGGCGCAAGCCCGCCATGCGTTCTCGCCTCTCGAAGTTTGTTCAGTTTTCCAGTATACGACGGCGCTATGAACGCACCTTTGAAAACTCTCGACCTGTCTTTTTCCAACCGGCCAGAGATGTCCGGCCCGGTTCCGCTCGCCGGTCTGACCCGCGCGCAATTGCGCGACGTGCTGATCGCGCATGATCTGGTGGATGAGAAAAAGGCCAAGATGCGCGCCGAGCAGCTCTGGCGCTGGATCTATCATTACGGCGTCACCGATTTCGATGAGATGACCAATGTGTCCAAGGCCTTGCGCGAGGCGCTCAAGGCGAAGTTCACGCTGGCCCGTCCCGAAATCACCGAACGCCAGGTCAGCGTGGACGGCACGCGCAAATACCTCATCAAGCTGGAAAGCGGGATCGAGGTGGAGACCGTCTTCATCCCCGGTGTTGGCCGTTCGGGCGCGTTGTGCGTGTCCTCTCAGGTGGGCTGCACGCTCAATTGCACCTTCTGTCATACCGGCACCCAGCCGCTGGTGCGCAATCTGACCGCTGCTGAAATTGTCACTCAGGTGATGATCGCGCGCGATGATCTGGGCGAATGGCCGACGTCGAACGAAGACCGCCAGATCACCAATATCGTCTTCATGGGCATGGGCGAGCCGCTTTACACCCTGGATACGGTGTCGGACGCCATCGACGTGATCTCCGACCATGAAGGCATCGCCATCGGCCGTCGCCGCATCACGGTGTCCACCTCCGGCGTGGTGCCGAAAATCCCGGAACTCGGCGAGCGCACCCGCGCCATGCTGGCCATCAGCCTGCACGCGACCAATGACGAGTTGCGTAACGAGCTGGTGCCGCTGAACAAGAAATACCCCATCGCGGAGCTGATGGACGCCATTCGCGCCTATCCCGACCTGTCCAACGCCAAGCGCGTCACATTCGAGTATGTGATGCTGAAAGGCGTGAACGACTCCCTCGCCGAGGCGCGGGCGCTGGTCAAACTGCTGCGCGGCATCCCGTCCAAGATCAATCTCATCCCGTTCAATCCCTGGCCAGGCAGCCCGTATGAGTGCTCGGACTGGGATCAGATCGAAGCCTTCGCCGATGTGGTGAACAAGGCCGGCTACGCCAGCCCGATCCGCACGCCGCGGGGCCGCGATATCTTCGCCGCCTGCGGGCAGCTGAAAAGTGAAAGCCAGAAAATCCGCGCCAGCGAGCGCCGGCGTCTGGAACGTGAAGCCGAAGCCAGCCAGGAAGCCGCTCAAGAGGATCAGGCGTGAATCATTCAGACCGCCGCCAGCCGCGCAAGTCTGGATCTGAGCCTAAATCCTCCACCAAGAATTTGATGCCGCGCGGCACCGCGCTCGGCGCGGTCGAAGGCGTGCTCGCCAAGGGCGTGCCGCTGGACGGCGCTCTGGCCGGGCGGCCGGAATGGAAACGCATGGAGCCGCGTGATCGCGCTTTTGCGCGCGCCATCGCCTCCTCCGTGATCCGCCGTCCCATCGCGCTCGACGCGGCTCTGATGCAGGTGCTCGACAAGCCTTTGCCGGATGAAGAGATCAAGGCGCATCTGATCCTGCGTTGCGGCGCGGCCGAGCGCCTGATCCTTGAAACCCCGGCCCACGCCGCGGTGGACGCCTGGGTCAGCCTGATGGCGCAGGATCCCAATACCGCCCGGTTCAAGAATCTGGCGAACGCCGTGCTGCGCCGGGTCGTGGATCAGGGCAAAGGCGCGTTTCTGGATTCAGACCCGCTTGAAGATCTGCCCGACTGGCTGGCCGAGCGCTGGGTGGAGACCTATGGCGAGCCGGTGGCGCGCGCCATCGCCATCGCCCGGTCCGTCCCGCCGACGCTGGATCTCACCGCCAAGCCGGGCTTTGACGCTCAGAGCTTCGCCGACGAAATCGGCGCCAAGGTGTTGGAGACCGGCACGATCCGGCGCCCGGACATTGGCGCGGTGGATGGCCTGCCGGGCTTTGAAGCGGGCGATTGGTGGGTTCAGGATGTGGCCGCGGCTCTGCCGGCGCGCATTCTGAACGTCAAACCCGGTGAAAAGGTCGCCGATCTCTGCGCTGCGCCGGGGGGCAAGACCTTGCAGCTGGCCGCTGCGGGCGCGTCAGTGATCGCGGTCGACGCTTCGCCGAAACGCCTCAAGCGTCTGGCTGAAAACCTGGAACGCACCAAACTCAACGCCGAGATCGTCACCGCCGATGTGGCGGACTGGACAGCGCCGGAGCCCATGGACGCGATTTTGCTCGATGCGCCCTGCTCGGCGACGGGCACGCTGCGTCGCCGCCCGGATGCGGCCTGGGCGAAAGAGCCCGGCGATATCGCCAATCTGGCCGAGATCCAGCGTCGCCTGCTGGACGCCAGTTTCGCCCAGCTTAAATCGGGCGGGCGGCTGGTCTATTGCACCTGTTCGCTGGAGCTTGAAGAGGGCGAAGACCAGATCGCGGCCTTCCTCGACCGCACGCCGGACGCGCGGCTTGATCCGGTGACGGCGGACGAGCTGCCGGGCCTGAAAGAAGCGCTCCGCCCGGACGGCGCCGTGCGCACCCGTCCCGATATGTGGGATGAACGCGGCGGCATGGACGGCTTCTATATTGCGCGCATCGTGAAAGCCTAACCGTCAATTGCCAAACAGACGCACAGCAAACCCCGGCCCGCATTGCGGACCGGGGTTTTGTGTCGGATGTGACCCTTACTGGCCCTGACCCAGCGAGTAGCCGGGCTTGCCGTCGAACTCGTAGAGCTGTTCGGTTTTCACAAAGTCGACGCCGCTTTTTTCAAGCCGGGTCAGAAGATCGACCACGTCGGCGTTCTTGCGCACGCCCTCGCCCATGAAGCGGCAGCGCCAATGGTCGGTCTTGAAGGTTTCGGGCAAGCCTTGCGGCCAGACCTTCACCCCGCGATTGGTGATCATCTTCAGCGACAAGGCCGCACCGCCGGCCGCAAGGTTCAGCGTTTTCGCCAGCTCATCGGGGTTCTGCGTCGGTATGTCCACAAAGACATCCACGCCGACCAGCGTCTTGGTCTGGCGCTCGCGGCGCTTGTAGGGCGCGATGGCGACGCCGCCGGCTTTGGCGTTGTAGCGCACGGGCGTGAAATGGGACGGCTCTTGGCCCAGGCGCGCGATCACGGCGTCGGCGAAGGCGTCCGTGCCCACTTGTTGCTTGGTCATGCCCTCAGAGGCGATGTCGACGGTATGCACGCCGTCCTCAAGGGTTTTCAGCCAGGCGTTATGGAGTTTTTCCGCCACATCGGCCTGACCGATATGGACCAGCATCTGCACGCCCGCGAGGATCAGGCCGGACGGGTTCGCCACATTCTGGCCCGCAATCATCGGGGCCGAGCCGTGAATGGCCTCGAACATGGCGCAATGCTCGCCGATATTGGCGGATCCGCCCAAGCCCACCGAGCCGGTGATTTCGGCGGCGACGTCGGAAATGATGTCGCCATAAAGGTTCGAGGTGACGATCACATCGAACTGTTCGGGCGCATCGGCGAGCTTGGCGGTGCCGATATCAATGATCCAGTGATCGGTCTTGATGTCGGGATACTCTTTGGAAATCTCGTCAAACACCTCATGAAACAGACCATCGGTCAGCTTCATGATGTTGTCCTTTGACAAGCAGGTGACTTTCTTGCGGCCATTGGCGCGGGCGTAATCAAACGCATAGCGCACGATCCGCTCACAGCCGGGGCGCGAGATCAATTTGAGGCATTGCACCACTTCATCGGTCTGACGGTGCTCGATCCCGGCGTAGAGGTCTTCCTCGTTCTCGCGCACGATCACCACGTCCATGTCAGGATGGCGCGTGGCGACGAAGGGCGACAGCGCGGCGCAGGGGCGCACATTGGCGAACAGGCCCAGCGATTTGCGCACGGTGACATTCAGCGATTTGAAGCCGCCGCCCTGAGGCGTGGTGATCGGCGCCTTGTAGAAGACTTTCGTCCGGCGCAGGGACTCCCACGCGCTGTCCTCAATGCCGGCGCTGACCCCGTTGAGATAGACCTGCTCACCGATGGCGATCGGCTCGGGCGCCAGGGCGGCGCCGGCGGCCTCCAGCACTCTCAGGCTGGCTTTCATGATTTCCGGGCCGATGCCATCGCCGTACGCGACGGTGATCGGGGTGGGGGTGCGCGTCGCCGTGGAGGCGGCGTTCGAGGCGGAGACGTGGACGTTCATTCGGGTTTCCTCATTCCAGCGTGAGTCAACAAACGACGGGCGCGGGTGGACGCGATCAGTCGCTGTGTGAGGCAGGTTTTAGCAAGTCATTAGAATTTGAAAAATTGATTGTCTTGCGTCCATGCATTTGAGAAACTCATAGTATGCAAACGGACCGTCTGGATCTTGATCTGCTCCGCGCCTTTGTGGCGGTGGCGCAATCGCAGAGCTTTACGCGCGCTGGAGCGCTGTTGTTCCGCAGTCAGTCGGCGGTCTCGCTCCAGATCCGCAAGCTTGAGCAAATCGTGGATGAGCGGCTGTTCAGCCGCACCGCGCGGCGGGTCACCCTGACGCCGGCGGGGGAGCGTCTGATGGGGTATGCCGAGCGCATGCTGGCGCTCCATGACGAAGCGCTGTCGGCGTTTCGGCAGGGCGAGGCGCGCGGCCATGTGCGCCTGGGAACGCCGGAAGACATCGCCACGGCGCATTTGCCCAAGGCGCTGGCGGAGTTCTCCCGCGCCCACCCCGGCATTCAGCTCGAAGTGACCTGTGACCTGACGCTGAACCTGATGGATATGTTTCACGCCGGGCGTCTGGACGTGGCGCTGGTCAAGCGCGAGCCGAGCGCGGCGGTGGACGGCCAGCGCGTCTGGTCAGAGCCTCTGGTCTGGGTGGGGGCCGATGACAGCGTGTTCAAAACGGACGGTGTCACAGCGCTGGTGGTGAGCCCCGAGCCTTGCGTCTACCGCAAGCGTGCCGTGGAGGCGTTGGGACGCGCGGGCGGCCGGGCGCGTGCCGCCTATGTCTGCGGCTCGCTGGCCGGGGCGCTGGCGGCGGTGCGGGCCGGCTTGGGCGTTGCGGTCTTGCCGCGGGATTTCGCCCCGGATGATCTCGCCATTGACGAGGGCGCGCGCATGCCGCCGCTCGATGACGCCGAGGCGGTGTTGCTGACCGCCGCAGACGCCGGACTGGCCGCCCGCCGCCTGGCCGACCATCTGGCGCATGCGCTCGAGGACGAACCGGCGCGATTCTAGGCGTCTGCGTCAGGCTTCAGGAGCGATGCTGGAAAGCGCCGCGCAAATTAAGAAGCCTGCACTGACATATCTGAATGGACCCGGCGTGAGCCCTGTTGCGTCTGCAGATGAGAAAACAAAGAAAATCAGGTCGTTGCGGGATGATTTTTTGATTTCAAGGCGGATTCAATCAGTCGCCACTGTAATGAAGAATAAACCCATTCCCTTTCAAGAATTGTGTGTTTTGACAAATGCTGGGCCGCTTCGCGGGACTGAGCGAGGGATAGAGAATGCGCCTGCAGACACAGCTCCTGATCGGAATTTGCGCTGGAATGGCGCTGGCGGCCGCGGCCTGTTTTGGCGTAACAATCTGGTTTGCAAACGGTTTGCGGGACACGAGCATCAATACGCGCCTCCAGGCGGAGGCGATCAGCATTGAAGGCTCCATAGAAGCTGAAGCGCGCCGCGCCTCCAGCATGGCGCGTCTTGCTGGCGCTCTTCCCCCTGTCATTGACGCCTTCGCTGCGAATGATCGCGAAACATTGGCGACCATTGTCGTTCCGGCGTTTGAGGCGGTCAGCGCCGAGGGTGTCGCGCAATTTCAATATCATCTGCCCCCCGCCACCTCATTTTTGCGCGTGCATCGGCCTGAGCGATTTGGCGATGATCTGTCTTCATTCAGACAAACAGTCGTTGAGGCCAATGAACGGCGCGAGACGGTGAGCGGCATTGAAGTCGGGGTGGCAGGTCTCGGCATCCGTGGAGTGCAGCCCGTCTTTGATGGGGCGCGTCATCTCGGTACTGTGGAGATGGGCTTGCGCATGGGCGACGACTTCCTGGCTGCGCACACCAGTCGGACGGGCACGCAAGCCGCGGTGCACAGAGTGACCGAGAGCGGGATGCAACTGGTCGGATCCTCCTTCCCGCAAACGTTTGAATTTGACATGTCGGCTCTGAACAACGGGCTCGTGAACCCGGTGGTTATTCCGCGCGTGGTTATGAATGATACGCCCTTTTCGCTGCGCATCTTCCCACTCAGGGATTTCGATGGGGCGGTGATCGGCGTGGTCACCATAGCTCTGGATCGCAGTGCTCTGGACGCCAGTCATACCCGTCTTCTGACGGTTTTCAGCACCTTGTCAGTTCTGATCGTATTGGCCGGGTTTGGTTTGGCGTGGTTGCTCAACCGGTCGATCGCCCGCCCTCTGGTCGCCTTTAACGGCTCCCTGCAAGCCATCGCGCGCGGTCAGACGGATGTCGATGTCTATGGGAGCGATCGGAAAGATGAGATCGGCGATCTCGCCGTCGCAGTCACTGAGATCCAGGCGAACGCCAAGGCCAAGGCTGAAGCCGAGCATGCTGCTGAACAGGAACGCGAATCCCGAGCGCGTGAAGAGCGCCGCCGAATGATGCGCAATCTGGCCGCAGAGTTTGAAAGCGCAGTGGGTTCAATCGTTGAAACTGTCGCCGCCGCATCCAAGCAGCTGGAGCAGGCCGCTCAGGCGTTGACGTCATCTGCGAAAAAGACCTCCGAGACGGCCGGGACTGTCTCTTCATCATCGACCGAGGCTTCCGCCAACGTACAGGCGGTCGCCGCCGCAGCTGAAGAGCTTGCTGCATCGGTCAATGAGATCAGCGCCCAGGTCTCCAGGTCCAGTGAAATGGCCGACAAGGCCAGCTCGGAGACGCGTGAAACATCCGGGAAAGTCGGCGAGCTGGCTGATTCAGCACAGAAAATTGGCGATATCGTCACATTGATCAAGCAAATCGCCGAGCAAACCAATTTGTTGGCGCTGAACGCTACGATCGAGGCCGCGCGGGCAGGTGAGGCGGGTAAGGGCTTTGCCGTTGTGGCCGATGAAGTGAAGACCCTGGCTGATCAGACTGCTCAGGCGACCACCGAGATCGCCGAGCAAATCGGCGAAATCCAGGCCTCCACAGCCGCATCTGTTCAGTCCATCGATGTTATTCAGGACACCATCGAAAAGCTGAACGAAGCCAGTTCCATCATCGCCGCGGGCGTGGAGGAGCAAGGCGCCTCCACCCGGGAGATCGCTCAAAATTCGAGCGAAGCTTCACGGTCCACAGACACTGTGAGCGCGTCCATTGACGAGGTTATGCGTGAGGCGTCGGATTCCAGCGCTTCAGCATCACAGGTCCTTGTGTCGGCCTCGGAGCTGTCCCGTCAGGCGGACCAGCTACGCACAGCAGTCGCCGATTTTCTGTCGGCGGTCACGCGTGAGGATGAGGACGAGGGGCAGCCAAAGGCTCAGGCGGTCTGATCGCCTGGTGGCAGGCCATCAGATGCCGGAACTCAGGCAGGCTGGGCGTCTGCAGCCTTATGGATTTCGTTGACCAGATCGGGGTCGAGCTCCAGCCGCGCCGCCAGCATTTGCAGATAGGCGCGCTCGGCGGGGGTGTCGATCTCGATCGCCACCAGCGACGCGGCGTAAATCTCGGCGGCGTGTTCGGGCGTATCCGCAGCGGCGACGACCGCATTGATGTCGAACGGCGCTGACAATTCGTCAAACACGAACGCCTTGTCTTCCGCGCTCAGATCCATGGCGTTCAGGCGCGCGAAAATCGCCTCTTTCTCTTCGGCGTCGACCTTGCCATCCGCCTTGGCCGCCGCGATCATGGCGCGCACCAGCGCCTTGCCGAGCTGATCGACCGCCGCTTCGTCGGACGGGGCGGGCAGGAAGGCGGAGTTCTCCGGGGCCGGCGTGAACTCTGCGTCCTGGGCTGATGCCTGAGTGGCGGGCGCTGCGGCCTGGCCTTGCTTGTTTTGCTGGCTCTTCTGCCAAGCGTGATAGGCGAGGCCGCCAATAGCGGCGACGGCGCCGTATTTGGCCGCTTTGCCCATCATCTTGCGCCCGGACTTGCCCATCAGCATGGAGGCGGCGAAGCCCGCTGCGACGCCGCCGCCGCCCGCCAGCGCCGTGCGCTGCGCGTTGGGGTCAGTCTGGAGGGCGGTGATGATTTTGTTCACGTCAAACATGGCGGACCTTTGCGTCGGTTGGAGGGGTCGGCGCGGCGTCTCGCCGTCCGTCCGTTTGAGATTGAAATATGCGCCTTTGAGCAATTGGGAAGACCGCCATTCTGGCGCAAGAAGCCGTGACCGGTTTTTCACGCACACACAGCAGCGTTAGGTCCTTGACTGGCGCGGTGTATTGGGTACTTTCCGCCGCCTTACGGTGAGGTGGCCGAGTGGTCGAAGGCGCACGCCTGGAACGCGTGTAGGCGGGTAACCGTCTCGTGGGTTCGAATCCCACCCTCACCGCCATTCCTTTTTCATGGCTGGTCGCGCAGGCGAACGAAGGTCATGCGCGCTGTGACCAGGGCGCAATCGCCCTCGGCGGTGCGGATTTCTCCCTTTACGACCGCCTGGCGACCTCTGCGGTTCGCCACACGCGCTTCGCAGATGAGCGCAGCCTGTCCCGGGACCGGGGCGCGATACACCAGCTCGGCCTTGCCGGTCACCCAGCGGCCCTCTGCCGTGGCGTTGGCTGCGAGACCGCACGCCTGGTCGAGCATGGCTGCGCTCTCTCCGCCATGCACGACGCCGGCGAGATTGCACCGGCTCGCAGCGGGGGCGAGTTCGAGCACGGCGCGGTCTTCTTCCAGAATGGCGATCCGGGCCTGCAGTTTCGCCCAGAAGGTGTCGCGGCTGACAGCCCCGTCGAGCTCGGTGCGCATCGCGGCCAGGCGGATGTCCAGGCTCATGACGTCTCCGAAAACTGCCGTACAAGATCGGTTCGCATCAGCTTGCCCAGTCCATTGCGGGGGAGTGCGTCGAGCACATGGATGCGCTTGGGTGTCTTGACCGGGCCCAGTCGTTCCCGCACGGCGGCGCGCAGGGCGTCGACATCGACGCGACCTGCCGCAGGCGCAGTCACGGCGGCCTCGACCCGCTCGCCCCAGTCGAGGTCTTGAGCGCCGAAGACGCACGCTTCGCCGACCGCGCCGGTCGCCAGAAGCGCGGCTTCGACCTCTGATGGAAAGACATTGAACCCGCCTGAGATGATAAGCTCGCTCGCCCGGCCTGTTATAAAGAGCCGGCCTTGTTCATCCATCTGTCCGAGATCGCCGGTGTGAAGCCGTCCGTCCCGGATTGTTTCGGCGGTTTTTTCCGGATCCCCGAGATAGCCGTCCATGATCAGTGGGCCGGCCAGGGTGATCTCTCCGGTTTCTCCGGGGGCGAGCGTTTCGCCGCCGGGACCAAGGATCGTCACCTGGCTGAGCGGCGCCGGGCGCCCGACGCTGGTCTGCAGCTCGGGATTGGCGAGCTCGGTCTCGCTGATCGTCGTAATGGTCATTGGAGCTTCCGTCTGTCCGTACAGTCCGGCGATGCGCGGGCCCAGCGTTTCCTGCGCGCGGATGAGGGCCGGGACAGGAAAGGGAGCCGCGCCATAGATCAGTCGGCGCAGCGCATGAAGCTGCGTTCCGCTTTCCGCCAGCGCGGCGGCGAGGCGCTGGATGGCTGTGGGCGCCGTGAA